>CAYFZO010000001.1:0-29477 GCA_964347615.1 uncultured Chromatiales bacterium
CTGAAAAGACACCCGCCGGCAAGGTGGTCAGTCGATTGCTGGAGAGTTCCAAATTTTCCAAGTTGCTGAGATCTGAAAAGACACCCGCCGGCAAGGTGGTCAGTCGATTGCTGGAGAGTTCCAAATTTTCCAAGTTGCCGAGATCTGAAAAGACACCCGCCGGCAAGGTGGTCAGTTGATTGCCTCTGAGGTCCAACTCCCGCAAGTTGCCGAGACCTGAAAACACGGTCGCCGGCAAGGTGCTCAGTTGGTTGTTATAGAGCCATAACTCTTCCAAGTTGCCGAGACCTGAAAACACGGTCGCCGGCAAGGTGCTCAGTGGGTTGCCGTCGAGGTATAACTGCTCCACATTGACGAGACCCGAAAAATCACCGCCCCTGAGAGTGGCAATGTTTATATCTCTCGGATCCAAAGTTCCCGTTATCCCGGATAAATCGTCACCCGTCACATCGGCGCAATCGCTGACGCCGCGGATTTCCGACAAAATCTCACCCCGAACTTGCGGTGTCCTGTCGCACACGCCTTCCTCAATCACCACGATCGCCGTGGTTTGAGAAGCCAGTGCGTAGGCTGCGCCTTCAGGCGGGGCGGTCAGGAACACCTTGAAAAACTCTCTAAGCGCTTCGATTTCGTCGTCGTCGGTGATTCGAACCTCAATGGTCGCGCTCTCCTCGCCCGCCTCAATCGTGACCGTGCCGCCGGTGGCGTCGGTGTAGTCGTTCCCGTCGGCATCGGTCGTGGCGTCGTCGCCATCCGCGTCAATTCCATAGCTGATCGTCAGCGCCTCCGACGGCGCCGGGGCTGCCCGGACGGTAATCATCACAGTCTCCCCTTCCCTCGCTGACGCCACCCCGCCCAGCAGGTTCGGGGGAATCCACACGACTGAATGTTCGACGCCCTCCATCACAAACACGTTCGAAATGTTGAATTCAACCCCCGAATTCGGCGGTGCATCCGAGGTGCCACCAGCGAAGCCCACGACGACCGCTTCGCCCGGATTCTCCCGCCGCACCGTGAAAACCTCGCTTTGGGTGGTCCCTTGGGGAATCAATGCCATGTTGATTGACAACGTGGCGTTGACCGCGAACAAGTCAACCGACACGTCAAACGGGGCACCCTGCGCCAATCCCACCCTCACCCGCGCGGAAGCCGGGCTCCCTGATTCGTCCACCGGAACGAACCGTAAAGGCAGCTCAGCAACACTTGGCGGCAAGGTCAATTGACTCAGCGTCAAGCCGACGAATATACCCGCCGGCAATATGGTCAGTGGGTTGTTATTGAGGTCCAACCGCTCCAAGTTGCCGAGACCCGAAAAAACACCCGTCGGCAAGGTGCTCAGTTGGTTGTTATAGAGGAGCAACCGCTCCAAGCTGTCGAGACCTGAAAAAACACCCATCGGCAAGGTGCTCAGTTGGTTGTTATAGAGCCATAACAGCTCCAAGTTGCCGAGACCTGAAAAGACACCCGTCGGCAAGGTTCTCAGTTGATTGCGATCGAGGTATAACCCGCTCAAGTTGCCGAGACCTGAAAAATCACCGGCTTTGAGAGTAGCAATGTTTTCATTGTGTAATTGCAAAGCCACCGTCACCCCGGATAAATCGTCATCCGTCACCTCGGCGCAGTCGCTGACGCCGCCGATGTCCTCCAAAATCTCATCCCGAACTTGCGGCGTCCTGTCGCACACGCCTTCCTTGATAACCACGATTGCCGTGGTTTGAGAAGTTCCACCCAACCTGTAGGGCGCGCCAGCAGAGGGGTGTTGCAGAACCACCTTGAAAGCCTCTCGCGGCGGCTCGACCTCTTCATCGTCGTTGATGTCGATTACGATGGCCGCGGTCGTATTCCCCGCCTCAATCGTGACCATGCCGGGCGGCGCGCCGTAGTCAGCGGGCTCAGCCGGGTTGTAACCATCAGCCTCATGCCCTTCGATCCTGTAGGCAACCGTAACGTCCATGGAAAGTGCTGGGGAAAGCAAAACAACGACCTTGGCCTCCGCGCCTTCCGTCGTTGTCAACTCCAAAAGACCCGTCGTTGTCAACTCCAAAAATGCAGGATCAAAAGACAAAGTCGACTGAGGAGTTGGTTCTTGCGCGTGAACGCCGGAGGCGGCAAACCCAAGCAATGAGAACAGAAAACCGCAAAGCAAAAACCGCCAGCGCGACACCGTCTTCGTCTCCGCCGGACGTGATGAAGGATGTAAACGTGTCAAAGGATTAATCTGTTTGGCTCGTGGAAACAAGGTTATGGTACTCGCTCTGTTCAGAGCGCGCATTTATAAAGAGCCACACAACGCTGATGCCCTCCGTGAGCTCGCTGTCTTTCTACTCTCGTCGCCCACCAAGCAGCACTCCGGCAGTTTAAACTTGAAAAAGCAACGACGGGAAGTGTGACATAAAAACTCCTTGCTTTCTGCTATGTGTACGGGTTCAGAGGGATGACGAGACGAAAATGCAGGGGGGCAGTAGGTGTTGCACCTCCCTGTGTTACGCCGAAAACACGAGGAAAAACAAAAGCTTGATGTGTTTCGATCAGCCCGGGGGAGGTTAAGTCGGGGCAAAATGCGCCGCGGCGCCCGGAAGCAAGCCCGGCCAGCCACGGATGGCACTCCTTGCGCCGTTCGGCGACGCCACTTCAGATGCACGTTGGCGCGGTGCGCGGCGATATCGCGAAGGAACTATATGTATATAATTCTCCGTCATTACCCGCCGACCTCATACGTCGGCAAGCCGACGGACGACGGCTTGGAACACCCGGTGCCGGCGGCTAAGTCCACAACCTTTTCAGCAACGCGCGATGACGATATTAATTACAGGCGCCGCGGGATTCATCGGCGCGGCGACGGCGGAGCGTTTGCTCGAGCTTGGCGAGCGGGTCCGCGGCATTGACAACCTGAACGACTACTACGACGTCAATCTCAAGTTGGCGCGGCTGAAACGTCTGGAAGCGTTTCCCGAGTTCGGATTCGCCAAGACGGACGTCGCCGACCACGACGCGGTCAAGGCACTGTTTGAAGAGACGCGGTTCGACGTGGTCTTTCACGCGGCAGCGCAAGCCGGCGTGCGCGGCTCGCTCAAACGCTTTGACGCCTACGTGCAATCCAACCTCGCGGGTTTCGCAAACGTGCTTGAGGCGTGCCGGGAGAACGCGGTCAAACACCTGGTATTTGCATCGTCGAGCTCGGTCTACGGGGCAAACAAAGAGGTCCCTTTCTCGGAGCACCACGGTACCGATCATCCATTGTCGCTGTATGCCGCGACCAAAAAGGCGAACGAGCTGCTGGCCCACAGTTACGCACACCTCTACCGCCTGCCGTGCACCGGGCTGAGATTCTTCACCGTCTACGGCCCGCGCGGCAGACCCGACATGGCGCTGTTCCGTTTCACCGAAGCGATGCTCGCGGGGCGCGCAATCGACGTCTTCAACCACGGGGACATGCAACGCGACTTCACTTACATCGACGACGTCGTCGCAGGGGTCGTCAAGATCATCGCCCGCGTAGCGCAACCCGGCGAGCTCGCGGCGGACGGACCGCTCGACCCGGCGAACTCGGACGCGCCGTACAGGCTTTACAACATAGGCAATCACCACCCCGAACAACTGACCGACCTGATCGCCTACCTGGAAGAAGCGCTGGGCGTGAAAGCGACGATGAATATGCTGCCGATGCAGCCCGGCGACGTGCCCGCGACGTTCGCCGACGTCGCGGACCTCGGAAAAGACGTCGGCTTCAAGCCGGCGACGCCTCTGCGCGAAGGCGTGCGACGCTTTGTCGCTTGGTACCGGGAGTTTTACGGGGTGTGACGGATGAAGCGGCGCGCGATTCCAGCGTTCGGCGGCAATTCTCCGGGGGGATCTGAGCGTACGCGCCGCCGAACGCACGGCAACGCAGGGCAACGCGCGGCCACCCTACCCGTCTTGTACGACGACCGCTTGGCGGCACCCGGCAAGCGTTGCAAACCCCGCGCCATTTCCGGCCTGATCCGCCGGGCTGATTTCCGGGGCCGGTCGACGTCCGGTGAAATCGAAGAACGGCGCGGCAAAAGACCCCGCCCGGACACCGCGGGGCACCGAAGAAAGATCGAAGAAAGATTGGCCCGTGAAGCAGAGGGTTATCGGTGATTGACCAGACGTTCTTGAGTATAATCCCGCAACCGTTTCCTGCGAACCAGTGGCACAAGGTCATTCCAAGCTTACTTCTCCCGCCGCTTGCAGAGGCGGTTACCGGCGCGGGAGATACGTCGTCTCCCCCGAGCCGGAGATCCGAACGTTCCTGACCGGGTGGATCGCCTCGGAAGGCTTCATCCCGTACGAACGGCCCGACGCCGCCCTGAACCACGACGGCAGCAGGCCGCGCAACCGACTGTACACGTTTCACTTGCCGCAAATCCAGCGAGAAGTGGTGATGAAAGTTTCCCGCATAGATCCCCGCTACAGGCTCTCGAGAAAAATAGACTTGTTCCTGACCGGCCTGTACAAGGACTATTGCAAGATCAGTTTCCGCGGTGCGGCGGCCTTATACGCCGCCGGACTGCCCGTTGCCGAACCCCTGGCGTTCTGGACTTGCAAGCGGGGAATTCTCGACAAGAGAAGCTACTTCCTGTACCGCAAACTCCCGGGGCAAACGTCGGTCAAGAAACTGCTGCAAAAGGCCGAGAACGAACCGAAAGATCACTACTTGCAGCTGGCGAAAAAACTGGTTTCCATCATAAAGCGCATCCACGACGCAAACCTGCGCCACGGCGACTTTCACACCAAGAACGTTCAAGCACACTTTCCTCGACCCACGGCGACCGCTCCAGCGGAAAAGATACAGGATGCCGCCTACTACGTGCTGGATTACGACAAGGTCTCGAAAACGAAAATCACGACGCCGTGGATAAAAAGAATCGGCGACCTGAAGGACTTGAGCTCGCTGACCATCCCGGCGGTCGGCGACGACGAACTGCTCGAGATCTATCTCGGCACTCCTCCACCGCCGCGATGGTCGAGGACATTCAAGTTCTGGAGGAACGGCGGCGTCAACCTGAGCAAACGGTTCGGGGCGGCACCCAGGAAGGAAGGAAGACACCTCGCCGGGTGAACTCGGCGCCTGAATCGTGACAGACGGCAAGAAGAATATCCTGCTCTGGAAGTTCGGAGACGACTATACGCGCGGACTGAAAGACCACCTCGCCGACGATCTTGAAATCAAGGTCTGGATAGACAAAAAGAAGTTCCGAACACCGACGCATTACATGGACGATTTGTATAAGCAACTGAAGTTCCGAAAAAACAGCAACCGGCTCAAGGCCGATTACCGCCACCACAAGGATTTCGTCAGGATTTACAAAAGAATCATTCCTCACGCAAACACCTTTCTCTACATGTACAGCAGATACCCCGCACTCAACGCCGAACACAACTTTATAGACATGATGGACGCGATGCACGTCTACACGCACCTCTTTCTGGACCTGGTAAGAACCAACCGCATAGATTACGCGTTCTTCTCCAGAATCCCGCACCGCGGCCCGGATTTCATCCTTTATCTGGTGGCCAAGGAGCTCGGCGTCAAGACGTTCATGCTGCAAGCGTCGACCGAGCCGGGCAAAGTATTCCTGACCGAGAACATGAACGAAACCGGGTCGCTGGAAAACGCCGACACCCTTCCCCCCGTGAAAATCGAAAAGAAACTGCGCAAGACTCCCTACTACATGAAAAGGAAATACAAGACCAACCGCTACCTCAAGGCTTTCCTGTTGCTGTTCAGGTTCGACTTCGATTTGCTGCTGTACCAGGTAATAAACCTCAGGAAACACGCGAAGTTCAAGAAAAACTACAAACGTGCGCTGGCGAAATCTCTCCCCGAAGGCAAGTTCGTTTATTTCCCCCTGCATCTGCAACCGGAATTGACAACGGTCAGCTGGGGAGGAGAGTTTGTCGACCAAATTCTGGCGATCGAACGTTTAAGAGCGATGCTGCCGGACGACCGGAACATCGTGGTCAAGGAAAACCCGAAGCAGACGTTCCATTCGCGCGGGCCTTTGTTCTTCGCGCGCCTCGGAAAAATCCCGGGAGTCTTTTACGTGGGCAAGGAACGCGACACGTTTGATTTGATCGAAAAGGCGGAATTCGTCTCGACGGTCGCCGGCACCGCCGGCCTGGAAGCCCTGAGGTTCGGCAAGAAAGTACTGATTTTCGGCGACGCACCGTACAGAAGCTTCCCCGGCGTCGTTCGCTACGCCGACGGCCTGACCCTCGACGACGTACTGGCGGCCGATTTTTCTCACGCCGACGTCGAATCAGCCCACGCCAAGCTGCTGCACAACATGATGGAAGCCATCGTCAGCCCGGACGTCCTCCCGCTGGTCGGAAACTTCTCTGCGGAAGAGAACGCCGAGAAGCTCGCCGGCATCATCAACGAGGCGACGAGGTGAAGCGTGAAAATCTGGTTCTGCACAAACGCTTGGGAGCGGGATTACAAGGTCACTCTGGACCCCAAAAGAGTGGACATGACTCAGCGCGCTTTAGGCCCGGATTTTACCGGGAAACTTTTGATACTGAACAACTTCAGCCGCAAGAAGACATTGGAGAAGGCAAAAAGCAAAGCCGCCGCGTTTGTCGATTCGGGTTCTTTTGACGATTGGATACACGCCCCGGAATACGTCAAGGGCAAATTGCATCTATTCAACGTTGACGAAACGCGGTTCTGGTCTGAGAACCCGTACTTTTACACTTCCATTATGGCCGCTCTTCTGTATCTGAGAGACAAGGCCGATTTCCTCTTTTTCATGAACGGCGACACTTGTTTTTCCGAATGCCCGTCGTCGGACTGGCTGAAGGTTTTTTTCGAAAAGTACCAACAAGCGGGAATCGCCGGGACCAATATCTGCCACCGGGGGTGGGAAAAGGGGCCTTACTGGACCCGGCGGTTCCGTGAAACCGACGATTTTTGGATTACCGACCACGCCCCTCGTCTCTATGAACGAACCATCACCTTGAACGATTGTGCTTTCTTCCTGCCGCTGCACCCCGCCGCACCTTACGACTTTCATCTCGACAAACAAGACGTAGCGGAGTATTCCCGAATATGGCCAGCTCGCGCGATTCCGTGCTTTGAGATGAGTTACGCGAAATATCTCAGCGAAAACTCTCTGGCGTGTGGGCTGCTAAAACCGATTAACGGCATGCCGCTGGCGAAGCATAAAAACGTGAAAGGGTTTTTCAGGAGGATCCTCCGCCACAGGATACTCAGAAGATACTATGCGAACGGCAAATACGGCACGAAGATTGACGGCAAAGAAAGAAAGCCGGTGTCGGCGGACGGCACCAAAAGAAGAAAGACGTCCGACACCTAAGCGGCAGCAACCGCGATTCGACGTTCTTGCCGGAAAAATCCGGCGCGGTCTAATCCGCGCCTTCGAATCCTGAAACCATGCTCTTGTCGAGCGCGGTGCCCCGAGGCACGTCGCAAGCCGCGACCTTGCCGAGCACCGCGCCGAGATACTTGGGCGGCAAACCGTAACCGGGGCGTATGCTGCGCGTATTATCCGCGGTGAATAAATCCCCTTTGCGCATATCTTCAACGACGTACAGCGAACGACGAAACCGCACCATCCCTTTCTCTCCGGACTTGAGGTCGTAATCCGCTTCGCCGAGGGCGTCCCAAGCCGTCCTCAGGCTGCGGCAGAGCACTTTGAGGTCTTGCGGCTCCAGAGAAAAGGCGTCGTCAGGCCCTTCGCCGTTACGGTCCAAGGTGACGTGCTTCTCGATCATGCACGCACCGAGCGCCACCGCTGAAATCGCAACCACGTTGTCCACGGTGTGGTCGGACAGCCCGACGGGCGCGTCAAATCGCTGCATCATGTCGGGTATGGTCTTGAGCTTGCAGTCGGCGACCGCGGCGGGGTAGCTGCTGACGCAATGCAGCAGTACCAGTTCACGGCACCCCGCTTCGCGGGCCGCGGCGACGGCTTCGCCAATTTCGTCTGCGTTCGCCATACCGGTCGAAATAATCAAAGGCTTTCTGGTGCGCGCGGCGCAACGTATCAACTCAAGGTCAACCAGCTCGAAAGAAGCAATCTTGTAAGCGGGCACGTCCAACTTCTCCAGGAACTCCACCGCCGAGAAGTCAAAAGGCGTGCTGAAAGCCGTCAACCCCAAGTCCCGCGCCTTGCGGAACAAAGGCTCGTGCCATTCCCACGGCGTATGCGCCCATTCGTACAACTCGTAAAGCGTCCTGCCCACCCACGGCCCCTCGTTAAGCTGAAAGTCCTCGCCGGCGCATTCCAGCGTGATGGTGTCCGCCCGGTAGGTTTGCAGCTTGACCGCGTCGGCACCGGCCGCCGCCGCCGCCTCGATCAGGCGAAGCGCCCGCTTGAGGCTGCCGTTGTGGTTGGCCGACAGCTCGGCAACGACGTACGGCGCTTGCCCCGGCCCAAGCTCACGCCCGTTGAAATTCACGGTTTTCACTCAAGCCGCCGCATTTTTCAGCTCCAGCACGACCAAACCAATGCCGGCTTTGCTCGGAGAAACCTCGGATTCGACAAACCCGCGCTGCCGGTACAAACGCACCGCCGCCGCGTTGCTCTCGAACACTTCACACAGCAACAGACGAAGATTCAATTCCTTGAAAGCGTGCTCGACGGCGGTTTCGACGATGCGTTGCGCCAATTCTCGGCGACCGGCGGACGACTCGTCGGAATAGTCGCACAGGTAAAAACCCCACCAGCCGGTTCTTCGGTTCCAATCCAGGCGAAAAAAACCAACCACCGCGGAAGGCTCTCCGGTTTCAGTGTAGATATACCAACGCTTGGCGTCGTCGTTACAGGTCTTCTCCCACCAAGCGGCGTGCTCTTGCGGAGGAATCTCGTGGCGGGTAATCATCGCCCTTCTTACCTTGGGGTGGTTGCGCCAGCGACGCAGGTCTTCCAGATCGGCATCGTTCACCGGGCGCAGTTTGCCGTGGCGGCAAAGGAATTCGGTGCGCGCTTTCACCGTCCCGTCAACGCGTCGGCCACCCGCACGGCGCCTTGTCCGTCGCAAAGCCTCGCAGCCCGAAGCGCCGCTTGCCGGTACCACGTCCGGTCGCGCGTCGCGCGCAGGAACGCGGGATTAAAATCACGAGCAAAGTTTTCAGACAAGACAACCTCACTGACTTGTTCTTTGTGCAACGCCACTGCGTTGGGCTTTTGGTTTTCCGCCGTGACCACGGTAACCGAAGGCAGGCCCAGGCAGCAACGCTCCCAAGCGCTGACGCCGCCCGCTCCGACGCCCAAGTCGGCTCGCGCCGTCCTCTCGGCCATGTTATCAACGGCGACGGCAACCTCGATTTCGACCGGCACGGCCTCGGCTTGCCTCCTGATTTCGGCGGCGCGGGAAAAACCCGAGCCGAGAACGACGTCAATCTTCGCACCGGCGGGCAAGTCCGCCCCGACGACTTGCTCCAAAGCCTGCGCGGTCAGGTTGTCGGGATCCATCCCGCCGAAAGCAATCAAAACGCGCCGAACCTCATCGCCCTCTTGCCGGCGCTTCAGCGCCGCCGAACGACGTTCGGCGAACTCGGGACGCAGCATGGCGAACTCGGAACCCAACAGAAAACGGCAACCGGGCGGGGTCAGCCCCCGGTAATCTACGGCGCGCTTCCCGTGCACCGCGTTCAACAACACGTCGCAATCGTGGCGGCGGGAGCTCAGGTCGTCAACCACCATGACGTTCTTGACCCGTGGGCGCAACGCCGACTCCCAGCGCCAATCCAGCGCGTAATGGTCAACCACCAGCCAATCGAAGGATTCCCTTACAACCTCACCGGTTTCCTCGGCGTCTTGCCGCCACGGAACCCCGAGCCAAGCCGCGTACGGAGACGGCGGTTCGCGCTCCGTCTCATCAGTGTCCTCGCCGGGCACCGAATCCAACGTGGTGCAAGCGTGGCGTTCACCGCGAATCAGCCCGGCGAGGTGGTTGTCGTGCGCGCGGCATACAAAATGCACCGAGGCGCCTTGCGCGCGCAACGCGTCGGCCAGCGCCAAGCAACGCATCACGTGTCCGCTGCCGATGACGCGGGAGGCGTCAACCCGGATTGCGATATTCACGCTGAACCCGGCGGCAATGCTGAAAGGGATTCCATCGTCGGCGAACGACCGAGCAAGCAAGAGGTCAGAGCTCACCGCTCGACTGCAACGCCCGATACAGCAGTTCGGCGAATCGCCAGTCTTCGGACGTATCAACGTCAACCGCCCGTTCGTGGGGAACGACGAAAGGCATGGAACGCGAAGAAAAGAAGACTGCGTCGTCTTCGAGCATCGCTTCCCGCCGCCCCCAACAAAACTGCGCGGCGTCGTGGTAGGCGACGGGAAAGTCCTGGGAGTTTTTCCGGTAATGCTCGGGCCAGAACATCTTCGCCGTTCCATCGGCTTCCATTCCGAAAGCCCGAAAAATCGGAGAATCGAAAGCGACGGCGGAGAATACGAAGTCCCCGTCGAAAGATCGAAACCTTTGGCAGCCCGCCTTGAGGTCACGCGCGCGCATCAGCGGCGCCGTCGCGTAAATCATGCACACTTCCGAGGGGTGCTCGCCCTGCTTGGCCAGCTCGCGCAACGCGTGCGCGACCACGGCGGCCACGCCGGTAACGTCATCCGAAAGTTCAGGGGGACGGACAAAAGGCGTTGCCGCACCGTGGCGCCGCGCGGTCTCGGCGGTTTCCTCATCGTCGGTGGAGACGATCACTTCGTCGAACAGGCCAGTGCTTTTCGCGGTCTCGATTGAATAAGCGATGATAGGCTTGCCGCAAAACGGACGCAGATTCTTGCGCGGGATACGTTTGCTGCCGCCGCGCGCGGGGATAATCGCGACCGTCTTCACGCCAACGCCCTTTCCAACGCCGACACCACGGCGTCCTGCTCGCTTTCGCCCAAGTCCGGGTACAGAGGCAGGCTGATCGCCTCGCGGTAATAAGCCTCGGCGGCGGGGAAATCCCCGTCGGCGAAACCCATCCGCCGATAGTACGGCTGGGTGTGAACCGGAATATAGTGCAGGTTGACGCCAATTCCGGCTTGGCGCAGAAAAGAAAAGACCCCGGCCCGACGCGACGCCTCGACGCGAACGATATACAAATGAAAACTGCTGCGCGCGTATGGACGTTGTCGCAAAGGCTGCACCGGAAAACCCTTGAGCAGTTCATCGTAACGCTCGGCGAGCTCGCGGCGCCGCGCGACAAACCGACCGAGACGGCGCAGCTGACTGCGCCCCAACGCCGCCTGAATATCGGTCATGCGGTAGTTGAAGCCCAAGGCAATCTGCTGGTAATGCCACGGCCCGTCGGGGGCGCGGGTCATCTTCTCAGGCTCGCGGGTAACCCCGTGCGAACGCAACAGGTGCATCTTCTCCACGAGTTCCGACGACCGCGTCAACGCCATTCCTCCTTCGCCGGTGGTGATGATTTTCACCGGGTGAAAACTGAACACCGTAACGTCGGAATAGCGGCAAGACCCCACCGGATCGTCGAGATAATCGCCGCCGACGGCGTGGGAGGCGTCTTCGACGACGCGGCAACCGTACCGCTCGACCAGGTCACGCACGGCGCGCACGTCGCAAGACTGCCCGGCGAGATGCACCGGCACGATGATCTTGGGCAGCCGCCCGTCCTTGTCCGCGCGCTTGAGTTTCCGTTCGAGACGTTCGACGCTCAGGTTGGCGGTATCCGGGTCCACGTCCACGAAATCCACCCGTGCGCCGCAATGCAAGGCACAGTTGGCCGACGCCACGAAAGTAATCGGCGAAGTCCACAGCCAGTCTCCCGGCCCCAGCCCGAGCGACAGGCAGGCAAGGTGCAAAGCCGACGTCGCGCTGCTGGCGGCGCAAGCGTGAACGGCGCGGCAAAGGTCGGCCGTCTCGCGTTCGAACGCCGGCACCTGCGGCCCTTGAGTCAGAAAGTCCGACGACAGCACTTCGCGTACCGCTTCCACGTCTTCCAAGGAAACGCTGTGCCTGCCGTAAGGAATCAATTCTCTTCTCTCAAACCGCCGGCGGTTTCATGCAAGGCGCGAATCTGCTCAACCGTCAAAAATTCGGGATTGGAACCCGAGTTGTATTCAAACCCTTGCTTGACCGCGACGCCTTCCTCCTTCAAGGCGTTGACGACGAAGTCGTTATCGTCGCGCCTGAAAAAGGTAATCGTGGGACGGATGACGTAATGGTCGTCAAACTCGAGGGTCAAGTGTGAGTCATCCGCCGGGCACATCACCTCGTGCAACTTCTCACCGGGGCGGATACCGACAATCTTGGTCGGCAACTCCGGCGCCACGGCGCGCGCCAGGTCAACGATGCGGATCGACGGAATCTTGGGCACGAAGATCTCACCTCCGCGCATCCTCTCAAAGCACCGCAAGACGAAAGCGACGCCCTGGTCCAGCGTAATCCAAAAACGAGTCATGCGCTCATCGGTAATCGGCAGGTAGCCGGCGCCCTCGCGTGCAAGCCGGTAAAAAAGCGGCGCCACCGAACCGCGCGAACCGACGACGTTGCCGTAACGCACGACCGAAAACCGCGTGGGATGCGTCCCCACCGTGTTGTTGGCGGCGACAAACAGCTTGTCCGACACGAGCTTGGTCGCACCGTACAAATTCACCGGGTTGGCCGCCTTGTCGGTGGACAATGCAATGACCCGGCGAACCCCGGCCTCAACCCCCGCCTGAATGACGTTCTCCGCGCCGTGGATGTTGGTCTTGACGCATTCCATCGGGTTGTATTCCGCGGTCGGCACCTGCTTGAGCGCGGCGGCGTGCACCACCACTTCAACGCCTTCCATCGCTTGGCGCAGCCTTTGCAAATCACGCACGTCACCGACGAACCAGCGCAGGCAGGGGGCGTCAAGCCGCTGCTGCATCTCAAACTGCTTGAGCTCGTCGCGGGAAAAAACAATCAGGCGCACAGGACGGAAGCGCTCAAGCACGGTTTCGATAAACCGTCTGCCGAAAGAACCGGTCCCGCCGGTAACCAATATGCTTTTGCCCTTGAACATCGTGCACTTCGTTCGCCCGTCGCGGGTGGAGAGCGATTCAAACCCTTACAAAAAATAATCGCGCCGGTCTTCACCGGTCTCGAGCGCCGCCAGCTTCTCCGGGTTGCGGATCAAGTCCTCGATGAACCAGTTGGCGTGGTTGTACAGACAGGTGACCTCCTTGCATTCCTCGGTGGCGTCGAACGCCTCGATCAGGCGCAGGGTATTCCTTTGCGTCCCGGCCAAGTCGTCGGCATAGGCGTGCTTGCCGCCGAGCAAGGCCTGCGGCACGTGGCGGTAGACCGGACAATTGAAGACGCCGAGCGGGCTGACGACCTGGCGGAAATACTGCATGTGGCAGTGGTGCGGCTGCTCGGTGTAGTCGCGGTAGCTGCCGTTTTCCCAAACGCGCAGGTTGGTGCTTTCAATCACCCCGAACGCGCCGTCCTCCAAGGTCTTCGCGCGGTCTATCTCGGCGCGTACTTTCTCCAGAATCCGGCGGGCACGTTCCTGTTCCTGCGTCATCCCGACGATTTCGGCGTTGTTCAACTCGGCGCGGACCAGAAACGGCTTGTATGAGACGTAGTCGAAACGGCTGCGCTTGGCGAGTTCGGCGGCGAGGTAAATCTCGTGCACGTTCTCGATGATCTTTGCGTCGTTCGCTTCGCAGTCGTTCCAGACGATGATGAAGCTGAAGCCGATTTGGAAATCGGCGTTGAGGTCCTTGATCGGCGCAATCTGTCCGCAGATCCAGTCGAGCGTGCATTTCTTGCTGCCGGGCTTGTGCATCCGACGAAACGTTTCGTTGGCGCCCGAGTCCAACGACAGCCTGACCCAGTCGCCCTTCTCGAGCACGTCGGCGACCGCCTTGATCTTTTTCATCGCGCTGCCGTTGGTGACGACGCCGATCTTCATGCCGCGCGCCTTGAGGTGACGCACGACGTCCTCGAATCCGGGGTAGGCGGTCGGCTCGCCGCCGCCGATGATGATGACCGACTTCATGCCTTTGTCCATCAGCAAGCTGAGCGCGTCCTTGAGCTTTTCGTGGTCGTAATTGATTTTCTTGTTCAGGATGTCCATGTCCACGCAGTGGTCACAGCGGTAGTTGCACGCGGTCGTCACGTCCAGGTTGATCGAAAGCGGCGCACGGTCGGGAACGCTCTCCAGCGCGGTTTCGAGCGGGACGCCGCGGGCGCGCCCTTCGCGCCGTGCGACCTGCCAGTTCACGTACTCCTTGAGGACGTCGATCACGCCGGGCTGCAGCAGCTTGCTCATGAAGTCGTGAATCGGCGACAGCTCGGTCTGCCTGCCGCGTCCCGGAATCGGCTGCGGTTGCACCTGCGGCGCGGGAGCAGCACGCGGCGAAGCGGTTTGCGCACGCAGGTCTATCAGCGGAGAGACCGTCATCAGAACCTCGCCGGCGTCGGAGTGAATCTTGCGCATCCGCCCGCTCATCCGGCTTGCCCGCTCCGCCGCTCGCCCGCTTGCTCACCCGCTTGTTCACTTAGGCGCACCAATCGGCACAGCTGCGTCATACCGGAAACGAGCGCGCGTTTGTTATTCGAGGATTTGCGTCGGACTGCGTTCAAGAATGCTTCGACGGACTGCTTCAGCGGGTCGTCCATGGGGATGCACCGGTCACGGGACGCCAATGATAGCAGGTAATCGGGCATCCCGATGCGTCTTTCGACGCAATCGCCGTTAATCGAGTAGCCCGCCGGCTTGGGTTGGCCGAGGTGGCGTTTCAGCGCGAGCGTAACCCGGGTCTCGCCGTGCCCGTGGCGGTAGTCGAACCTGAGCGTCAACGCTTCACGCCCAGCGCCGTCGTAACGCGCAACGCCGTTCAGGACCTCGCCGTCCCCAAGCAAGCGGTGCAACATGCTGAGCAAGTGCGGCGCGGCGTCCACTACCATCTGCGCACCGGTGCTCTCGGGGCTGAGCCGCATCTCAAAGCGCTCGAGGTCTTGTGCCGGCGGCGGCGAGCCGGGGTACAACGCACCGAAAGCAGACAGGGTGTGCGGCCATTGCAGGTTGACGAACAAGGTGCGGCGGCGGGCGTCGAAACGTTCGACCAGGTCCGCGGTCTTTCGCGCCGCCGCCTCGGAATCGGGACAGACGCGGTCCCGCGGCCACCACAGGGGCTTTTCGCAGAAGACGTGACAACCCGCCCCGGCGGCGGCTTGGACGGCGGCTTCAAGATACCCAAGGTGGGTCGAGTCGGGCGAAGCGACGACCAGCACGTCAACGTCTTGTTCGGCGAACATAGCTTCAACCTCGGTGTAGCCTCGCACCTTGACGCCGAGGTCGCGCTTGAGCGCGTCCGACGCCGACGTCAAACCGTCTCGGCTGGCGCCGACGATCGCGCACACCTCGTGACCGAGCTCGATAAAGCGCGCGGCGATGAACGCGCCGATGCCTTGTCTGCGGCGACGAGCGCCGACGACCGCGATTCTGTAGAACGTCGACATGAGCCGTCAGCTTAAACCAACTTCGCTTGCGCCGGCGGCGAGCCGGGGTACGACGCGTCGAAAGCAGACAAGGCGTGCGGCCATTGCAGGCTGACGAACAAGGCGCGGCGGCGGGACAGACGCCGTCCCGTGGCCATAACAGGGGCCACCACAGGAGCCACCGCAGGGGCTTTTCGCAGAAGACGTGACAACCCACCCTGGCGGCGGCCCGGGCAACGACTTGAGCAGCGGCTTGGGCGACGGCTTCAAGATACCCAAGGTGATTCGAGGCGAGCGAAGCGACAACCGGCACCTCAACGTCTTGTTCGGCGAACGTGGCTTCAACCTCGGTGCCGCCTCGCACCTCGACGCCGAAGCTGCGCTTGAGCGCGTCCGACACCGAACCGTTGCGGCTGGCGCCGACGATCGTGCGCGTCCCGTGGTCGGGCTAAACAAAGCGCGCGGTGATGAACGCACCGGTGCCTTGTATGCGGCGGCGAGCACCGACGCCCGCGATTCTGTAGAATGCCGACATGAGCCGCCGGCTTAAACCAGCCTTGTTGGTGCCGACGACGCGCAGCCGAACTCGATATGGTCCGACGGTACGCCGGCGTCTTCAATGAGAGGCCCCAGTTGAAATCACCGCCCGAACACAAGCCCTCCGATTCGCCGGCCGCGGCGCGCCCGCGGAACCCGGGCAAAAGACGCCGCATCCGCCGGCGTCGCCCACCGAAGCACGCAACGAGACGAGGATAAGCGAGGCGGCATGTTCGGCAAAAAACACACCGACCTGCCGTTCGGCCTTTACTTCTGGACACCGTTGCTGCTCGTCGCGGCGCCTTACGCTTTGCGATGGGCGTTCGGCGACGTGAGCTGGTTGAGCGGCGAACAAGGCGTCTTTGAAATCCTGACCTTCCTGCTGCTCGCAGCCGCCGTTTACTTCATCGTGCGCACACGCGCGACGGCAATCGCCCTGCACGTTACCCGCCTGCCGGTCTGGCTTATCGTGATGTTGCTCGGCACCGTGTATTTCGCCGGCGAAGAAATCAGCTGGGGACAACACCTGTTTTTCTGGGAAACGCCGGACGCGTGGCAGAACGTAAACGACCAGCGAGAGACGAACCTGCACAACGTGCACGCGTTGTTCGACCAGCTGCCGCGCGCCTTGCTGACCCTCGCCGCGCTGATCGGCGGCATCATCGCGCCGCTTTATCTGCGGCTGCGCGGCATCGAACCGGCGGTGCGCGAAGTCGCGGGCTGGCTGTGGCCGACCATCGCGTGCACGCCGGTCAGCGTTTTCGTGCTGCTGGTGCGCCCGCTCGACCGGCTGATCCAGCCCCTTGTCGCGGGCCTGCCGGTGGACTTCCACGTCAGCACCGGTGAAATGAAGGAATGCTTGCTCGCCCTGTTCATCCTCTTCTACGCGGCGTCGCTCTACAGGAGGCTGAAAACGTCGGCTTCAAGAACCTTCTGACTCGAGGTTCACGGCGCGACGGCACGAGGCGAACTTTGCGCGAGGTCGCCGAAACCGTCATCGTTGTTTACGGCAAACACCAAATCGAATACGTGCCTTTGTTACGAGCCGCCGTAAGACACGTATCGGAACTTCACCGAAGCCGACCCCGGCGCGTCGCGTGCAACGGAGCACGGCAAAGACTTCATGCCGGTCGAGACCGGCAGCCCTCGTTGTCTCGAACGCCTGGACGAGCCGACGGATCGAAACGGATGCGGTTCAGGCCGGGGCATCGAGCCAACGCGCAAGCCGCTCACGCACGTCGGCGACGGTGATCAAATCCATCACCCCGGGTTCCTTGACTTTGGCGCCCCACGGAACCTCCCGCCAGCCTTTCCCGAGATACCGTCGCACCGCGTCGGGATAGCGGTTGACGCACCATTGCATGCTCAAGTAAGGCGCGGTGCGGTGCGGGTTGCTCGCGGCGTACAGACCGATCACCGGTTTGCCGGCGCAGGTCGCAAGATGCGCCGGGCCCGAATCGGGGCTGATCACGATATCGGCGCGCGCAATCACCGCCATCAGCCGACGCAGGGTCGTCTTGCCGATCAGGTCGATCGGCTCGGTGCGCATCGCCGCGGTCATCCGCCGGCTGTAGTCGCGCTCGACGGCGCTTGCACCGCCGGTGAGCACGACGCGCATCGCGTGGACGCGCGCGGCGTAGTCCGCAATCTCGGCGTAGCGTTCGGGCGGCCAGTTCCTGCGCGGGTGGCTTCCGCACGGACTGATCAACAAGGTGCGCACCCCCGGGGCGTCGGGCAATTGCCGCTCGGCGAACGCCTGGTCTTCAGGAGAGCAACAGAGGTCCCATACCAACCGTTGCTCGGTGATGCCCAAAGCCCGGGTGAAACCGAAGAAAGCGTCGAGCACGTGCTGGTCGATCTTCGCTTCGATCCGCCGGTTGACGAACAAGCCATGCAAGTCCTTGGCGCGGCGGCGGTCGAACCCGATCTTGACTGGCGCCTCGACGAACAAGGAAATCAAATTCGCGCGCAACGACAACTGCATCAACAGCAACACGTCGAAACGCCGCCGACGCAGGCGCCGGCGCAGGTCGAGGTAGGCGCGCGCGCCGCGACGCTTGTCGAAAGCGATGAACTCTATGCCGGGCAGGTCGCGCACCAGCTCGAGCTCGGTCTTGCCGATAATCCAGGTGATTTTCGTCTGCGGCCAGCAAGACCTGATAGTATTCACTATCGGCAAGGTGTGCGTCACGTCGCCGATGGCCGACAGGCGCACCAGACAAATCGCGTCCGGCGGGTTGCCGGTGGCGAAAACCGAATCAGGCATCGGGTTGATCAGTATGAAAGAGTTGTTCATTCGGCAAAACGACGCACATATCTTATACGACGGCGACGCTGCGCCCCGATGCTCCCCCGAATGGTTCGACCTCGACGCGTTGCGCAGCGCGGGCGCGGTCAAACGTGAAACCCGAAACGGGCGCACGCCGGCGGTTTTCTTCAGCGCGCAAGACGGCGAGTTCGTGCTCAAGCACTACCGCCGCGGAGGCCTGCCCGGACGCTTCGTCCGCGACGTCTACTTCGGCGGCAAGGAAGACACGGTGCGTTCCTTCCGTGAATGGCGGTTGCTCGCCGAGCTGCAACGGCTGGCTCTGCCCGCTCCTCGCCCTTGTGCCGCACGATACCGCCGCTGCGCCGCGGGCGGCGTGAACGGCCCGTGCTACACCGCCGACTTGATTACGTTCCGCATCCCCGACGTACGTCCGCTGTCGCAGGTGCTTGTCGGGAAGAGCCGCAGCGACAAGCGCCTGCCGCTTGAGCGATGGCGTGCGATCGGCGCGACGATCCGCCGTTTTCACGACGCGGGCGTACACCACCCCGATCTCAACGCGCACAACGTACTGCTCACGGACAACGCCGCAAAGGTCTTTTTGGTGGACTTCGACAAGGCGCGCATCACCGCTCCCGACAACGCACGACTTCAAGCCAACCTGAAAAGGCTGCGGCGTTCGTTACAAAAACTGCGGACGCAATCATCCGGCTTCGCTTACGAAGACGAAGACTTCGACGCGCTGCTTTCGGGATACCGCGGATAGCTTTTGACAAAACCAGGGAGGCGGCCGCGACCGTCAAGCGAATCGGCACGCTGAAGAAAGCCGAACCACGAGATATTCGCAAACACGAAGAAAGAGACCTTGCGACGCGGCTTTGGGGCGGCGCGAAAACGAAAACACCGTTTCACGGGCAAAGACGGGGTTTGACCTCGACGACGAGACAGAAAAGAGACACGTATCTCGGCCGGCTGAGCGAGCGGGCGGACACTTTCCGCAAAGCGTTCGGCCGACGCGGCAAAGACCCCGGCAAGGACCCTGGCAAGGACGGCGAAAAATAAGCGGAATCGGTGGCTATGGCTGGACTTGAACCAGCGACACCGGCATTATGAATGCCGTGCTCTAACCGACTGAGCTACATAGCCACGAACGGGCAGCCATTTTATCCCACCGCCGCAAGCCGCCGCAATCGGCGCACACCCACGGGCCGCCGTTCAAACGTTGAAGCGGAAGTGCATCACGTCGCCTTCCTGAACCGGATAGTCCTTGCCTTCAAGACGCAACTTGCCCGCTTCCTTGGCGCCGTGTTCGCCGCCGCAGGAGACGTAGTCCTCGTAGCCGACGACCTCGGCGCGGATGAATCCCTTCTCGAAGTCGCCGTGGATGCAACCGGCGGCCTGCGGCGCAAGCGAACCCGCCCGCGTCGTCCACGCCCGCGCTTCCTTGGGCCCGGCGGTGAAGAAGGTCAGCAACGCCAGCGCGCGGTAGCCCGCGGCGATCACCCGCTCCAACCCCGACGCGCCGCCCGCGTCCTGAAGAAACGCCGGCTGTAGCGCGTCCGCGGACATTACAGCAACCAAGTAATCCGCCTCCTCCTTTCTTGGTAGTATCGGCAAACGAGATAAACAATCTGGATATGGCGGCAAAATGAGACCTCAAGAAAACCTACTTATTCAACCCAGCGAGAAAAAAAGACGGATTCAAGGTGGGGAAACGACGTCCAACCTTGTAGTGTCTGCCTATGTTGCTGATAATTCCGACGTATTCCCGCAAGTCTTGAAACTTCACGTTCCGGAGGGAGCCCGCATTGCCGATGTAACGTGGGGAAAGGGCGTCTTTTGGAACAAGATAGACACGTCGCGGTACACGGTTGCACCCAGCGATATCGCTACCGGTGTGGATTGCCGTAACCTTCCGTACGAAGACGAAAGCTTTGACTGCGTTGTCCTAGACCCGCCTTACATGGAAGGATTTTATCGTGAGGCTAAAGAGCAAAAAGCCGGTTCAGGTACGCATAAATCTTTCTCAAGGGCCTATTCAAACGGCTCTGAGGTAGACACGAAGCACAAAGGCACGAGGAAGTGGCATCGTGCCGTTGTTGACGTGTATCTGGAGGCCTCCAGAGAGGCATACAGGGTTCTTCACGATAAAGGAATCCTGATAGTGAAATGCCAGGACGCCGTGAGTGCGAATAGGCAGTGGTTGACGCACGTAGAAATCATCAACGAGTGCGAAAAAATGGGGTTCTACAGCAAGGACTTGTTCGTTGTGCTGCGAACCGGGAGGCCTGCCGTCAGCAGAATGAAAAAACAAGTCCACGCAAGAAAGAACCATTCTTACTTCCTGGTCTTTGTAAAGGACGGCTCGTAGTCAGCCTTTCGACACCCGTGGGTCAGAGCTTTCCTTGTTTACAAGCATTTACATCAAGCAAGGCTTTCAGGTCCGCGTAGAACGGCGGTTTCGGCGGGTAACTCACTGGAACCAGACCGGCTATCAGATATTTACGGGCTTCTTCCGAGTATTTTCCATCACTGGATGAGGGAACGGGGCGATTTATTGAGCAGCGTAACAGGAAAGAACGACCGGAAACCCGTGGGGCCGCAAACCGGAAGCGGGCTTCCCGCTCCTCAGGAGCAGCAGATTACGAAAGCGGCAGATGGTTTGAACCGGTTTGACCGGAGAACGGTTAGCGCCCACGGGCCGCCGTTCAAACGTTGAAGCGGAAGTGCATCACGTCGCCTTCCTGAACCGGATAGTCCTTGCCTTCAAGACGCAACTTGCCCGCTTCCTTGGCGCCGTGTTCGCCGCCGCAGGAGACGTAGTCCTCGTAGCCGACGACCTCGGCGCGGATGAATCCCTTCTCGAAGTCGCCGTGGATGCAACCGGCGGCCTGCGGCGCAAGCGAACCCGCCCGCGTCGTCCACGCCCGCGCTTCCTTGGGCCCGGCGGTGAAGAAGGTCAGCAACGCCAGCGCGCGGTAGCCCGCGGCGATCACCCGCTCCAACCCCGACGCGCCGCCCGCGTCCTGAAGAAACGCCGCGCGTTCCTCAGCGTCGAGCTCCTGCAACTCGACCTCGAGCTTCGCACACACGGTCAGGAGCTCGAGCGCGTTGGCGGCGGCATAGTCCTGCACCGCCTCGACGTGACGGTTGCCCGACGCGCCGCTCTCATCCACGTTGGCGATCACGATCATCGGCTTGGCGGTAATCAAGTTCAGTTCGCGCACCAACGCACGCCCGTCGTCGTCCAGGTCAAGACCGCGAACCGACCTGCCTTGCGCCAACTCGTCGTGAACGCGCTGCGCCGCGCGATGCCGCGTCAACGCCTGCTTGTCGCCCGACTTGGCGGCTTTCTCCTCGCGCTCGGCGGCGCGACCGGCGATTTCGAGGTCGGCGAGCAGCAGCTCGGTGTTGATCGTCTCGATATCGGAAACCGGATCGACCTTGCCTTCGACGTGGGTGACCTCGCGGTCCTCGAAACATCGCACGACCTGCGCGATGGTCTGCGTGCGGCGGACGTGTTCGAGAAACCGATTGCCGAGCCCTTCACCTTTGGACGCGCCCTCGACCAGCCCCGCGATGTCAACGAATTCGAGGGTGGTCGGTACCGTCTTCGCGGACTTCGCAATCTCCGAAATCCTGTCCAGCCGCTCGTCGGGCACCGCGACCGTGCCGACGTTCGGGTCTATCGTGCAGAAAGGGTAGTTCTCGGCGGCGACGCTCATGCGGGTCAGCGCGTTGAACAACGTGGACTTGCCGACGTTCGGCAAACCGACGATGCCGCATTTGAAACCCACGCCGGCCCTCCCGCTAGTCGCCCGCGTGCAACGCGTTGAGCGCCGCGTCGAACTCGCCTTGCACGAGCCGCGGGACGACCGCCATCGCACAACCGAAACTCTCGCGGATCGCGGCTTCATCCTCCGAGCTCACGTCGCTCAGGACGTGGGACACCACCCGCTCCTTGCTGCCCGGATGCCCGACGCCGATGCGCAACCGCCAGAAGTCCGCGCCTATCTGAGCGATGACGTCGCGCAGACCGTTGTGCCCGCCGTGCCCGCCGCCGCGCTTCAGCCGCACCCGCGCCGGCGGGAAGTCAATCTCGTCGTGGGCTATCAGGATCCGCTCGGGGGCGACCTTGTAGAAAGCGGCGACCGCTTGCAACGCGCGACCGCTGTGATTCATGTAGACCGCCGGCTTGAACAGACGCACCGGCGCGCCGTCGAGGTCCACGCGTGCGCTGGCGCCGTGCAACCTGGGTTGATTGCTCAACTGCGCGCCGCATTCACTTGCAAGCGCGTCGAGAAACCAGAAGCCCGCGTTGTGGCGGTTGTGTCGATACTCGGCGCCGGGGTTGCCGAGACCTGCAATCAAGGCGATGCCGCTCATGCGATCGGTACGGCTTCAACTGGCGGGGTGGCGGTAATGCGACGGGTACGGCTTCGGCGGGCGGGGGGCGACGGAACGTCGCGGCGAAGACGGCGCGATCTCCTTTATTTCTTGTCGTCGGACGCTTTCGCCTCTTCGCCCTTTTCCGCGCCTTCTTTCTCGGCGGCGGCCTCTTCACCCTCGGCCTCCTCGGCTTCGGCGGCAACCTCCTCTTCCTCGACGACGCGCGGCCTGAACACGGTGACCACCGCGCCGTCGCTTTCCTCGCCGTGGGTCAAGGCGAGGATCTCGACGCCCTCGGGCACGCGGACGTCGGACAGGTGAAGCGAATGACCCAGCTTGAGTTGGGAGACGTCCACTTCAAGAAACTCCGGCAAGTCCTTCGGCAGGCACGACACCTCGACGTCGGTCTGGAGATGATTGATCACGCCACCCTCCTGCTTGACCCCGACGCATTCATCCTCGCCGATGAAATGCAACGGCACGTGCACCTTGATCTGCTGATCCTCGCTGACGCGCAACAGGTCGAGGTGCAATATCTGCGCCTTGCTCGGATGGCGTTGGATGTCGCGCAACACGACGCGCTCTTCCTTGCCGTTCACCTTCAGCGTCAGGATGTGCGAGTAGAAAGCTTCGTTTTCGAGATGGTGAACCAGCTCGTCGGCCTGAATCGAAAGGTTCGCGGGCTCACCGCCGCCGTAGACCACCGCCGGCACCAATCCCGCGTTGCGCAAACGGCGCATCGCGCTTCTGCCGGTCTCGTCGCGCGGACTTGCGTTGAGTTCAAATTGATTCTGCATGACCGATTCAGCCGGATCCACGTGGAAAGAGGCGCGCATTATACACAACCCGCCGCGGCGACGGCGGCGCCCGTACGCGGAGGCGGCTTACGCGAACAAGCTGCTGATCGAGGATTCCTTGTGGATGTTGAAGATGGACTTGCCGAGCATCTCGGCGATGGTGATCTGGCGGATGCGGTCGCATCGTTCGGCTTCCGCCGACAAGGGAATCGTGTCGGTGACAACGAGTTCGTCGAGAACCGATTCGGCGACGTTGCGCACCGCGTCGCCCGACAGCACCGGGTGGGTCGCATAAGCGACGACTTGCTTGGCGCCCTGGTTCTTCAAGGCTTCCGCGGCACGGCACAACGTGCCGGCGGTATCCACCAAATCGTCCATGATGATGCAGTTCCTGCCTTTGACGTCGCCGATGACGTTCATCACTTCGGCTTCGTTCGGGCGCGGGCGGCGCTTGTCTATGATGACCAGGTCGGCGTCGTCGAGGCGTTTGGCGATGGCACGCGCCCTGACGACGCCGCCGACGTCGGGCGACACCACGGCACGGTCGGTGCCGACGCGCCTGACGACGTCCTTGATCAACACCGGCGAGGCGTAGACGTTGTCCACCGGCATATTGAAGAAGCCCTGCACCTGCTCGGCGTGCAGGTCCACGGTCAGCACGCGGCTGGTCGAGACGCGGTCTATCATGTCGGCGACAACCTTGGCCGAAATCGGCACGCGCATCGAGTGAATCCGTCGGTCTTGGCGGCAGTAGCCGAAATACGGAATGACCGCGGTGATTCTCGCCGCCGACGCACGGTGCAACGCGTCCACCATCATCAGCAGTTCCACCAGGTGGTCGTTGGTCGGCGCGCAGGTCGGCTGGATCACGAACGCGTCGCCGCCCCTGACGTTCTCCTTTATCTCGACGCGGATCTCGCCGTCGCTGAAACGGTCGACCACGGCTTTGCCCAGCCGCATGTTCAGGCAAGCGGCGATCCTTTCGGCGAGGGCACGGTTGGCGTTGCCGGAAAACAGCACGATACGGGTCGAGACGTTGTTCATCATTGACTCCAAAGACGGGCGTTCCCGGCTGCAAGAAAGTGGCTGGGCCGGCAGGATTCGAACCTGCGAATGCCGGGATCAAAACCCGGTGCCTTACCACTTGGCGACGGCCCAATCGTCAACCGGTCGTCCATTAAACCACGCGCCCGCCGTGGCCGCACGTTCAGGCGGACGCGCCTTGCCCGCGCGTTGCGGGCGGCGAGGCGTCTTCGCGCCGAAGCTTCTCCAGCAGCGGCGAGGCGTCGACCCCGCGCGCCACGAATCCGCCGACCGCAGGGGGCTTGGCGGCGAGCGCGGCGAGCGCCTGGCGGCGGTCGTCAAACTCGGCGAACACGCCGCACCCCGTCCCGCTCAGCTTCGCCTCGCCCGGGCGGACGTCGTGCCCGCGGCAGTAGCCGGCGAGCCAGTCGAGCGCCTGCGCGACCCGGACAAACCGCTTTCTGACCAGCGGCTCGAACACGTTCTCCCCCCGACCCGAAAGATAGTCGTGCATTGTGATTGGCGCCGCCGAACGTGTCAATTCGTCGGCGGCGAACAGGTCGGCGGTCGCAACCGCCGCTTGCGGCAGCAGCACGAGATACCACGCGTCGGGCAGGGTAACCGGCGTCAACCGTTCGCCGGCACCTTCGCCCCACGCGTTACGTCCGTGGACGAACACCGGCACGTCGGCGCCGAGCGCAAACCCCAGTTCGGCGAGCCTTGCGACGTCGAACCCGCAGCCCCACAACGCGTTCAGCGCCCGCAACGCGGTCGCCGCGTCGGAGCTGCCGCCGCCGAGACCCGATCCCGGCGGGATGCGCTTGCGCAACCGGACGTCGGCGCCCGCCTCGACGCCGGCGGTCTCTTTCAGCAGCCGCGCGGCGCGGGTCACCAAGTTGGATGCCTCGTCGATCGCGGCGCCCTCGCAGCGCACGCGGATCCGTCCGTCGTCGCGTCGCGTGAAGTCGAGTTCGTCGCCGTAGTCAAGCAGCCGGAACAAGGTCTGCAATTCATGGCGGCCGTCGTCGCGCCGCCCGGTGACGTGCAGGAACAGGTTCAGCTTCGCGGGCGCGGGCAGGTTCAAGGTCGAAAGCGCCGGCGGGCTCGGTTCGGGCATCGGGTCAAATCGCCTGCTCGGCGTCTTTGGTGAACTTGAGCAGACGCCAGCGGTTCGCCGCGACGGTCACCTCCACCTCGCCGCGGGTCAGGGCCAGCAACGACGGCAGTTCAAGCGGGTACAGCGACGCCGATACGACCGGGCGGTACCTTAGGTAGCGTACCCGCCAGCCGCCCTGTTCAAGCTCGTCGAGACGCCCGTCTTGGTTGAGACGCAACGAGTCCACCCGTGCGTCGGGCGCGGGCAGGCCCGCGACCCAGTAGCGCAGGCTCGACACCGGCACCTCGACGCCGAGCGCTTCGGCGGCGAGCGCCTCGAAGGTCGGGGCACGGTAGCGACGCCCTTTGCTGTCCACCGCTCTGGCGCCGTCGGGGCGACTCTGCAGCCGCATCACCGGCCTCCCGCCCGGCCCGAGCAGGTCCAGGCTGTCGCCGACGGCGTCGTGCAACCAGTTCAGTCCGACTTGCCACAAGCGGTCGGCGCGGCGGATGCTGACCTTGCCTTGAATCCGCCACGACGACACCGCCTCGACCCGAACCCGGTGCAAGGCCCAGCGCTGCGCGTCGTTGGGCGCGGCTTGGCTTTCGGCGGGCTGCGGCAAACCGGCACAGCCGCTCAAGACCAACCCCGCAACGACGACGAAGCCCGCAACCACGGGGGCAATCGGAACGACGCCCAAGCCGGCGGTCGACCCGGGCACCGTCACAACGAGGCGACGTGCAGCGACGGAATCAAGCGGCATGGGGCGTCACAAGACAGAGTCGGGGCGACGTCGGGGCAAAGCTGAGCAAAGCTGGGCAATGGCGCGTAATCCGGCGACACACCTTCAACGGCGAACGCAGCCGTCGCGCAGGCTTTGCAGGTAGTCGTTGTCGGGAAAGTGCGTCAGCCCTTCTTCGAGCGACCTGACAGCCTCGACGACGCGACGTTGCGCGCACAGGATCTCGACGAGATGCCCGAACACCTCGGGGTGACGCATCGCGGCCATCGCCCGGCGGACGTACCTCTCGGCGACTTCGACGTTGTGCAGACGGAATTCGATCCACCCCATGCTGTCGAGAATCGCGGGGTTGTCGGGGGACAGCATCAGCGCACGCTCGATGTAACGCTTGGCTTCGTCAAGGCGAACGTTGTAATCGGCAAGGGTGAAACCGAACGCGTTCAGCACGTCGGCGTTGTCGGGCTCGGTCTTCAGGATCTGCGTGAAGTCGGCTTCGGCTCGTGCGAGCAGACCGAGTTCGGAGGCGGCGAGACCGCGCGCGTAGAGCAAGCTGGTCAGCTCGCCGTGCTCGTCCATCGCCCGGGTGTACAGCGCGATGGCTTCCCGGTAACGCCCGGCGTCGCCGAGGACACTCCCCTGCACCAGATAAAACTCGACGCGTTCCTCCTCGTCCTCGGCGAGAACGCGGACGGCTTCGAGGTGTTCCAGTGACTTCTTCAGATCGCCCGCCTTGCGGTACACCTCGGCGATCGAAATCTGGGCTTTCTTGAAAAACTCGCCGCGCGGCACCGCTCGGTAAATAGCCAGCGCGACTTCCAACTTACCTTGCGCCTCGGCGACGCGCCCCTTGTAGTAGACGGCCTCGACCTGCCGCTTGGGAAAGGCCTGGAGGTCCTCGAAGAAAGCCGAGGCCGACTCCAGGTCGCCCTGGCGCAGCGACAGGATGCCGAGTGCCTGAATCACGTCGGGATTGTGGGGGTGGCGGGCGTGGATGAGCCGAAACTCCCTGAGGGCTTCTTCGGGGCGGTCGTTGTCGAGCAGCAGCTTCGCGTAGTTGGTCCTGACGTTGGCGTTGTCGGGGGCGATCTCGACCGCCGCCGCGGCTTCGGCCAGTCCTTCCTCGACCCGCCCGCTCGAAATCAGCGCCCAACCCTGCAACAGGCGGGCGTTCGCAAACCCGGGATCGAGCGCGACCGCTTTCTTCGCCGCCTCGATGACCTTGTCGTAAGCGCCGGTGTCGAGCAGAAACACCGCATAGACGTACTGCGCCCTCGGGTTGTCGCTGAACCGCTCGGCCATCTCCTCCATCCGCTCCGCCGCCTCCAGCGGCATCTCGGCGACCAGGGTCGCGCCGAGCGTGGTGAAGACGCGGTCCTGGTTGACGCCTTCGCGCCCGACCAAGTCCTCCAGGGTGAGCATCGCGTCCTCGAAACGTCTGGCCATCACGTAAGTGACCGCGAGCATCTGCTTGAGCTCGACGTTGTCGGGATCCCGCGCGCGCCAGCGTTCGGCCAAACCGATCGCGGCGGCGTAGTCCTTGTCGTGAAGCGCGAGCTTGAAAGCGCTCTTCAGTACCTCCAAGTCGTCGCTGCGACGCACCGCTTCGCGGTAATACCCGGCCGCGGCGGGGTAATCGGCGCGGCGCAACGCGAACTCGCCGGCGAGGAGGTAGTAGATGAGATCGGCGCGGGCGCGCGCCTGCGCGCTCGGCGAGACCACCGAGCCTTCGTGGAGCAAGGCGAGGCGCGAGGAATACGTGCAGGCCGATAAAACGACCGCGGGCGCAATCAAGGACCACGCGACGACGCCGCGCCAATCGCCGCGTCGTCCGCCGGTTGAAAACCGTTTTGTTGACCGAACAACCATCCTCGCCGCGCCGTTCTGCTAGACTATTCCGCGTAATCTCTTAAGTGAATGAAGCTCGTCGTCGCCCGTATGCGCAATCTTATCACGGCTGAACGGGCGAACCCGCAACCCATGCCCTCCCAACCATGTCGCTGATTGTCTTCGGATTCAACCACAACAGCGCGCCGATGGAAGTGCTGGGAAAGGTCATCATCCCCGAGAGCCGCCTGCCCGAAGCGCTGGGTGACTTCAAGGCGACGGTCGGTGCGGACGAGGCGGCGATCGTGTCCACCTGCAACCGCTGCGAGATTTACGGCGTGCTCAAGGACGGCGAAGACGAGACCGCCCTCGCCGACTGGCTGTACGCCTACCGCGACGTCGCCGGGGAGACCGTCGAAAGCGCCTGCTTCACCTACCGGGACAAGGCGGCGGCGCACCACCTGATGCGGGTCGCGAGCAGCGTGGATTCGATGATCGTCGGCGAGCCGCAAATTCTCGGACAGGTCAAGGCCGCTTACCGCGCCTCATGCGACGCCGGACTTGCCGGCCCCACGCTTTCGCGCCTGTTCGAAAGGGCGATCGAGATCGCGAAGAAAGTACGCCAAGAGACCACGCTCGGCAAACACCCGGTGTCTTACGCCTCGGCGGCGATAAAGATCTGCAAGCGGCTGTTCGAGGACTTGCCGAGCAAACGCATCCTGCTGCTCGGCACCGGCGGGATGATCGAGTTGACCGCGCGCCATTTCAAGAGCCACGGCGCCGGGCAAATCGCCGTCGCCGGGCGCTCGGGCGACAAGGCGCAGGCGCTCGCCGCCGAACTCGGGGGCGAGTCGTTCCGCCTCGACCGGATGGGCGAAACCCTGCACCTGCACGACGTCGTGGTCAGCTGCACCGCGAGTGCGGCGCCGATCCTGCACCGGGCTGAGGTCGCCGCCGCGTTGAAGAAGCGCAAGCACAAGCCGGTCTGCATGATCGACATGGCGCTGCCGCGCGACGTTGACCCGGCGGTCGGGGAGCTGCCCGACGTCTACCTCTACACGCTCGCCGACTTGGCGCGAGCCGTTGACGACAACAAGCAGGCACGGCTTGCGGCGGCGGCCCAAGCCGAGACCGCAATCCAACTTCAGGCCGACGAGTACGTCGAGTGGACGGACTCGCGCAAGGCCGCCGACGTCATCGCCGAGCTGCTGTCCGAAGCCGACGGCGTCCGCGCCGACGCGCTGAAAAAGTCGCTGAAGATGCTGCACGCGGGCAAGCCTCCCGAGGAAGCGCTGGCCCAGCTGTCAACCACGCTGACCGCCGAATGGACGGACTCGCGCAAGGCCGCCGACGTCATCGCCGAGCTGCTGTCCGAAGCCG
>CAYFZO010000001.1:29577-43917 GCA_964347615.1 uncultured Chromatiales bacterium
CGCGGGCAAGCCTCCCGAGGAAGCGCTGGCCCAGCTGTCAACCACGCTGACCGCCAAGCTGATGCACCCGGCACTCGAGACGCTCAAGCGCGCCGCCGAGCGCGGACAGATCGATCTGATCTCGGCGATCAGGTCGCAGCTTCGCACCGGCAGGAAATCGCAGGGGGCGAAATGAACCCTTCGCTGGTCGGGAAGCTCGACGCAATGGCGGCGCGCCACGCCGAACTCACCGCACTGCTGAGCGACCCCGACGTCATCGGCGACCAAGCCCGGTACCGGGAACTGAGCCGCGAGCACGCACGGCTCGACAAGGTGGTCGCGCACTACCGCGAATACGGCGATTGCCGCCGGCATCTTTCTCAGGCCGCCGAGATGCTCGACGACCGCGACGTCGAGGTCAAAGCCCTGGCGCAACAGGAAAGCGAAACGCTCAGGCAACGGCTCGAAGCGATCGAACTCGAGATCCGCCGATGCCTGCTGCCGCAGGACCCGCACGACCACAGCAACATCTTCCTTGAGATCAGGGCAGGCACCGGCGGCGACGAAGCGGCGATCTTCGCCGGCGACCTGTTCCGGATGTACAGCCGCTACGCCGAAGCCAAAGACTGGCGCGTCGAGGTCATCAACTCGAACGAAGGCGAGCACGGCGGCTTCAAGGAAATCATTTCGCGCGTCATCGGGCAGGGCGCGTACTCGCGCCTGAAGTTCGAGTCCGGCGTCCACCGCGTGCAGCGCGTCCCGGAGACCGAGTCCCAGGGGCGGGTCCACACGTCGGCGGCGACCGTGGCGGTGTTGCCCGAAGCCGACGAGATAGACCATATCGAAATCAATTCCGCCGAACTGCGCACAGACACTTTCCGCGCCTCGGGCGCCGGCGGACAGCACGTCAACAAGACCGACTCGGCGGTGCGCATCACGCACCTGCCGACCGGGCTGGTCGCCGAATGCCAGGACGAACGTTCTCAACACCGCAACAAGGCGCGGGCGATCGCGCTGCTGCAAGCCAAGCTGCTGGATTTGGAACAGCGCAAACGCGACGAGGAACAAGCCCGGACCCGCAAGACCATGATCGGCTCCGGCGACCGTTCCCAACGCATCCGCACCTACAACTTCCCGCAGAACCGGATCACCGACCACCGCGTCAACCTGACGCTGCACCAGCTGCCGGAAATCATGACCGGCGTGCTCGATCCGTTGGTCGACCCACTGACCCAAGAGCACCAGGCCCAAGCGATGGTCGAGCTCGATGAGTAACGTTGTCATCGCCGCGGCCACGGTCGGCGAGGCGCGCGCGGCGCTGCGTCAACGCCTCGGTCGAGGGCTTCACGTAGGCACGGGCGTAGGCACGGGCGTAGACACGGGCGCAGGCACGGACGCAGGAGACGACGAAGGCGACTACCTGCTGTGCCACGTCTTGGGTTGCGGGCGCGCCGACCTCTACGCCCACCCGGAAACAACGCTCGCGCCGCGGCGGCGCCGGCGCCTGGAATCGCTGCTGACGAAGCGCTTGGACGGCGTACCTCTGGCTTACCTGACCGGCGTGCGCGAGTTCTTCTCGCTTGAATTCGAGGTCTCGCCCGAGGTCATGATTCCGCGGCCCGAGACCGAAACCCTGGTTGAAACCGCACTGACGCTGACACCCGAACACGCCCGCGTCCTCGACCTCGGCACCGGCTGCGGCGCGGTGGCGGTCGCCGTCGCGGTTGCGCGGGCGGACGCGACGGTCACTGCCTGCGACAACCACCGGGACGCGCTGGCGGTTGCCGAACGCAACGCCGCGCGACACGGCGTCTCGGTTTCGTTCGTCGCCAGCGACTGGTTCGAGAAACTGCCCGCCGGACGTTTCGACGTCGTTGTCTCGAACCCGCCGTACGTCGGCGCAGGCGACCCCGAGCTCGACCCTGCGGTTGCGGCGCACGAGCCAGCCGCCGCGATGTTCGCCGAAGAGGGCGGCTTGGCGTGCCTGCGCCGCATCATCGCCGACGCCCCCGGGCGGCTCGCCGCGGGCGGCGTACTGGCGCTTGAGCACGGCCACACTCAGGCCGACGCCGTCGCCGAACTGATGAAAGCGGCGAGGTTCGACCGGGTGCGCTGCGTCCACGACGCCGCGGGCCGACCCAGAGTGACTCTGGGTGGTGTCCCTGGTTAATGTCCCTAGATAGCGTCCCTGGGTAATGTCCCCGGAACCCCCGCTAAGCCACGGCGGAAGACCGACTCACCGCCGCGCACGAACGCAAACGCCGCAACGGGCGACTAGAGCCTACGGCGCTGCCTGATCGTGATCGTGGCGTTGGCGCTGACGTTCTGAGGGCATTGGGCACTCGCCGGGAATACCGCGGGAGACACCTCAACGGCGGCGAAGCAGCGGCGCCAAATTGACCGCCCAAACCTGATACCGCTACCGTCTGTCCCCATCGGTTCCCTCCTCCGTTCGACCGGAGCTTTATAATCCCGCCGAACCCTATCTGAAATCGCGCGGGGGAAAGTCTCCCTCGCCCCAAACAATAAAATTCCGTCATGGCAAAAAAAGAACGAGTAAAGGAACAGATACAACCATGTTAACCCAACTCAAACTCTCCAACTTCAAGATTTTCGACGACAGCGTCACCGTACGCTTCAGACCGATTACCATCTTGATAGGCAAAAATAACGCGGGGAAGTCGTCCGTTATTGATTTCCTCTCGATATTGCGACGGTCCCTCAGCATGGAGAGCAAGTCTTTATTAGACGTTGAAGATCTTCACCGTTTTAAAAACAGGAAAACCGACAAAATCTCTCTGGAGTTTTCATTGAAAACAAAAGAAGACTGTAGTCCCGGAAATGCTTTAGCGGGATACTTAGACCAGTCCTCATTACATTCAGAAATAAACCATCAGATCAGTGCAAGTGTTCGCTACAGCCGGAAACCTGGTTTCCGAGGAAAAAGTGAAATGAGGACGTTAATCGAAGGCGAAGATATCCTTTCACTTTCCATGCCGGTTACGGATAACGACCGTTTTTTGGATTTTGGAAAAGCCCGGCAGAAACAAGTTAACGAATCTAAAAATGACGGCAGCAGAATCATAGCTGAGGATTATTGTCTTCGATCCCTAGCACAACAAATTAGAGCGGTATATCACGTCTCCGCGGCTAGAGAACATATTCCTGATACCGTCAATTTGCGACAAGCGATAGGTACGGATTACGTAGGAAAAGCCGGAGAAAACACGCTTCCCCTTTTACACAAAATTTTCCGGTCGAAACGGTATGAGTTTATGCTTCCTCACTTAAAAAACGTACTGGGCATCAGTGAAATTGGGTTCGATGAAAAAGGTTCTTTAGCGCAATGTATAGCGACGAACAAGAAAACCGGAGCCGAAGTCAACGTATCCGATTTCGGCTTCGGGGTAAGTCAATGTCTGCCAATTTTCGTTCAGGGAGTATTGATGAACCGATATAACACCCTGATGGTTGAACGACCGGAAGCGCAGGTTCATCCGACCGCACAACTGGAGCTTGGAAGTTTTTTCGCCGATCTATGGACGGAGAGAAAAATCTGCTCAATTATTGAGACCCATAGTGGCAACGTTATTCTGAAGTTGCGCCGTTTGATTGCAAGAGGTGATTATCCTCTTAATCCAGACGACGTTTCCATTGTTCTTTTTGACGTTAAAAACGGCAAAGCAGTGATTGAGAACCTTGACGTTGATGAGGATGGGGGGTTGCCTGGACTACCAGCGATCTTTTTCGGAGCTCATATTTCAGAAGCTTTGGAAATGGGTGCAGAAAAATACAAAAGGCAAGCTCGTGCCGCATAAAAACAATCTTGTCCACGGCATTGTAATAGATACGAATGTGTTTATGTCTCTCTTTGATCCAGGTGAAATCGAAGGAGCAATCACTCGTGTGTATGAAGAAACCCACTGACGGCTGAAAACAGCCGGTGGTCTAACCACGGTTCTTAAGCCGCAACTCCATGACGTTCAAGCGGATGCCACGGCGGCATGGCCTGTTTCGCCGTCTGAATCACCACGCCGTGGCACCAGTGCCGATATTCCAGCGCCGGTGTCCATGCACTCCGATCCAGTCCCCTCACCCGGCACCGCCGGACGTGCTCAGCTCACGCTTAAGAATGCGATTGACTTCGGCGGGCGCGGCCTTGCCTTCGGTCGCTTTCATCACCTGTCCGACGAAGTAGCCGAGCACTTTTTCCTTGCCCGCCCGGTATTGCTCGACTTGCTTGGGGTTGGCGGCAATCACCTGGCGCACCAGCGCTTCGAGTTCGGCGACGTCGCTGATCTGGCGCAGCCCGCGCGCCTCGATCACCGCGCCGGCGTCGCCCTCGCCCGCCCACATCGCGTCGAAGACCTCCTTGGCAATCTTGCCGGAGATGACGTCGTCCTCGACCCGGTCGAGCAGACCGGCGAGCATCTCCGCGGTCACGGGCGAGTCCTCGATCGCAACGTTGTCCTTGTTCAACGCCGCGGCCAACGCGCCGGTAACCCAGTTGGCGACCGCCTTCGCCGACGCCGACGTGCGTTGGTTGCATGCCTCGAAATAATCGGCGACGCCGCGGTCGAGGCTCAGCCGTGCGGCGGCGTCCTCGCTCAAGCCGTGCTCAGAGACAAACCGGCGATGCCGCGCGTCGGGCAGCTCGGGCAAAGACGAACGCACCTGGGCGACGAACGCCTCGTCGATCACCAGCGGGGCCAAGTCGGGGTCGGGAAAATAGCGGTAGTCGTTGGCCTCTTCCTTGCCGCGCATCGGGCGGGTCTCGTTGCTTTGCGGGTCGAACAGGCGGGTCTCCTGCACCACGCGGCCGCCGCCTTCGAGCACCTCGGCCTGGCGCGTGATTTCGTACTCGAGCGCCTTGCCGACAAAACGGAAGGAGTTGAGGTTCTTGACCTCGGTGCGGGTGCCGAGTTCCGACTCGCCGACGGGACGCAGCGACACGTTGGCGTCGCAGCGGAAAGAGCCTTCCTGCATGTTGCCGTCGCAGACGTCGAGGCAACGCACGATGGCGTGAATCTTCTTCATGTAGGCCACGGCCTCGGCGGGGCCGTGGATCTCGGGCTCGGAGACGATCTCTATCAGCGGGGTACCGGCGCGGTTGAGGTCTATCCCGCTCAGCTCGGCGAACCCTTCGTGCACCGACTTGCCGGCGTCCTCCTCAAGGTGCGCCCGCGTGATGCCGACGCGCTTGCGCCGCCCGTCGTCAAGCACGATCTCAAGCCGCCCGCCCGCGACGATCGGCGTCTGAAACTGGCTGATCTGATAACCCTTGGGCAGGTCGGGGTAGAAATAGTTCTTGCGCTCGAACACCGAGCGCAGATTGATCTCGGCGTCCACCGCAAGGCCGAACGCGACCGCCATGCGCACCGCCTCGAGGTTCAGCACCGGCAACACGCCGGGCAGCGCGACGTCCACCGCGCAGGCTTGAGTGTTGGGAGCGGCGCCGTAGTCGGTCGCGGCGCCGGAGAATATCTTGCTCCGGGTCTTGAGTCGCGCGTGAATCTCAAGCCCGATGACCGGCTGCCACTTCATCGTGCCGGCCTCATCGCTCAAACCCCGGCGGCACGCGCCGATGCCAGTCGGTCTCGCGCTGGTAGCGATGCCCGAGCGCGAGCAGCGACGCTTCGCTGAAGTGGTTGCCGATCAGCTGCATCCCGACCGGCAGCTCGTCGCTGAACCCCGCCGGCAGCGCGAGTCCGGGCAACCCGGCGAGGTTGATGGCGATGGTGTAGACGTCCGACAAGTACATCTTCACCGGGTCGTCGCTTTTCTCCCCCAGCCGAAACGCGGTGGTGGGCGAGACCGGCCCCAGGATTGCGTCAACCCGCCCGAAAGCGGCGATGAAGTCGTCGCGGATCTTCCTGCGCGCGCGTTGCGCCTTGAGGTAGTAGGCGTCGTAGTAGCCTTTGGACAGGACGTAGGTGCCGATCAGGATCCGCCGCTTGACCTCGGCGCCGAAGCCTTCGGCGCGCGAGCGGAAATACAGGTCTTCGAGGTCCTCGGGCAACTCGCAGCGATAGCCGTAGCGCACGCCGTCGTAACGCGCGAGGTTGGAAGAGCACTCGGCGGGCGCGAGGACGTAGTACGCGGGGATTGCGAGCCGCGACGCGGGCAGCGTAATCTCGACGATTTCGCATCCCATCCCGGCGAAGCATCGGATCGCGTCTTCGATCACCGACTTGACCCCGGGGTCCACCCCTTCGCTCAGGTACTCGACGGGCACGCCGACGCGAAGACCCTTGACGTCTTGTTCGAGCGCGCGCACGTAGTCGGGCGTCGGCCGGTCGGCGCTGGTCGAATCCTTCGCGTCGAACCCGGCGATTTCGCCGAGCAACAGCGCACAGTCCTCGGCCGAGACGCCGAACACGCCGGCCTGGTCGAGGCTTGACGCGTACGCGACGATGCCGTAACGCGACACCCGCCCGTAGGTCGGCTTGAGGCCGGTAACGCCGCACAGCGACGCCGGCTGGCGCACCGAACCGCCGGTGTCGGTGCCGGTCGCGCAAGGCGCCAGCCGCGCCGCGACCGCCGCCGCCGAGCCGCTCGACGACCCCCCCGGCACCCGCTCGACGTCCCACGGGTTGCGGGTCGGGCCGAAATGGCTGGTCTCCCCGGACGACCCCATCGCGAACTCGTCCATGTTGGTCTTGCCGAGCATCACCATCCCCGCCGCGTTCAGCTTCTCGGTGACGGTCGCGTCGTACGGCGAACGAAAGTTGTGCAGCATTTTCGAGCCGCAAGTGGTAAGTACCCCGCGCGTACAGAACAAATCCTTGTGTGCGTAAGGCACGCCGGTCAACGGCGACGCGTCGTTCGACCGCCGCCGCGAGTCGGCTTGACGCGCTTGGTCAAGCGCACGCTCGGCGGTGACGGTGATGAAGCCGTTGAGCGCACGGTCCCGGCTTTCGACGCGTTCGAGGAAGAACTCGGTGAGTTCGACGCTTGAGAAATCGCCGGCGGCGAGCGCACGGGACAACTCGGCGAGAGGCTGGTTGAGCATCTGCCCGCGTCTATTCGATGACTTTGGGCACGAGGTAAAGGCCGTCCGAGACCTGCGGCGCGGCCGCCTGCACCGCGTCGCGGCAGTCGCTTTCGGTCACACGGTCCTCGCGCAGGCGCTGCACGACGTCGAGCGGATGCGACAGCGGCTCGACGTCCTCAAGCCCGGCGCCGGCCAGCTCCTCGACCAGCGCCAGCACGCCGGACAAAATCTCGGCGGTCTCGCCGGCTTCCTCGTCGCTGATTGCAAGCCGCGCCAACCGCGCCGTGTTACGCACTTCGTCGGACTTCATCGGCGCGCCGTCGGCATGGTCAAAATTGAGATGAGATTCAGAAACACTTGCTCGCTTCCCGCAGCATTGCTAGAGTATGCTACCAAAGTCAGCGGCACTCGACCATGTTAAACAGACTCTTCGGCCTTTTCTCCAACGATCTTTCGATCGATCTCGGAACGGCCAACACCCTAATCTACATGAAAGACAAGGGGATCGTCCTGAACGAGCCCTCGGTGGTCGCGATCCGCGACCAGGGCGGAGTCCAAGTGCCCGAAGCCGTCGGCCAGGAGGCCAAGGACATGCTGGGGCGTACGCCGGCGACGATCAAGGCCGTGCGTCCGATGAAAGACGGCGTCATCGCCGATTTCACCATCACCGAGAAGATGCTCCAGCACTTCATCCGCAAAGTGCACAAGCACAAGATCATCAAGCCCGCCCCGAAGGTTCTCATCTGCGTCCCGTGCGGCGCGACCCAGGTCGAGCGGCGCGCAATCCGCGAATCGGTGATGGGCGCCGGCGCGACGAAAGTTTATTTGATCGAGGAGCCGATTGCCGCCGCGCTCGGCGCGGGACTTCCGATCAACCAAGCGCGAGGTTCAATGGTGCTCGACATCGGCGGCGGCACCTCGGAGGTCGCGGTCCTGTCCTTGAACGGCATCGTGTATTCGTCGTCTGTGAGAATCGGCGGCGACAAGTTCGACGAAGCCATCGTCAGCTACGTGCGTCGCAACTACGGCATCCTGATCGGCGAAGCCACCGCCGAAATGATCAAGCACAACATCGGGGTTGCCTACCCGAGCAAGGAATTGCTTGAAATCGAGGTGCGGGGGCGCAACCTGTCCGAAGGCGTGCCCAAGAGCTTCAGCCTGAACAGCAACGAGATCCTGGAGGCGCTGCAGGAGCCGCTGACCGGCGTGGTCAGCGCAATCAAAACCGCGCTGGAGCGCACGCCTCCCGAGCTCGGTTCGGACGTCGCCGACCGCGGCATCGTCCTGACCGGCGGCGGCGCACTGCTGCGCGACTTCGACAAATTGATCATGCAAGAGACGGGGATCCCGGTCGTAATCGCCGACGAGCCTTTAATCTGCGTCGCCAAGGGCGGGGGCAAGGTACTCACGCTGATAGAACAAGGTGCCGCCAGATTTCTTCTTCACGACGACTGAACCGAATCTGAAACGCAACGGAGGAAACACACCATCAAGCCGCTCTTCACGCTGCACGGCACTTTCCCCAAGTTGGCGATGCTCATACTGCTGTCGGTAGCACTGATGTTCAGCGACTACCGCTACGCCGGCCTCGACAAGGCACGCTACTATCTCGGCGCCGTCACAGACCCGATCTACTACGCCTCGAATTTGGTGGCCAAAGCCGTCGAACAGATCCACCAGGGGTTTGCGGACCGCAAGCAGCTGTTCCAAGAGAACGAGGCGCTCAAGCGGGAAAACCTGCGAATCAGGTCGCGGTTGGAAAAATACGCCGCTCTGGAACATGAAAACCGCAGGCTCAACGAACTCCTGAAGTCGCCCTATAAGAAGAGCAACGACGACGCGGTCGTCGCCGAGGTGATCGCCTCCAACTACACCGACTTCAGGCAGCGCATCGTGCTCAACAAGGGCGGAAACGACGAAGTGCGGGTCGGCCAGCCGATACTCGGAGCACGCAACGTCATCGGACAGGTGGTGACGGTCACCCCGCTCAGCGCGGTCGGCATGCTGATTTCAGACCCCGACCACGCGATGCTGATACAAGTCAAGCGTTCGGGACTGCGTGCGCTTGCGGTCGGCACCGGCGACCCCCGGCGGCTGCGGCTCGACTACGTGCCGCTCGGCGCCGACGTCAGGGAAGGCGACGTCGTCGTCACTTCGAGCCTTGCCGAACGCTACCCGCCCGACTACCCGGTGGGGACGATCTCGCACGTGATGAAACCCGACAACGACAACTTCGCGGTCGTCTATCTGGAGCCGTTCACCGAGCTCGACGGCCACCGGGAAGTGCTGCTGGCGCGGGAGACGGACAACGCCGCAGAAACCCAGAGTGACTAAGGCCCGAGCGAAAACCCGCCTACCGAAAACCGCGCCGTCGGCGGCGGAATCCTGAAAAGCATGGCGCCGCGCATCGCAGGTTTCGGAAAACTTCACGTCCTCGCCGCCTTGAGCGTCGCCGTCGCGCTGGTGATAACGGTATTGCCGATTCCGACGTGGGCTTCCCCGTTTTGGCCCGAGTGGACCGTGCTGGTGGTCATTTACTGGTGTCTCGCCCTGCCGCACAAGTTCAATCTCAAATTCGCGTGGGCGGCGGGGCTTTTGATGGACCTGATCAAAGGGTCGCTGCTCGGGCAATACGCGTTGGCCTATCTGCTGATCGCCTACATCTGCACCCACGTCTATCCGCGGCTGCGGATTTATCCGCTGATCCAGCAGGCTCTCTCGGTCGGCGCACTGATGATTCCGTATTTCCTGCTGTGTTGGGGGGTGGACAGCCTGTTGCACCCGAACGCCTCGATCGATGGGCGTTATTGGGCGCCGATTGCAAGCAGCGTACTGCTGTGGCCGTGGGTGCTCTCGATCCTGAGGTGGGTCAGGCAAAAGGCGTCGGTGTGAACGCAGGCGCGACCGGGACGTGACCGAACTGCTCGACGATCTGGCACGCGCGGTGCGCGACAGACACCCGAGCGACTTGTTGCTCATCAGGAAGTCGCCCGAACCCGACGCCGAATTCAAGCGGCTCAGCGCGCAACTCGACCCCGCCCCGCTTCTCGAGACCGCCGCCGCGGAAGAATGGCTGCGCCGCCCTCGACCGCAACGGCGCAAACGGCTCGGCGTGGTGTGGAACTCTCCGAGACGCCTCCCCGACGCCGACTACGACCACCTGTTGGCGCGACTGCGCGATCTCGACTGCGAGGCGGTCTACGTGCGGTGGGACGCCGAAACCGACGGTGCGCAACATCTGCGCCCGCTCGGGTTCCTGCCGCTGAAACGCTACGCCGACGGCGTCTCGCTGCACTACTTCGACGTCTACGACTACAAGCTGCTGCCGGACTGGCTCAACAGCCGCTTCTGGGCAAACCCCGAGATGTGGGATAAAGCAAGATGGTGAAAGCCGGTGCGCAACCGAACCGCAGTCGGACTCAGCCCTGCTCGTGCGGATCGCACAACCGACGCATGTCGGACGGCAGGTCGTCGGGGCACTGCCCGCACAACTCGTTGCCGCGCACCGCGTATTCCATCTTCCTCGGAAACGGCAACCGGAGATTCGCCATGATGTCGACGAACTCCTCCCTGCTGCGCCCGCCGCCGAGCCGGGGGTTGCGCCGTTTCTCCTGGCCTACCGTGGTCAACGCCCGCCCCTCGTAGTCGTGGCAGGGGTAGACCAAGGTGTCCTCGGGCAGGGAGAACAGTTTGTCGTGGATACTGTCGTAGAGCACCCCCGCGTCTCCGGACTGGAAGTCGGTGCGCCCGCAGGCTTCGATCAGCAGTGCGTCGCCCGAGAAGACGATTCGATGCGCGGCGCCTTCAATCAGAAAAGCGTGATGAGATTCGGTGTGCCCGGGCGTGAACAGCGGATGCAGCTCGAGATTGCCGACGCGAAAGACCTCGCCTTCGCGCACTCCGAGGTCGCGGCAAGCCAGATTCTCCATCGCCGGGCCAGCTGCCTTGCAATCGGTGATTGCGCGCAATTTCAATGCCCCGCTGAGGTGGTCGGCGTGGATGTGCGTCTCGAGCGTGTAAGTCAGTTTGACCCCGAGCTCGCGCAATGCCTCCAGGTCGCGGTCGGCGGTTTCCAGCACCGGATCTATCAGGACGCTTTCACCCGTGTCCGGGCACGCAATCAGATACGTGTAAGTGGACGACGTCTTTTCAAACAATTGCCGAAACAGCATCGAACCCCCCCGGGCTTGTCCCCAAAATTGCGGCTCGGTTCAGCGGGAGATTATATACATAAGACCGCGAAGGTCATGCTACGTTTTCAGCTCGCGTACGAATCCTTGTATATAATTCCCGAAAGACTCGCCCCCCGTTCGAGATGACAAACAACAACGCGACAACGCGACGCGGCGTACTGAACCCGCGCCGGGCGGAACGCAAGCCCGCGAACCCGAACCCCCGGCGGGCGGGCGTCGCGGGACAGGACCTTGCCGGCTCCGCGCAAAAGCGCGAAGCCTAAGCGATATACGGGCGATATACGGGCGATATACGGGCAATGGATGGAAAGCGGATGGACGACGAGCAAATACGCTGCACGGTCGCCGCTAGAATCGTCGCGCACGTCGAGGGCGCGGTGGTTTCGGTCGCCGGCGGCGGCGGGAAATTCGAAGCGACGGTGGTCAGCGAACGTTTCGACGGCCTCGACCCGGTCGCCCGCCACCGACTGATTTACGCCGCGGTCGAGCCGGAGATCAAAAGCGGCGTGGTGCACGCCTTGTCAATTCGCGCGTTCACGCCGCAGGAACAGCAGTCCTGAACACGCCCCGGCGTACATGCCCGGTACGTATCAGGGTTCGGGCACCGAAGCCGGTCTTGCGAAGATTGTCCGGGATCGCACCCGGATACCAGCCCGGGGGACGAGGTCATTCGGCGGTCGTGCTGATCTCGATGCTGCTGAGGCCGGGGTGGGAGGCGAAATACCGGGACAATGCCTTCATGTCGTCGTCTTCAAGCGTTGCGACGATGCCCAGCATAATCGGATTGGTGCGCTTGCCCTCCTTGTAGTCGCGTAACGCGCGGTAAAGGTAGTCCTCGCGCTGCCCCGCGATTTTCGGATAGAGCGGAATCGGGCTGTTGCCATCGTTGTTGTGGCACGCGCTGCACACTGTCACGAGGTCCTGCAATTCGGCCGGCGGCTTCGCCTCGAGATTCGTCGGCGCCGAGTCGAAAGAAGCGAAATAAGCGGCGACGTCGGCCATGTCCTGGTCGCTGAGCCTGTGGCTTTGCGCGACCATCGTTTCGTGGGAACGCTCGCCGCTCTTATACGCTTGCAAGGCGGCGACGACGTAGTCGGCGTGCTGCCCACCGAGACGGGGCACGTGGTAGGTCGGGTAGACGTTGGTGTAACTGGGAATGCCGTGGCAACCGAGACAGGTCTGCGCTTTCCATTTTCCGGCGTCGGCGTCGCCGGCGGCGTGCGCCGGAGCCTGCATCGCAATGAAAAGCAGGGCCGCGGAATAAACCGCGTGTTTGATGGTCGGTCTCATCGTCTCGGCGGGGTCAGGGCGGCGATTGTAACATATACTCGCAACGGTGAAACATAAAAACGCGGGAGGCTTCCCGTCGGTTCCGGCGACGCTCGTTCAGGCGCCGAAAGGTTCCGCGTTCAAGGCTCGGATATCAAGACGCGGCATTAAAGCTCATGCGGTTTTTGCGGTGCGGCAGGCGTCAAGCGCCTGCTCGACGTCGGCGATGATGTCGTCTATATGCTCGATACCGACCGACAAGCGCACGAGATCTTCGGAAACGCCCGCGCTCTCGAGCTCGGCAGGACCCAACTGGCGGTGGGTGGTCGTCGCCGGATGGCACGCGAGAGAACGTGCGTCACCGATGTTGACCAGTCGCAGAATCAACTGCAAGGCGTCTATGAAGCGGGCGCCGTTCTCGCGTCCGCCTTCGATACCGAAGCTAAGAATACCCGACGCCTTGCCGCCCATGTAGCGGTCGGTCAACGGCTTGTCGGGATGATCGTCCAGCCCCGCGTACTTGACCCAGGTCACCTGAGGGTGCTGCCGCAGATACTCGGCGAGGGCCAGCGCGTTGCTGCAATGACGCTCCATGCGCAAAGGCAGCGTCTCCAGCCCCTGCAACACCAAAAAGCTGTTGAACGGCGACAACGCCGAGCCCATGTTTCTCAGCGGTGCCAAACGAGCGCGGCCGATATAGGCCGCTTCCTGCATCGCGTCGGTATAAACGATGCCGTGATAGGAAGCGTCAGGCGTGCTCAAGACCGAATAGCGGTCGGCGTGCTCTTTCCACGGGAACTTGCCCGAGTCAACGATGATGCCGCCGATGCTGTTGCCGTGACCGCCCATGTATTTGGTCATCGAGTGCACCACGACGTCGGCGCCGAACTCGAAAGGCCGGCACAAAAAGGGCGAAGGCACCGTGTTGTCCACCATCAGCACCACGCCGTGGCGGCGGCAGACTTCGGCCAACCCCTCAAGATCGGCGACGTTGCCCGCCGGGTTGCCTATGGATTCGCAGAAAACGACCTTGGTCCTGTCGTCAATGTGCTTTTCGACGGCTTCGGGCGTCGGGTCGCAGAAACTGATGCCGATGCCGAACTGAGGCAGCGTGTGGGCGAAAAAATTGTAGGTGCCGCCGTACAACGTCGGCGCCGCGACGACGTTGTCCCCGTGCCCGGTGATCGTGAACAGCGCGTAGCTGATTGCGGCCATGCCCGATGAAAGCGCAAGCGCGCCAACGCCGCCTTCCATTTGCGCGACCCGCTCTTCGAGCACCGCGGTCGTCGGGTTCATGATGCGCGTGTAGATATTGCCCACCTCCTTGAGGTCGAACAAATCGGCGCCGTGCTGGGTATCCCTGAAAGTATAGGAAGTCGTCTGATAAATCGGCGCGACCGCCGCGCGAGTCGTCGGTTCGGCTTGGTATCCCCCGTGGATGGCGATGGTTTCAAATTTCATCTTGTCGCTCCCTCTCGGCGGTTCGTCGGGAAAGCATTATATAGTCTAATGACGCGCTTTGGGGCGGGGATACTCCCTCAGGCGAGCTTAGCCGCGACCGGGCTGCGAGCCGAAAGACGCCCGCCCCCGACGCAAAACCTCTTCAAAGGCTCGAGGCCAAGACGCGAACGCCGCTAACCGCGCATCAACTCGCGCAGCCTCATCGGCGGCTGGTCCAGAAGGCGGCGGTAAAGCAGCGCATAGAAGAGCACCGCGCGCACGTAAAGGCGGGTCTCCTCGAACGGTATCGTGTCCACCCAGATTTCGACGTCCGGCACGGACGCGGTTTCCAGCCAGCGCCGCACGTTCGTCGGCCCCGCGTTGTAGCCGGCCAAGCTGAGTGCCGGATTGCCGCTAACCGCGCATCAACTCGCGCAGCCTCATCGGCGGCTGGTCCAGAAGGCG
>CAYFZO010000001.1:44017-59987 GCA_964347615.1 uncultured Chromatiales bacterium
TCCTCGAACGGTATCGTGTCCACCCAGATTTCGACGTCCGGCACGGACGCGGTTTTCAGCCAGCGCCGCACGTTCGTCGGCCCCGCGTTGTAGCCGGCCAGGCTGAGTGCCAGATTGCCGTCGTTCTTGCGGTGTAACTGCTTGATGTAAGCGGTGCCGAGGCGGACGTTGGTTTGCGGCGAAAGCACCTTGCCGGCGGAAAGCTTGCCCAGACCGAGACGCGCGCCGACCGCCCGCGCCGTGCCCAAGCGCACCTGCATCAGGCCCAAGGCCCCGGCGGACGACTTGACGTCTTTGACGAAAGCGCTCTCCCTGCGCATGATGCCGTAAATCCACTCCATCGGCACCTTGGCGCGGCGTGATTCCTTTTCGACGAGGTCGCGATAAGGCATCGGAAAACGTTGCAGAAAATTCCGCTCCGAGGCACCGCTCGCAAGACTGCGGATCGCACCCATCGGCCACTGCCAGCGGTCGGCGGCGACGCCGAGCTTCAACTTGGTTGCAGCATCCAGATATTCAAGCGCAAGCAGCAGCTCCCGGTTCGCGGCGAACGGCCTGTCGAAAATCAGCAGCTCGCGCATCCGCGCGACCGTAGGGTACGCGTCCAGCGCGGCCATCTCGGCCTCGGTGAACGCAAGCGGGCGCAGGTCATAAACGTAAGGCTTCCCCAATCTGTCCGCCGACAAATAACCGTAGTATCCGTCGTCTCGCGCCAACCGGCTCCAGATCCGGTTCGCCTCGTTGTGCCGCGAAAGCTCCGCCAGCGCACGCGCACGCCAGTAACTCCACTGTGCGGCGGAACGCTCTTCGCTCGGCAGCGCGTCAACGCCGGCAAGCACCCGGCGCCAATCCCTCAGCCTCAACGCCGCGCGCACGCGCCAGTAACGGGACGCCTGATCGTGGTATTCACGCGGCAACTGCGACAACCGACGGTAAGCCTCGTCCGGCGCCAGTTTCGTCGCCGCGGCGACGCCGATTTCCTTCTCTACCGCCCGCCGGGCGAAACACGCGCTGCAACGGCGCTTGATCTCGTCCCAGGTCTCCCCGGCCTGGATTGCGTCTTTCCTGGTCAGGCGGCGCAATGCAAACACCATCACGTCGCCCGCGTAAAGAGGGGACGTGGTGAACTCATCGGCCATCTTGAGCGCCGTCTGCCTCGGGTGGAAACGCGCCCGCTTGAGCGAACCGAACCAACGCCGCGCGTCGCCTTTCAGTTTCCCTCCCAGATAATCCACCAGTCCGCCGCGCCCCCGCTCCCACGCGAGCAACGCGCGCTTCCAGACCAGCTCGTCGGTCACCACCCCTTGTCGGAAACCCCAGTCGAAAACAAAGTCACACGCCGACGGCTGGGAAAAATTCACGAGCCACAACGACTTCACCTGTTCCGCGGCTTGGACGTTCCGCCCGCCGTGAATCAGCGCCGTCGCGTAGTAACAGCGGTTGTCCTTATTCTCCACGGTCACCGACTCCCGGTAGTACTCGAGAAAGCGCGTCCACCGCCCGCGGCGCGCCAGCTGCGTCAACCAGCGGTGACGCAGCTTTTCGGCGACCGGCAGCTTGCCGCCGTAAGCGTCGAGAAACGCAGTGACTTCTTTCTCGCCCGCAGCGGCGAGACGGTTGCGCAAATCCTGATACACCAGGTACGGATAGAGGGGATAGGACTCAAGTGCCTCGCGATGGCGACGCAACGGCTGGCGACGCCCGCCTTTGAGCGCGCTCTCGACCTCCAGGAACAGCGCACGTTGCTTCTCGAGCTTCTCACCGTCCGCAGCGGCGGCGGCGGCGGCGACAAAAAGCGACGCCGCGAGCAAACAGAAAGGCAAGGTACGAACCGCGGCGGGCACGTGGGATAATCCCGACGTGCGACGCCGGACAAGCAAACCGTAACTCAACGTTGGAAACACTCGAGCACTTCTACGCAAGTATCGAAGCATGGGGGTTGCACCGCTACGGCTGGTTGTTCGCCGCCGCCGTGCTCGTCGTTCCGGCGTTGGTGGCAGGCAACATGGTGCAGTTTTATTTAACCAAGCTCGCACGCCGCGAGGCTTCCCCGGCAGCGTTGGTCAAGCCTCTTGCCGGCAATCTTTTGATCATGATCGTCTGTGCAACGGTGATTGCAATCGCGCTGTATCTGCACTTCTGACTTTACCCGTGATGCACGACCGACTCATGCTAACACAGGCAAGCAGCCGTCGCGCCCGCGCCGTCGCTGTAACACTCGCGTTGACCGCGGCGTCCGCGACGGCAAGCGCGCGTACGGCGTTCGAAGCCGAAGATGATTTGCAGCGCAACGTGTCGCTCGACGCGCCCGCCGAACGCATCGTCTCACTTGCACCGCATCTGACCGAACTGGTGCATTCGGCGGGAGCGGGCGGCAAATTGGTCGGCGTCTCGCGCCGCTGCGACTATCCGCCGCAGGTCGAGCGACTGCCTTACGTCTCGGACTACGCGACGATCAACTACGAGCTGATCGCCGAATTGAAGCCCGACCTGGTACTGGTCTGGAACGCCGGCCTCAAGGCGGCGAGCTTGAACAAGCTAAGCACGCTTTACCGCAACGTCTACGTCTCGGACCCCGCCGACTTCGAGGGCATCGCCGAAAACTTGCGCGAAATCGGCTTGCTCGCGGGCACGGAAGCGCAAGCGCGACGTCGTGCCGACGAGTTCCTGCAGGAGATTCACCGCCTCGGTGCACGCCGGGTCCGCGCCCGTCCGGTGAAGACGCTGTACTTGCTGTGGCGCGACCCGCCGATGACGGTCAACGGCGAGCATTGGATCTCCCGCGTCGTGGGCTTGTGCGGCGGCGTCAACGTGTTCGAGGACGCGGTCTCCGGCGTGGTCAAACTCAACCGGGAATCGCTGCTGTTGGCGCGCCCCGACGTCGTCCTGCACAGCCTGTCGGATTACGCGCACCGCCCCGGTTCGCTGAGCGACTCGCTCGGCCTGGCCGAAAAGGTACCGGCGTTTTACGTCGGGGGCGACCTGATCCAGCGTCCTTCGCTGAGACTTGCGCAAAGCGCCGCCGCCTTGTGCCGAATACTCTCCCGAGCGGGCGAACCGAGCGAACGGTCATAAATCGACCTCGAAGCCCGCCCGGACTTCGACGCCCGTGCCCGCGTAACCGTCGACCGGTTCGTAGTCACGGTCGAAGACGTTGTCGACCCGTGCGAAAAAGCTCAGGTGCCCGTTGATCCGCCGCCGCGCCGCAACGTGCGCCAGCACGTAGCCGCCCTTGCCGGTGCGCGCAAACGTGTCACGCCTGAGGTCGTGCTGAGGACCGACGTAATCGAGCGTCGCCGCCAGCGACCACGCCGAGGCGTTCGTCCAGCCCGCCCGAAGCGACGCTTTCCTGAGCGGACGGCGCAACAAGCGGCGGCGGGTGCCGTCATGCGCGCGCGTCACCGTGTAGTCGAGGCGCAGGCTCGCACGTTCGGCGGGCTTGAGGAAAGCGAAAGCCTCGACGCCTTCGGTCCGGGCCGAAGCGACATTGGCGGGAAAGAAAGTCCGCAAATCAGAATCGATCACGGGCTCGATCAATCGGCGGACCTGGCCGTTGAAATACGTCGCTCCCCATCCGGCGCTCGAAGTCTCGTCGAACCAAAACGTCTGCTCGACGCCGGTTTCCCAACTGCGACTGGTTTCGGGATCGAGATCGGGATTGCCGTAGAGGGGATCGAACCGGTCGAACAACGTCGGCGCCTTGAAAGCGGTGCCGTAAGACGCGCGCCATCTCACCCCGGCCCGCTCCCAAGCCCAGACCGCCGCGACCCGCCAGCTGCGGTCGCTGCCGAAATCGTCGGGGTCGTCGTTGCGCCAGCTGGCCGACAACGACAACGCTTCGAACGGGACGTAGCGCGCTTGCAGGTACACCGCGGCGGTGCGCGCACTGAAAGCGTTGAACTCCTCGAGCTCGGTCTCGGCACCGACGATGAACCGCCACTCGTCCGACCACGACAAGTCGTTGCGCCATTCAAACCGGGTGCGTTTGGCGCGCGTCGCGTACCCGCCGGGGGCGGCGTAGTCCCTTTCGTAACGGCTGCCCCGCAGCGACGGCCGCCACGCGCCCCGAGCCGTAGCGCCTGACCAACGCGCGCTGTAACGCTTCTCCCGGGTCGAATCCCTCAGACCGGGTTGTTCGAACGGATTGCTGAAACCGTCGTACTCGGCGTTCGCGTCGACGTAACCGAAGCTCAGATCAACTCGGGATTGCCCTCCGAGCTCGACGCCGACCGCACTCTTGAGATCGAGGTTGCGGTAACCGTCGCGTTCTCCGTCGCTGCCCGCGCGGAGCCTGCGCGGGGTGAACGACTCGCCGTCGGTCTCAAGCCACGCACCGCCGAACGAAAAATCAACCCGGTCGCGACGCCCCGACAAGTTGACCGCGGCGGCGTCGGTCTCGAACGAACCGGTCTCGACGCGCGCACTCGCCCGAGGTTCACCGCGCCCGCGCTTGGTGACGACGTTGATCACGCCGCCGATGCCTTCCGAACCGTAGTGCGCGCCGTACGGCCCGCGCAACACCTCGACGCGCTCGACGTCGTTCAACTGCAGGTGCTCAAACGCGAACAAGCCGCTGCCTGGGTCGGCGGCTTCGACGCCGTCTATCAGTACCAGGACGTGGTTGGATTCGGCGCCGCGGATGAACACCGAGGTCCGCGCACCGGTGCCGCCGGACGACGAGACGTGCAAACCCGGCACGCTTGCCAACGCGTCGCCGAGGTCACGGTACTGATGCAGCCGAATATCGCGCGCGGTGATCACCGTCGCCGCACCGTCGAACCGATCGAGCGGCGTCGGGATGCGTGCGCCGGTGACAATCAGCGCCTCTTCGACGGTTCCGTCGGTCGCCTCATCGGCGTGAGCCGCCTGACACGCCGTCTGATAAACCGCCTGGGCGCACAACGCCGCGGCCAACATCGAACGAACCGCAACCAACCGCAGCGGGTTCCGCAATCTATGCTCCCGTGCGGAGCGAACAAGGGGACACCCGCTTATTTGTCGGCGCCGGCGTTCAATCCGGCTTCGACCGCGGTCTGGACTTCGGAGACGCCGATTTTCGCCGCGTACTCCCGCACGTCTTGGGTGATTCTCATCGAGCAGAATTTCGGTCCGCACATCGAGCAGAAACGCGCAACCTTGGCCGACTCTTTCGGCAGGGTCTCGTCGTGCAATTCCCGCGCGCGCTCGGGGTCCAAGCTGAGGTTGAACTGGTCGCGCCAGCGAAACTCGAACCGGGCCTTGGACAAGGCGTTGTCGCGCAACTGCGCGGCGGGATGTCCTTTCGCAAGATCCGCCGCGTGCGCCGCGATCCTGTACGCCATCAATCCGGTGCGTACGTCTTCGCGGTTCGGCAAACCGAGGTGCTCCTTCGGCGTCACGTAACACAGCATCGCCGCGCCGAACCAGCCGATCATCGCCGCGCCGATGCCTGAAGTGACGTGATCGTAGGCGGGCGCGACGTCGGTCGCAAGCGGCCCCAAGGTGTAAAACGGCGCCTCGATGCAGTCTTCGAGCTCGCGCTTGACGTTCTCCTCGATCAACTGCATCGGGATATGCCCCGGCCCCTCGATCATGACCTGTACGTCGTGACGCCACGCAACGCGCGTCAACTCGCCGAGGGTGCGGAGCTCGGCGAACTGCGCTTCATCATTGGCGTCGGCGATGCTGCCCGGGCGCAGGCCGTCGCCGAGAGAAAACGACACGTCGTACTGTTTCATCAGCTCGCACGCCTCCTCGAAATGCTCATAGAGAAAATTTTCCCGGTGGTGCGCCAGGCACCACTTGGCCATGATCGATCCGCCGCGCGAGACGATGCCGGTCACGCGACGCGCGGTCAACGGCACGTAGCGCAACAGAACCCCGGCGTGAATCGTGAAATAGTCCACCCCCTGCTCGGCTTGCTCGACCAAGGTGTCACGAAACAGCTCCCAACTGAGCTCCTCGGGCTTGCCGCCGACTTTCTCGAGCGCCTGATAGATCGGCACCGTGCCGACCGGCAACGGCGAATTGCGGATGATCCACTCGCGCGTCCCGTGGATATCGGCGCCGGTGGACAAATCCATCACCGTGTCGGCGCCCCAGCGCGCCGCCCACACCATCTTCTCGACCTCTTCGGCAACCGAGGAAGTCACCGCCGAGGTGCCGATGTTCGCGTTGACCTTGACGCGGAAATTACGTCCGATAATCATCGGCTCGAGCTCGGGGTGGTTGACGTTGGCGGGGATGATCGCGCGCCCGCGCGCCACTTCGTCCCGGACGAATTCCGCGGTGACCGTCTCGGGCAATTCGGCGCCGTAAGACCTGCCGCGATGCCGCCGCAACAAATCCCGGTAGGCGGAGCGTTCGCGCAACTCCTCGATCCGCGCGTTTTCGCGGATGGCAACGTACTCCATCTCCGGCGTCACCTCACCGCGACGGGCGTAGTGCATCTGCGTCAGGTTCGCGCCCGGGCGGGCGCGACGCAGAACCGAGGTGCGCACGGCGCCGTTGCCGTCGTCCGAACGCCGCAGGCGCACGTAGTCCGAAGTCGGGGCGGCCAAGACCTCGCTGTCGCCGCGCTCGTCTATCCATGCCGCGCGCAACGGCGGCAAGCCCCGCGAAAGATCGATCCGCGCCTCGGGATCGGCGTAGGGACCGGAAGTGTCGTATATCGGAATCGGCGGATTTTCGCCGCCGCCAAAGTCGGCCGGGGTTTCCGCTTGGGTCACTTCACGCATTGCGACCCGAAGGTCGGAGCGTAAGCCTCGCACGTGAACTTTTTTCGATCCCGGCAAAGGCGCGGTGGCCTCGTGCGACAAACCCGCGAGTTGCGAGCTCGGCGTTTCGGGCGCCGTCTCAAACGACGCATCGCCCCGCCCGGTTTTTGCCCGGTTGTTTTCTACGGTGGCGCTCATGCCGTCATCATGTTTGAACTTGGGTTCACCGCGATACGCTCAATACGGTGTATTATATGGCGGCACGGTCGCTATCGGGGCTTGCGCGGCATTTCCGCAAAGGCCCTCGGCATAACCCCCGCAGCTTGCGGCAGGAGACCCTGATGCTCGAATTCTCACCCGCGGAACTGAAGGAATACCTCGCTTCGGCGAAGCATCCGCCGTTGTTGCTCGACGTGCGCGAGCCGTGGGAATACGACGTCGTGCACCTGCCGAACTCGCTGCTGATACCGATGGCTCAAGTCGAGAAAAGGCAGGACGAACTTGACCGGCAGCGGGAAACCGTCGTCATCTGTCATCACGGCATCCGCAGCGCGAAGATTGTTCAGGTGCTCGAGAACGTCGGTTTCAGACGGGTCATCAACTTGCGCGGCGGTTTGGACGCTTGGGCGAAAGAGGTCGATCCGAAGATGCCCACTTACACCAAATAAGAATCAACCGGTGGCCCCCTCGACACGCAAACAGACGCAACCGCACCCCGCATTTTTCTCCACGCAGCGCAACGCCCGACGCGCGCTCGACGCAAAGCGCGCCGCGGCGGCACCGGTGCGGACTTCGACCCGAGCTTCGACCCGGACTTTCGCCTGGACTTCCGCTTGGGCTCTCGCTTGGACCCTGACTTGGACCCTGGCTTGGACCTTGGCGTCGATCGCCCCGGCGCTCGGCGCTGCACCCGGACTTGCCGAACTATACGAGAAAGCGCTGAAAAACGACGCGGTCTTTCACGCGCGCGAAGCACGCTATCAGGCCGAGTCGCTGGCACCCGGCATCGCCCGTGCGCCGCTGCTGCCGCAAATCAGCTTGACGGCGCGCCGTGAGCGCGTTGTCGATGAGGAAATCCGCGGAACCAGTTTCGGGGGGCAGGGGAACTTTGCCTACGACGCCGAAAGATTCGGCGTCAACCTGACGCAAACGCTGTTCAACTTGGGCAACTACATCGCGCTCAAGCAGTCGAAGTCGCAAGCCGAAAGAGCCGGGGTCGAACTCGAAGCCGCACGCCAAGACTTGATCCTGCGTCTGGCCGAAGCCTATTTCGGCGTACTGATCGCCGAAGAGACGCTGAAGTTCGCCCGCGCGGAAAAGGAAGCGGTCGGGCGTCAGCTCGAACAGGCACAGGAACGCTTCGCGGTGGGCTTGGCCTCGATCAGCGACGTCCAGGAAACCAAGGCCAGCTACGACTTGGCGGAAGCCGAAGAAATCCGCGCCGAAAACCTTTTGCAAAACGCGTTCCACGCGCTGGCGGTAATCACCGACTACGACGCGCCGGCGTTGCAGCACTTGACCGAGGACCTTCCGGTCGTGAACCCGGAACCCAACGACGTCGAAGCATGGGTCACCCGCGCCCTGTCTCAGAACCTCGACCTGCTCGCGCAGCAGATTACGACCAACGTCGCCGAACAGGAAATCCGGCTGCAACGCGCCGGACATTATCCCTCGTTGGATCTGTTCGCAAGCCAAAGCAGAAACGAATCCAAACGCGGCGCTCCCGCCGAACGAGACGTTGAAAGCTACACCGTCGGCGTCGAACTCAACGTGCCGATCTTCTCGGGACAAGGCACCCGCTACCGCACCAAGCAAGCGGCGGAGCTGCACCGTGAATCGCTGGAACAGCTCAAGGGCGTGCAACGCGAAACCAAGCGCGCGGCGCGTGAAGCTTATCTCAACGTCGTCGCGAGCGTCAGCCGCGTCAAGGCACTGAGCCAAGCGGAAGAATCGGCCGAAACCGCGCTCGATGCGAGCCGGGCTGGTCTTCGGGTCGGTACGCGGACCTCGGTCGACGTCCTGCTTGCGTTGAAAGACCTGTTTCGCATCCGCCGCGACTACGCCGACGTGCGCTATGAATACCTGCTGAACACCTTGCGGCTGAAAAAGGTCGCCGGGATGCTCGCCGAACGGGACGTCAGGCAGCTCGATGGCTACCTTCGCGACGCGCCTTAAAGCCGTCTTGGGCGGCGGATCGGAAAATCATCGGCTGGACGGCGCGGGCGGCGCTTTCTCCTACCGCTTGCTGCTGCGCCTGCTGTTCCCCGCAATCGCCGCAGGGACCGCCGCGGTTGCACTTCGCGACGGCAGCACGCGCTACCTGGCGCAACGTCTCGGTCGCTTCGACGCCGTCGAGACGCCTTCGCTGTGGATACATTGCGCCTCGGTCGGAGAAACCAACGCCGCACTGAAGCTCATCGCCGCTTGGCTCAAGCGCCGACCCGAAGACGCCTTCGTTGTAACCACCAACACCGTAACCGCAGCGAGGATGCTGGCCAAACGCACCGCGGAAGGCAAACCCGCGCGTGTGCGCCATTGCTACCTGCCGCTCGACTACCCGCTTTTCTGCCGCCGCTTTCTCAGCGCGGTCAAGCCCCGCTGCGCTTTGATCATGGAAACCGAAATCTGGCTCAACCTGTTTTGCGAATGCCGCAGACGAAACGTGCCGTTGTTCATCGTCAACGCTCGCGCGTCCCGGCGCACGCTCGACGGCGCTCGGCGGTTCAAAGGCTATTACCGACAAAGCCTTGCGACGGTTGACAGAGTATTCGCGCGCAGCGAAAAAGACGCCGAGGCGTTCGCCGCGCTGGGCGCAGCACCGGATAAAATCGAGGTCGCCGGCAACTTGAAATGGGCGAAGTCGTGGAGCACCGCGGAACGCGAAGCGCTACCCGACCTGATAGGCAGACGCTACGTCCTCGCGGCGTCAACCCGCGAAGACGAAGAGACCAAGGTTGCCGAAGCTTGGCGACGAGCATGCAACCGGAGCAATCGAGCGGACGACGGTCTGCTGGTGATTGCACCGAGGCACCCCCGGCGCGGACGGGCAATCGCAAAACAACTGAACGATCACGGTTTTCGTACGCAACTCAGAAGCCGGGCGCAATCCCTTGAAAACAACGCGCCGGGAAAAGCCCTCGTCTATATCGCCGACACGATCGGAGAGCTGCCGGCACTGATTCGCCACGCCGACTTGGTGTTCACGGGCGGCTCACTTGTGCCCGTCGGCGGTCACAACGTCCTCGAAGCGGCACAACTCGGGGTTCCTCAAGCCGTCGGCCCGCATACCGACAACTTTCAAGACGAAGTCGCCGCGTTGAAAGCAGTCGGCGGCTTGATTGAAGTCACCGATGAAAACGCACTCGAAGAAGTTTTCCGCGCGGCGCTCGACCAAACGCCGGCACCCGCCGATTTTGCGCGAAACGCGCTGGCACTGATGCAACAACGTGAAGACGTCGCCGACGTCTACGCCGCTCGCGTCGAAGCTGCCGTGCGAACTCAGACGGAAGCGACTTGAATCAACGCTTATGTATTTCCTTATGTACCGACCTCATGCAACAGCGGATGGATCGTCGAATATAATGCGAAAACAGCGAAGGTAATCGAGTCTGAAGCCGATACCGATAAAAATGATCTCGCATAAACACAAGTGCATCTTTGTCCATATTCCTAAATGCGCCGGAACCACGGTGGAAAGGCACCTGATGCGTCATGCGGAATCACCGCCGTACAATGAGAATACATGGAAGACGATCAAATTGCGGGAAAAGGGGCTGGCTCGGGCCATCAACCTCTACCCCGAGTATTTCACCTTCACTTTCGTGCGCAACCCTTTCGACAGGTTCGTATCCTACTATCTCTTCGGATTGTGGTGGAGAAAACGGCACAACCTTCCCTACTCCTACCGCAATTTTCGGGAGTGCATCGACCTCGCTGCCGAACTCCTGGACGCGGAAAAAGCAGCGCAGGTTGAACCAAATAGAAAATTCGGCGTTCTTCAAACAGAAAGCAAAAGTTTGAAATACGAAAGATACCACGTCAAGCGTCAAGTGGATTTTCTGCTCGACGAACACCCGAAAGTTTATTTCGGCGTGCAGCGACTCAATGACGCGCCTTGTTCGTTCATCGGTAGATGCGAGAGTCTTGAGCGGGATTTCTTTCAAGTGACGGATTTGCTCGGAATACCACGGCATCCGTTGCGTCATCAGTTCGTCTCCGAGGAACGCCTTCTCGACAACGGTAAAAAAAGACATTACAGCACTTACTTCGACAAGACCACGCGGCGGCTGGTGGAGGATTTATACGCCGAGGACCTGGAAGCGCTGGGATACGAGTTTGAGGACGAAGACTCGGTCGCCGTGCCGGTTGCGTCAACCATGATGGAAACGGCGCGGGCGAGGAGAAAAGAAGGAATAAAGATTCTGCGGCGCCGATGGCCCGAGATTTACGCGAGACGCGTCGGATTTTTTACCCCGAGAATCTTCAGGTACTTTTCTCGGAAAATCTCCCGCGCGCTGAAATGGCGCTTCAAGAAATATCTGCTGGGGATTGAGCCCCCTTAAACCAAGAAATCAGAGGGACCGTCAGCTCAAGCAATGCTTGAATTCTCTCCCGAGGTTGCCGAGCAAATCAAAGTATAAATCCGCCCCGCTTTCCAACCCGTCCCCCAACGGATCGAGCGTGCCGATTCTGACGTCGGTCTCTTGAGTCGCCGTACGAATCAACTTGTCCGAAAACTGAGGCTCGCGGAAAACGCACACGACGCCGGCGGTTTTGATTTTCGCGCGGATTTCCAGTATGCGGTTTGCGGAAAGCGGTTCGTGCGGCTCCAAAGTAATCGAACCTACACCGGACAAACCGTAGCGGCGTTCAAAATACTGATAGGCATCGTGAAACACGATGAACGGCTTGTCCTTGACGTCAGCCAGCGTACTTTTGAGCTTGGCGTCCAAGGCGTCAATGCGCGCAATCAGCGCGTGGGCGTTGCGCTCGTAACCGTCGCGGTTTTCAGGGTAAACGGCGCCGAGTTCCGCGGCGATGAGTTTGGCGATCTCTTTCGCGTTGTCGGCGTCGAGCCACACGTGCATATCGCCGCCGCGACGGTCGTGGTGGTCTTCGTGCCCATGGTCGTGGTGATCATGCGCTTCCCACGCGCCTCCTTTACGTTTCTCCAAAACGGTCAACCTCGCTTTTTCAACCACCGGCACTTGACGCACCTGCGGCGGCAAACCAGCAAGAGCGCCTGGCAAAAACAACTCAAAGTCGGCGGAGAAGTAAAAAACCACGTCGGCCTCGTGCAACGCCTTTAGCTGCGAAGGTTTGAAAGAAAAACCGTGCGGCGAAACGTCACCCTCCACCAACACCAGCGTTTCACCGGTGCCGCCCGTTACACCCTGTACCAAAGACTGCAACGGCTTGATACTGGCGACGATGACCGGTGCCTTGTTCTGAGGCGCTCGCCTCTGAACGTCTTGCGCAAGCCCGGTGCCGGCCGGCAGCAAAAAGGCGCAAGCCAAAAGAAGAAAACGATATGCTCGGTTCATGCTGGCGGGTTCGGTATATTCGGTAGTCTCGCCGAGCGACTCTCCGTCGATTCAATGGGCCGATTCAACGGCGGGGAGTTGAAAAGCCCGGTATATTGTTATAGTATAACATTACTTTTAGAGCCGTGCAATACGGCGCCCCGACGGGCAAACATGCCCGTACAAGCGCCGCAAGGCTTCTTGAAAAAGAGGACAAGGTTCCGCAAACTCCAACATCGCCTCATAATTGCTTCCCATGCCCAGCCGCCCCGTCGCCAAGACCCGAGTCAACGACGCGCTCAAGACCGCCGAAGCGATCTGCCGGAACAAGCAGCTACGCTTCACCGAGCTGCGCCGCAAGGTGCTGGCCTTGATTTGGTCAAGCCGAGGACCGGCAAAGGCGTATGACGTTCTGGCCCGACTGGACTCGGCTTCCGCCAAACCGCCGACGGTGTACCGCACCTTGGATTTCTTATTGACACACGGCTTCGTGCACCGATTGAACAGCCTCAACGCCTACGTCGGATGCAGCCACCCGCAAGAACACAACGAGTGCTATTTCCTGGTCTGCTCCGGCTGCGGGGAAATCGAGGAATGTTGCGGCAGGGAACTGAGACAGGCGATCGAAAAAGCCGCCAAAGCAAACCATTTCACTCCCCGGCGCACGACGCTCGAAATACAAGGCGAATGCCTCCGATGCCGACGCGCCGCCGAACGCGGAAAAATCCGATGAACGCCTTGGCGATGAACGTCTTGGCGGCGGAAAAAATCAGCGTCATCCGCGCGCGGCGCACGATTCTGAAAGAGGTATCGATCGAGATAGGCGAACGCGACTTCATCACCGTGGTCGGGCCGAACGGCGCAGGAAAGTCCATGCTGCTCAAATGCCTGATGGGTTTTTACAAGCCCGACCGGGGCCGCGTCACGCGCAAAAAAGGCATCACGATCGGATACATGCCCCAGTCTTTGACCGTTGACCCGTCGGTGCCCATCAAAGTGAAGCGTTTTTTGACCCTGCGTAACCAGGCTGACCGTGAAGCGATTCTCAAGGCGGGGAAAGAGACCGCCGTCGAAAACCTGCTCGACAAGCCGCTGTACGCGCTCTCCGGCGGAGAACTTCAGCGCGTGCTGTTGACCCGTGCGCTGTTGGGCGACCCCGAGCTGCTGATGCTCGACGAACCCGCGCAGAACCTTGACGTCTCAAATCAACTCAGGTTCTACAAACTGATGGAGCGCATCTACAACGAGCGGCAGCTGAGTATCCTGATGGTGTCCCATGACCTGCACTTGGTGATGTCGTGCACGCGACGGGTGGTGTGCCTGTTCCACCACGTGTGCTGCTCCGGCGAGCCGCAGACAATCGCCAAGGACCCTGAGTTCATCTCACTGTTCGGCGACGACACGGCGCAGATGATGGCGGTCTACCACCACGTCCACGGTCACATCCACGGCGACCGCCGCGACGGCGGCAACCATGCTCGATGACTTCATTCTGCGCGCTTTAGCCGCAGGAGTCGGCGTCGCACTGGTCGCCGGCGCCTTGGGTTGCTTCGTCGTATGGCGGCGCATGGCGTACTTCGGCGATTCGCTCGCTCACAGCGCCCTGCTCGGGATTGCACTCGGTCTGCTGTACGGCGTCGGCGTCAATCCGGGAACCGCGCTGGTCTGCTCGGTTTTCGCGTTGACACTGGTGTGGCTTCAGCGCCGAGGTGTGCTGGCGATGGACACCTTGCTCGGCATCTGGGCCCATGCCGCACTCGCCGCCGGAATGATCGCCGTGAGCTTTCTCGACCAACCGGGCTTCGATTTGCACGCTTATCTTTTCGGCGACGTCCTGATCGTCACAACCGGAGATTTGTATTGGATCTACGGCGGTGGCAGCATCGTGCTCGGCTTGCTGATCGCCAACTGGCCGGCATTGACGCTGATGAGCATCCATCAGGACCTGGCCAGAGCCGAGGGAGTGAACGCTTTCGCCGTGCATCTGTTGCTGGTGTTCATGATGGTGGTGGTCGTCGCGATGTCAATCCGCATCGTCGGCGTGCTGCTGATTACCTCGATGCTGATCATTCCGGCCGCCGCCGCGCGCCAGCTCGCGCGTTCCCCCGAAGCGATGGCCGCCGCCGCCGCCGTCATCGGCGCGTTCGCGGTGGTCGCCGGTATCTTCGCTTCGATGCGGTTCGACACCCCGTCGGGCCCGAGCATCGTCGTCGCCGCAGCCGGTACGTTCGTGGTGCTGCACCTTGCGGCACCGGTAATCGAGCGTTTCAGACGACGCTCCGAACGGAACGTCAACACCGATTTTTCATGAGCACAACGAATGCGTCCCGGCGGAACACGGACACGGAGAAGCATCAAAGGCACGACGCTCGCGCGTCGGAAAAGCCTGAGGAGTTGTCCACGCGACACCGGCAAAGGTTTTCGGGCGCGCGGCTGCTGCAACTCAGCCCCCGACCTTGACCTCGTCGAGCAAGCCTTTGGGGTCGAAGAACGTCGGCAGCTGCATGCAATTCTCGTAGTACTGTTCGGCTGAACCGTACAACGCTCTCAAATCCCCGTCCGATTTCCGCCGGCAATAGCGAAGCGCTCCGCGATGCGTCGCCATCGCCGCCCTTTCGAATACGTCGTAAAGCGAGTCGCCTTTGTTTCCCGCCTTCAATGCTGTGACCAACTCCTCGGTAAAGCGCGCGTTGTCGGCAGCATCGTTGAAAGTGGCCAGCTGGTCGGCCTGCGACGAAAAAATGACGGCGAGCTTCGCCTTGTCGGCTAAGGACAGCAGCGGATTATGTTTGAACGTGTGCCCCGCCGAATCAGCGTCGCACGACTCTATGATGGTAACGACGTCCGCGCCGGTGTTGTGCGCCAAACCACCGACCATGTCCCGCAAGACCCGCGCAGACACCCATCTTCCGTCGGAAACGGCGCGGGCGAAGTCGCCGGGGGCCTCTTCCGTGTAATAAGCAAATACCTCACCGAACACCGGATACCCTTTGTAGGAATGAGGAACGACGCCCCCGTGGACCATCTGGAAAAAGAACAGCGTGTCGCTTTGTTCGAGCTTCCTTTCAAGCCGCTTAAGCACCGAGCGCAAATCCTCGAGCGTGGCCCTTTCCTGAACAAGAGAAAAACGGTTAGGGGCGGGAACGCCGAAAGCGTCGCTCAACGCGGAGGATATTGCCTTGCTGCCGTTCGAGCACATCGCCATCATCTTCCGGGTGGCTTCCTCGTCTTCGCCGTGCTTCCACGGCGGACAGGCCGCCATGACCAACGTGAAGTTCTCCGCCCGCGCGGGCGAGACGGCGAGAACCAACGCGACGAACAGTGCAAACGCGGAGGCCTTGATCATGCTCCCCGCGTTTGCAGACGTCCGTTGTCCGGAACCTCGCCGCCGTCGATTGACTGCAAGCGGCTTCACCGCCGAGCCGCCCGATTAACCGCCAGACTCGCCGGGAGAGTCTTGAGGGGGCGCCGGAGAAGCAGGCTCAACCTTGCCGCCGGCGTTTTCGCAACTCTCAACCGAGGCCGCCAGTAAGACCTCCTTACCGAAAGCGCAACGCACCGCCAGCGGCGACGTCATTGGAGCGCCCGGCACACCAGGCAATCCCCAAGAGCGCACGATCGGCGAAAACCCGAAGCCGCTGGGGGGCATATACGGAAACCCGAAGCCGCTGGGAGGCATATACGGAAACCCGAAGCCACTGGGAGGCATATACGGAAACCCGAAGCCGTAAGGCGGCGGAAAGATTCCGAAGC
>CAYFZO010000001.1:60087-149014 GCA_964347615.1 uncultured Chromatiales bacterium
CTGGGAGGCATATACGGAAACCCGAAGCCGTAAGGCGGCGGAAAGATTCCGAAGCCACCCCCGCGACCGCGGTGATGGATGGGCGCGCGGGCCGGGTTGAAGACCGTTCCCTTACCCCAGCCAGTGCCTTCGGGAACGTTAAAAGCCGGCCTCCCGAAAAAGCCGAATCCTTCCCCGACGTAAGGCGGCACAACCATCGGTGGATGACCATAGCCGTAGCCCGCGAACGCGTGACCGCTAAGGGCAAACAAAAACAACGAGATTAAGAAAATTTTTAGAGCTTTCATCACATTCCTCCATTCCCTACACGTTAATCAGACGAAGCAAGGCCTTTCCTTGCTTCTGCAGGCCATCATGCTAGGCTTATCCCAAAAACAAAGTCAAGGAAACAACGAAGAACGGCGTTACAATAAGCCCTGCAAGGGGGTATCATCGGATACAAACCCGGCCACCGACCCAAGAAAGCAGAGGAACACAACTTGAAAGAAGACGTCCTGGAACAGTTGGTTGACGAATATCTCCAGCACAAGGGGTACTTCACCCGGCACAACGTCAAGTACCGGCCTGATAGAAAGCATCGCGACTTCAACGCCAAGCAGGATTCGGTGCACAGCAACATTGACGTCATCGGCATTCACCCTAGACTGCGGGGAGTGAACAGAGTCCACGTGGTGAGCTGCAAGAGCTGGCAAGTGGGTTTCAACCCGGAGTACTGGCTCAAGCAAATCAGGGACGGGCTGTGGAAACCATTTCGGGAAATAGCGAAAAAGAAGTGGGCGGAAGCGCTTATCGACAAGATAGAGGAGATGTCCGGGTCCAGAAAGTTCACGCACATTACCGCGGTAACCTCTATCAAGGGCGACAAAAAGGCCTGGGAGAACCATGCTGCGTTTCAATCCTGCCTTCACGGGAATCCGGTGAAAATCATCACTTTCGAAGAGCTTGTCGAAGCGCTTTGGCCGACCGTCGGCACCACGCCAACCACGTCGGAACTCGGAAGGGTGTTGCAGCTAATCAAAGCGTCGCACTGGCGCAACGTCAAGGAACAGGACGCTTAAACAAGCTTTTGCGTAAGCGTCCCGGCGAAATCACGCCCTTGTCTTGGCGCGGCAGGGCTTTTGTCTCCCCGACCTTGCCTATAGGCTGTGACGTTGCGGCTTAGGGCTTTGCCTCCATGAACCGCGGCAAGCGAACCGAAAAAACGACCACGTAATTACACGCCGTTTCCGGACGGATTGTCGTCACCGGCCGCGTTCAGCTTTATCCCGCGCAAAAAACAAAGCCTAAATCTTCCTGCTGTCGTAAGCCCAGTGCAGCAGCGCCTGTCTTTGCCTGCGTCTGCAAGAGAGGTCGCCTTTCATGCAATTCTTCTCGATCTGTCCCGTGTGGCGCCTGAAAGCTTTCCATCTTTTAATCTGTCTTTGGTCTTCGTCGGGAATTCTTCTTCCCATGTAGTACCTGCAATACCATTGAAACCATCCTCGCGGGTCGTGCTCGCTTATCCAGCCTTTCTCTTGCCACGTCCGCAGGGACTGACTTGCGGCAACTCCGAAGTAATTCAGTCTTTTATCACTTTTATCGGCGGCGAATTTCGCTTTCTTGAACCAATCCTCGGGAAACTCGGCTTTGCAGTCCCTCATGTACACGCCGCCGAACACGCCGAGCGCCAGCATTTCCCTGGGGGTCAGTTCCGGCTGGAACGCCTTGTCAAAATTCTTGCCGGCGGGTTCGCTACACGTGTAGGTGTATCCCCGCTGCATCCGGTCGTTGACGACGACTCTCCTCACGCGCGAAAACCCCATGATGGCGGAGAGAGAGGGATTCGAACCCTCGATACGGAGTTACCGTATACACGCTTTCCAAGCGTGCGCCTTCGACCGCTCGGCCATCTCTCCGTCGACTTATCTTAGGAAACTATAAACGAAAGTCGACGTCGAGGCGCGTATCAATTTGCCCCCTCATGCCGACCAACGTCGCCTCCTCCACGTCCAGCAGCCCCGTTCTTGAAAGCCGTCCCCGAGGGTCATTCCCGGGGATCGTTCCCGATTGCACGACCCAGAGCGAGAACCATCGGCGCGCCGGCATCGAGATCGTTCTCGACAAACCGATTCCATACCCGGCGGCAAGCACCTGCCTGCAACGTCAACTTCTTCGCCTTCAACTCACTCTTCGGGTGAACGTGACAACGGATTGTCCGGCGAATCTTCATGGAGCCGTTTCAACGCCCGTTTGCCAACTATTTTACTTTGTCGGTGCTGCCTTCGGTGTAGGCCGGACGGTGCAGCTGCGCAACTTTGTCGCTGATGGCGGTGATCTTGGCGGCACCGGTTTTCTCGACTTCCTCGACGCGGATGATCGAGTGCATCGGGACGAACAGGCGTTTGACGTCGCGGAACTCGCGTCTCATGCGTTCTTCCGAAGGGTCAACGACCAGCGAGTCCGGGCTCGCGCGACCGAAGTTGATTTCCTCGATCGCGATAAAGCCGAACAGGTCGGCTTGATAGACCTTGGCGGCGTAGATCTCGTACGCCTCTTCCTGGTTGATGAACGCGACTTTATAGAGTGTTTTGCTCATGGCTTACCGGCGCCGCTCAGGCGCCTTTCTTAAGTCGCGGTGATTTTAACAGCAAGGGCAGTGTCAAGACGCGCGGTCACGGCGCTTCTATTCTCAACGCACAGAACTTGAACTCCGGAATCTTGCCGTAGGGGTCGAGCGCCTCGTTGGTGAGCAGGTTGGCGGCGGCTTCATGGTAACAGAAAGGCATGAACACCTGCCCCGGAATCAAGCCGTCGTCGCTTCTGGCGTAACATTCGATCGTGCCGCGCCGTGAGGTCAGCCGGATCGTCTCGCCCGGCCGCACCTTGATTTGCGCCAAATCGTCAGGGTGAACCGAGGCAACCGGCAAGGGTTCGATCGCGTCAAGCACCGACGCGCGTCGGGTCATCGCGCCGGTGTGCCAATGCTCGAGTTGTCTGCCGGTGATGAAGATGCAGGGGTATTCGTCGTCGGGCAGCTCGTCGGCGTTGGTCAGTTCGGCGGGCACGAATTTGCCGCGTCCGTTGGCCGTCGGGAATTGTTCGGTGAAGATGACGGGTTGCCCGGGATCGGCCTCTTCGGTGCAGGGATAGGTGACCGAATGTTCCTCTTCAAGCCGCTCCCAGGTGATGCCGGCGATGCTGCTCATCCCCCGACGCATTTCATCGAACACTTCGGAGACGTGCTCATAGCACCAGTCCAAGCCGATTCGCTTGGCAATCTCCTGGATAATCCACAAGTCCTGTTTCGCTTGCCCGGGCGGAGAAACCGCTTGGCGCCCGAGTTGCACCCGTCGGTCGGTGTTCGTGTAGGTGCCGGTTTTCTCGGGAAACGCCGACGCCGGCAGGATCACGTCGGCGAACAGCGCGGTTTCGGTCAGGAAGACGTCCTGCACGACAAGGTGCTCGAGCCGTGCGAGCGCGGCACGCGCGTGAGACAGATTGGGGTCGGACATCGCGGGATTCTCACCCATGATGTACATGCCTTTGATTTGCCCGTCGTGAATCGCGTGCATGATTTCGACGACCGTGAGGCCGGGGTTCGGATCAAGCACGGCGTTCCACAGTTTCTCCCAGCGCGCGCGCAAGGCGGCGTCGTCAACGCGTTGGTAGTCGGGAAAGACCATCGGAATCAGACCGACGTCGGAGGCACCTTGCACGTTGTTCTGCCCACGCAACGGGTGCAGACCGGTGCCGGGGCGGCCAATCTGCCCGGTCATCAGCGACAGCGCAATCAGGCAGCGGGCGTTGTCGGTGCCGTGGACGTGTTGCGAAATGCCCATGCCCCAGAAGATCATCGAGCCCCGCGACGAGGCGTAACGTCTGGCGACCTCGTGAATGACGTCGGCCTCGACGCCGCAGATCTTGGCAACCCGTTCGGGGCTGAAGCTTTCGAGGTGGCGGTGCAGTTCGTCGAAACCTTCGGTGCGTGCCTTGATGAAAGCCTCGTCGGTCAACCCTTGCTTGATGATCGAGTGCATGAGTGCGTTCAGCAACGCGACGTCGGTGTCGGGCTTGAATTGCAGAAAGTAGTCGGCGTGGCGCGCAAGTTCGGTTCGCCGCGGATCAATCACGATCAGGGTCTTGCCGCGCCGGGCGGCGTTTTTCATGAAGGTCGCGGCGACGGGGTGGTTGACCGTGGGGTTCGCGCCGATGACGACGATGACTTCGGCTCGGTCCACGTCGGCGACCTGGTTCGACACCGCGCCGGAGCCGATGCCCTCAAGCAGCGCGGCGACCGACGACGCGTGGCACAGCCGCGTGCAGTGGTCCACGTTGTTGTTGGCGAAGCCGATGCGCACGAGCTTCTGGAAGAGATAGGCCTCTTCGTTCGATCCCTTGGCCGAACCGAAGCCCGCAAGGGCCGCCGGGCCGTCTTTCTCCTTGATCGCTTTCAAACCGTCCGCGGCGACGGCGAGCGCTTCTTCCCAGTCGGCTTCGCGGAACGTCGCGGCGACGTCGGCTTCGGTGACGCTCTCGACGTCGGCGACCTTGGGCGCGCCGGCGACGCGGATCAGAGGCGTGGTCAGGCGGTCTTTGCTGTAGATGTAATCGAAGCCGTAGCGTCCCTTGACGCACAGGCGTCCGTGATTCGACGGGCCGTTGCGTCCTTCGACGTAGGTGATTCTCTCGTCGCTGACGTTGTAGGTCAGCAGGCAACCGACGCCGCAGTACGGGCAGACCGACTCGACCCGGCGCTCCGGTTTCTTGAGCCCGGCTTGCCTTGCCGGCATCAACGCGCCGGTCGGGCAGGCTTGCACGCATTCACCGCAACCGACGCAGCTGCTCCGCCCCATCGGGTCGTCCAGATCAAACACGATCAACGATTCCGCGCCGCGTCGGGCGTAGCCGATGACGTCGTTGTTCTGTTCTTCGCGGCAAGCGCGCACGCAGCGGGTGCATTGGATGCAGGCGTCGAGGTTGACCGCGATTCCCGGATGGGAAAGGTCGACGGTCGGCTGGTTCCTCGGCGCAAAGCGGGGCGCGCCGAGTCCGAGCTTGCCCGACCAGTAGTCGAGCTCGTTGTGCAGCGTGTATTCGGTCTGCGGCATGTCGGATTGCAGCAGCTCCAGCACCATCTTCTGTGCACGGCGGACGCGGTCGCCGTTCAAGCTGACCTTCATGCCCGCCTCCGCTTTGCGCACGCACGCCGGCTGCAACAGCCGCTCGCCTTCGATCTCGACCACGCAGGCGCGGCAATTGCCGTCGGGACGCATTCCCTCACGGTAACAAAGGTGAGGGATCTCGCAGCCGCGACGCTTGGCCGCGCTCAGGATGGTCTCGCCTTCACCCGCGGTGAAAGTCTTGCCGTCTATGCTGAACTCGACGGCGGATTCGGACTCAAGCTGTTTCGGATTGGCCGCCATTACGACTCCCGGCTCAATTCGTGGGGGAAGTATTTAATCACGCATTGCATCGGGTTCGGCGCCGCCTGCCCCAACCCGCAAATCGAGGCGTCGCACATTGTCTGCGCGAGCTCGTCCATCAGTCCGACGTCCCAGTCCGACCGATCCATCAACGCGACCGCTTTGGCGGTGCCGACGCGGCACGGCGTGCATTTGCCGCAGGATTCACGGGAGAAGAAACGCATCGCGTTCAACGCCGCGTCGCGCGCGCGGTCCTTGTCGGAGAGCACGATGATTGCCGCCGAGCCGATGAAGCAACCGTGCCGGTCCAAGGTGTCGAAGTCGAGAGGTGCGTCGCCCAACGACGCGGGCAGGATGCCGCCCGAAGCGCCGCCCGGGAAATAGCCGTAGAACTCGTGGCCGTCCTGCATCCCGCCGCAGTGTTCGTCGATCAGCTCGCGGGCGCTGACGCCGGCGGGCGCGAGGTGCACGCCCGGGCGCCTGACCCGTCCGCTGACCGAGAAGGAGCGCAGCCCCCGACGTCCGTTGCGCCCGTGCGAAGTGAACCAGTCCGCGCCTTTCTCGATCAGCTCACGCACCCAATAGAGGGTTTCCATGTTGTGCTCAAGCGTCGGCCTGCCGAACACCCCGACCTGTGCGACAAACGGCGGCCTGAGTCTGGGCATGCCGCGCTTGCCTTCGATGGATTCGATCATCGCCGATTCCTCGCCGCAGATGTACGCGCCGGCGCCGCGACGCAGTTCGATATGCGGCAACTTCGTCGGCGGGTCGCGCGCGAGCTCGGCCAGTTCGGCTTCGAGCATCTCGCGTACGCTTGCGTATTCGTCGCGGAGATAGACGTATATCGACTCGGTGCCGACGACTTCGGCCGCAATCAGCATGCCTTCGAGAAACCGATGCGGGTCGCGCTCGAGGTAGTAACGGTCCTTGAAAGTGCCCGGCTCGCCTTCGTCCACGTTGACCGCCATGCACCGCGGCGCCGGCTGCTCGCGCACGATGCGCCATTTGCGTCCCGCCGGAAAGCCCGCGCCGCCGAGGCCGCGAAGATTGGAATCCTCGAGCGTCCTGATGATGCTTTCGGCGTCGCGCTTGCCCGCCGCGAGTTCGCGCAGCAGCGTGTAGCCGCCGCCGGCACGGTACTCCCGACAGCCGAGGTGATCGGTTTTCGGCGCGTGCACGTCGCCTGCTTCGATTATGCGAACGGTTTTCTCGACGTCGGCGCGGGCGATGGGATTGACGCCGACGACGGCGACCGGCGCCGAGTCGCATCGTCCGACGCAGGGCACGCGCTGAACGCGCACTCGATCCGGGTCGCATTTCACCTCCAGACCCTCGATCAAGGTCTCGGCGCCGAACATCGCGCAGGTGATCGAGTCGCATACGCGCACCGTCAGCGGCGGCGGCGGATGCTGGTCTTCCTTGACCACGTCGAAATGGTGATAGAACGTCGCAACCTCATAGACCTCGGTGGGCGCGAGCTTCAACTCCCGGGCGAGCGCGACGGCGTGCGCCGCCGAGATGCAGTCGTATCGATCTTGGATCAGGTGCAGAAACTCGATCAGCAGGTCGCGCCGGCGCGGGGCGTCCTTGAGCAGCGCGCGCACTTGCGACAAAGCACCGGGGGCGGCGGTGCGCCCTTTGATTTGTCCCCGGGCTTTTCCCCGAGCTTTTCCCCGGGGCTGATTTTTGTCGCTGGCTGTAGAGGAAATGTCCATCCTGAGACGCCGGCGCGAGTCCGTTCCTTTTCGCCGAATCGGAATAAGCAGTGCGGCTGTATCGCTCCCTATATTACCGCGGCGGGGCGGGTGCTGCACGATGTCGGGCGACGTCGGCGGCAAAGGACGTGAATGCCGGGTTGAACGTCACGTCCGAGAATGGGGCCTCCGGAAGCGGAGTTGCCGGGCATGGAGACGACGACGTCGGTCGGCCTCTGAAGCGTCAAATCGATACCGGCGTGCCTCGTGCGTATCCTTGATAATGGTTTCCCTGTATGATGATTCAACGCATGATTATTCAACCCGGGCGTTTGCCGGGCAATCAACTTAAGGAGGATGCGATGGGATGGAGAGACATCAAGGCCGAGGAGACCTACTCTGAGGAGGCGATCGAAGAGCGCCTGAAGGAAGAGCTGCCGCATTGGCACTACGAAAACGGATGGATCCGCAGAAAGTATAAAACGCACGGATGGAAAGGCACCTTGATGGTGGTCAACACGGTCGGGCACTTGAGCGAGGCGGCGTTTCACCATCCGGACTTGACGGTGTCGTACGCGTTCGTAATCGTCAAACTGATGAACCACGCCGCCAAGGGCGTGACCAACAAGGACTTCGAACTGGCGAAGAAGATCGAGGAAGTGATTCAGTGGCAACCCGGCAAGGAGGGCGGCGCACTTGAGGGCACGCCGTCGGACCAGCGCTTCGCCTACTTAAGATACGACGATTGAGTCCCGCCGCCCGGCGGCCGGGCGTGAAAAACCCGCTTGGGGCGGAGGCGTTCGCCGTCCGATTCGGCGACGGCGAGCAGACGCCCGTGCTCGTCGTAGACCCGAAGCAGCCCGTCCGCCGGCAAGCCGTCGGCGGCGACCCAACCACCGCAACGCAAGCTGTCGGATCGCGCTTCGTCGAGACCGACCGCCGGCAGATGCTGCAACCCCGCGTCAACCGGCAACAGCCGTTGAGCGATCTCTTGCGGATCGTCGCGGCACGCGTCGAGCGTTTGCACGTCCACCGCGTCGTCGATCGAAAACCCGCCCGACGCGGTTCGCCTCAACGACGAGAGGTGCGCGACCGTACCCAAGGCGCTTCCCATATCTTCGGCAAGCACGCGCACGTAAGTACCCTTTGAGCAGTGCACGTCAAAACAAAACCCGACGGCGGAAAGGCTCTTGAGCGCAAGCGAATGGATGGTTACGCGACGCGGCTTGCGCTCGACCGTCCGCCCGCGTCGCGCGAGCCGATGCAGACGCTCGCCCCCGACCTTGAGCGCCGAGTGCATCGGCGGCGTCTGTTGCAGTTCGCCGGTGAACCGGCCGAACAACGCTTTCAGGCGGGTCTCGTCGGGCGCAACGTAATCGCAGGTCTCGAGCGTCTCGCCGGCGGCGTCGCCGGTCGAGGTCTTCACTCCCAGACGTACGCAGGCCCGGTAACGCTTGGACTGCCCGCTCAGGTGATGCAACACCTTGACGCCTTCGCCGACGCCGACGATCAGCAAGCCCGTCGCCGACGGGTCGAGCGTGCCGGCGTGTCCGGCCTTGACGTTCAGGATTTTTCCGACGCGGCGCGCAATCCACGCCGAAGTCCGTCCGGCGGGCTTGTCTATGAGCAACAGACCGTCACGGTTCATCACGGACGTGTTTCGGGTCAAGCCGGAAAGCAGCCTTTGTCTTTCGCGCCGGAGGTTTTGGCACGGGTCTTGACGCCGCGACGCTTTTCTTCGGCGAGCAACCGCTCTATTCGCTCACTGCGCCGTTCGGTGTCGTCGTCCAAAAACCGCAGCTTGGGCACGGCGCGCAGGTCCAGACGGTCGGCGAGCGCGGCGCGCAGAAACCCGGTTGCCCGGTCGAGCCCGGCCAGGACTCCGGCACGCCCGCCGGTATCGCCGGGGAGCATCAGATAAACCTTTGCCAAAGACAGGTCCCGACTGAGCTCGACGTCGGAAATCACCGCACCCGCGGCACCGGGATCCCTGACTTCGTCCCTCAGCAGCCGGGTCAGCTCACGCTTGACCAGCGCGGCGACGCGCAACGCCCTGTCGCTGCTTTCCCGCACGCGTGCAACACCTACAATTCCCGCCGCACTTCGACCTGTTCGTAGACTTCGATGCTGTCGCCGGGTCTGACGTCGTTGTAGTTCTTGACCGCGATGCCGCACTCAACGCCCGAGTTGACTTCGCCGACGTCGTCCTTATGCCGACGCAAGGATTCAAGGCCGCCTTCGAAAATCACCACGTTGTCACGAAGCACCCGGATCGGGTTGCCGCGTTTGACGCTGCCCTCGACAACTTGGCAACCGGCCACCGCCCCCATCTTCGACGACCGGAACACGTCCTTGACCTCGGCGACGCCGACGATTCTTTCCTTGACTTCAGGACGGAGCATGCCCGACATGATCTTACGGACGTCGTCTATCGCTTCGTAGATGACGCTGTAATAGCGAATCTGCACGTCCTCGGCTTGAGCCGTCTTGCGTGCTTGGGCGTCGGCGCGCACGTTGAAGCCGATGACGACGGCCCCCGACGCCGCCGCAAGGTCAACGTCGGACTCGTTGATCCCGCCGATGCCGGATGAAATGATCTTGTTGCTGACTTCCCCGGCCGAAAGCGCGGTCAAAGAATCCCTCAAGGCCTCGGCGCTGCCCTGAACGTCGGCTTTGACCAACAGATTCAAGACCGAAGGCGGCTCTTTTTCGAGGTGCTCGAAGATGTTTTCGGCAATCATCTGCGGCTTTTGGCTCGCCAGTTTTCCTTCGCGCACCTTGCGGCTGCGGAATTCGGCGATTTCGCGCGCCTTGCGCTCGCTCGACACCACCCGCACTTCTTCACCCGCCTCGGGCGCGCCCGAAAGACCGAGCACGACGGCCGGTATCGAAGGCTTGGCCGAAGCCAGCGCCTTGCCGTTCTCGTCGAGCAGCACTCGCACCCGACCGAATTCGCGCCCTGCAAGCAGGACGTCGCCTTTATTCAAGGTCCCCTGCCGGACCAGCACCGTGGCCACCGGGCCGCGCCCCCTGTCCAAAGCCGACTCGATCACGATGCCGCGCGCGGGCCCGGCAATCGGCGCCTTCAGTTCCATGACCTCGACTTGCAGCAGAACCGCTTCGAGCAGCGCGTCTATTCCTTCGCCGGTTTTGGCGGAGACTTCGACAAAGATATTCTCGCCTCTCCACGCTTCCGGCGTGATTCCCTTTTTCGAAAGGTCGCCCTTGATCTTGTCGACGTCGGCGTCTTCCTTATCTATCTTGTTGACCGCAACGACAATCGGCACGCCGGCGGCGCGCGAATGTTCAATCGCCTCTTCGGTTTGCGGCATCACGCCGTCGTCGGCCGCCACCACCAAGACCACGATATCGGTGGCGTTCGCGCCGCGCGCTCGCATCGAGGTAAACGCCGCGTGTCCCGGGGTATCGAGAAAGGTGACGTCCCCCTTGGCGACACTCACGTGATACGCACCGATGTGCTGAGTGATGCCACCGGCTTCGGCGTCCGCCACCTGAGACTTGCGGATGCAATCAAGCAAGGACGTCTTGCCGTGATCAACGTGCCCCATCACGGTTACCACCGGCGCCCGCGGCAGGGCTTCGGCGTCGGCGACGGGCTCGTCGGCGAGCAGGAATTTCTCAAGGTTCGCCTCGCTGACCGGCTTCGCCGAGTGCCCCAGATCCTCGACAATCAAGATTGCGGTGTCCTGATCGAGGGTTTGGTTGATGGTCGCCATCATGCCCATACCGATCATCTCCTTGATCAACTCACCGCTCTTGATCGCAAGACGCTGAGAGAGCTCCCCGACCGAAATCGTCTCGGGCACCTCGATGTCGCGCTTGACCGGCGCGGTCGGCCTCTCGAATTCCTGTTTTCTGGGCTGGATGACCTTTTCGAGCCTGACGCGTTTCTTCTTGGCTTTACGTTTGCCGCGCTTCTCCTTGGCGACCTTGAGTTCGCGCCGGCCTTCTTTCTTTTCACCGCCGGCGGCAACTTTGGCGGCAGGTGCCGCTTTCTCTTGACGCCGCTTCGGCGTCGCGACGGCCGGGGCGACCGGGGCTCGCTCGGCCGCCTTCTTATCCGGTTTTGCCGCTTTCTCATCGGGCCTGACCCCGGCTTTGACTCCGGCTTTGACCCCGGACTTGACCCCGGGCTTAACCCCGGGCTTGACCCCGGGCTTAACCTCGGGTTTGTCCGGTTTTTCCCCTGGTTTCGGCTGCGGTTTCTTCTCGGGTTCAGACGCTTTGGCCTGCTCCTCCGGCAATGCTTTCTTGTCGACGTAGACTTTCCTCTTTCTGACCTCAACGTTGACGGTGCTGGGGCCGGAGGTCCTGCTCTTGACCTTGATCTGAGAGACGCTTTTTCGGCGCAGGGTGACACGGTCCCTTTTCTTGAGGGACTGAATCAGCTGCATCTTCTCCTCTTCGCTGATGACGTCGCTCGCTGATTTGCCCGGCAGGCCGGCCTTTTCCATCTGCCCGATCAATTGCTCGACCGGCTTGCCGATTGATTTCGCCAATTGTTCGAGTGTTACTTTGGCCATGCCCGCACGCACGCCCGGCGTTATTGCGCCGGCCGGCCCTCCGGCGCCCCCTGCGACGGCGGGTCTTCGGGCGGCGTCTCAAACCACGGTGCCCGCGCCGCCATAATCAGACTTGCCGCCTTTTCCTTGTCCATGCCTTCGACGTCCTCAACCAGATCCTCGATGCCTTGTTCGGCAAGGTCCTCGAGCGTATGAATCCCGGCCTCTTCCAACTTGCGCGCCAGCGCCTCGTCAACGCCGTCTATGCCCAGCAGGCTGTTGTGCGCCTGCTTTTCCTTGCTGTCGTCGTCGATCGCCATGGACAACAACACGTCGCCGGCGCGCTCACGCAGCTCCCCGACCATCGTCTTATCGAACTCCTCGATTCGCAACAGCTCGTCAACGGGAACGTAGGCAATCTCCTCTATGCTGGAAAAACCTTCCTGCACCAAGATTCCCGCGACTTCCTCGTCAACGGAGAGTTTCTCCCTGAACAGCTTCTGAAGCGCCTGAACCTCCTGCTCGCTTTTCTCGTCGGCCTGATTCTCGGTCATCACGTTCAATTCCCAGGCGGTCAGCTGGCTTGCAAGCTTGATGTTCTGTCCGCCGCGGCCGATCGCCTGCGACAGCTTGTCCTCCTCGACCGCAATGTCCATGCTGTGCTTTTCCTCGTCAACAACGATCGACACCACTTCGGCCGGGGACATGGCGTTGATGACGTATTGCGCTGGAGACTCGTCCCACAGAATGATGTCAACCCGCTCGCCCGCCAGTTCGTTGGAGACGGCTTGCACACGCGAGCCCCGCATCCCGACGCAAGCGCCGATCGGATCGAGGCGCGGGTCGTTCGAGAGCACCGCGATCTTGGCGCGCAGACCCGGGTCGCGTGCGGCGCCTTTGATTTCAATCAGACCCTGCCCGATTTCCGGCACCTCGAGCTTGAAAAGCTCGACCAGGAACTCGGGTGCGGTACGGGACAACTCCAGCTGAGAGCCGTGATGGTCGTCGCCGACCCCCTTGAGATAAACGCGAATGCGATCGCCTGGGCGAAAATTCTCACGCACGATGAGCTGCTCCCTGGGAATAAACCCTTCGGCGTTGTCGCCGAGGTCTATGAACACCCCGGCGTGCTCCTCGCGCTTGACGATGCCCATAACCAACTCACCCACGCGGTCCCTGTATATATCAACGACGCGCGCTCTTTCCGCCTCGCGCATCTTCTGCACGATGACCTGTTTCGCCGTGTGCGCGGCGATGCGCCCGAAAGACCCGGCGTCCATCGGCTCTTCGATGTAGTCGCCGTCCTGCGCGTCGGGTTTTTTCTCTCGCGCCTGAGACAACAGCATCTGATAATCGGGGGATTCGAAATCCGGAGATTCGTCGTCCAGCACCAACCAGCGGCGAAACGTCCGGCACTCGCCCGACTCCCGGTCCATATCGACGCGGACGTCGAAATCGTGCCCGTAATCCTTACGCACGACCGCGGCAAGCGCCGCCTCCATCGCGCCGATGATGTCTTCCTTGTTGAGACTCTTCTCGTTACAGACGGTCTCGATCACCGATAGAACTTCTTTGTTCATCTTTCGCCTCGTTTTCGCTCCTTTGTCAAACGGCTTCGAATATCAGGTTTGCGCGCTTGATGCCGTCAACCGGAATCTCGACGCAGCCGTCGCTGGTTTCCAATGTCACAACGCGCTCTTGGACCGCGCCGATCCGTCCGATGAACCTTCTTCTGCCGCTGATCGGCGCGTAACAGCTCACGCGCGCCTTGCTGCCGGTGTAGCACCGGTAGTGCTCGACTTCAAGCAGCGGTCTCTCGACCCCGGGCGAAGAAATCTCAAGCGTGTACGCTTGCCTTATCGGATCCTCGACGTCGAGTACGCCGCTGAGCTGACGGCTGACCGACGAGCAATCGTCGTGGATGATGCCCTCGGGATGGTCTATGAAGACACGCAGCAAGCCGCGGCGCCTTCCCGCGCTGAACTCGATACCCCAGCATTGGTAGCCCAATTGTTCGACGACGCGTTTGACGATCGAGTGTAAATCGCTGTCGGCACGCATAAAACGCTTCCTCCATAACAAAAAAAAGCCCCTGTGCTGCACAGGGGCTTTTTAGCCAACGTCCTGTTTGTCGCTGCCCATTATATAGCAGCTTCGGGGAATTATATACAAAAGTCGACAAAGACTTCCGTATCAATTTGACGCTTCACGGACCGACCAACGTCGCCGCGTCCGCGTCCGGTTGCCCACGTTCCCGAAAGCCTCGTTCCCGGACAAGAGGTTCAATGCGGCATCGACGTCCGGGTCGGTTCCGCCGCGAGACGCACCGGAGTTAAACGAGCACGCCGGCAAAAGCGGTCACAGACGCAACGCGTGCAGGTAATCCGGCGTCAGCGCCGCGGCGGCAAAAGGCGTGGCGACAAACACGTTGGCGCCGCTCAGGACTTGGCCGACCTGCCTTTGAAACGGGCTCAGATCGGGCCTGACGTTGCCGGACTCGTCGTACCAATAGAAACTGTTGAGGTAATCATGCGGACCGGCGTAGGCTTCGACAACGCGGTCCCACAATGAATCGGGCTGATAAGAAGCACCGAACACTTGTCCCGCCCCGCCCTGATGACCGCCGAACAGGCCCGGGGCGTCGCTTCCGACGTCGTAACGTCTGCCGCCGAGCTTGAACCCGTCGCCGAAGAGGCCCGAGCTTAACCCGCCCGCGTTGTCGGGGTTCAGCAACGACTGCGTAATCATCGCCCGACGCATCACCGTAGCGGCGTAACGCAGACCACCCCATTGCAAGCCTGAAAGCGCCGCGTCGCGGAAGCTGCCGCCGGCGGCCGCGGCGGCGGCGCCGTTGATCGCGGCGGACGACAACGTTCGTTGCGGCGTCCAGCGCCCGCCCGAGGCGGCGCCCAACCCGCGCAAGGCACCGGCGCCGACGGCGTTCGCAAACACTTCACGCAAGCCGCCGCCGGACAAAGCGCTGCTGACGCCACCCGACACCGCGCCGCCGAGTACCGCACCGCCGGACAAAGCACCGTTGTACGCGTTCATGTAAGCGCCGCTCCACATGCCGCCGGGAGACCACACCAACTTGGAGACCGCGGACTCGACGAACGTGTTCGTCGCCCAAGCGCCGGCGTAATAACCGACGGCCACCGCCGCGATCAAACGGGCGTTTCTCCTGACGAAGCGCACCGCTTTCTTGACCGCCCGCTTGATTCCCTTGAACACTTTCTTCAAGAAAAACCCGCTGGGGTCGGTGAATTTCATCGGGTTGTTCAACGCGTAGCTGTAACGGTTGTAACTTTGCACCGCCAAAGGCGACGGAACGTAAGGGTCGGGGCTCAGAAAACGACCGGTGCGAGGGTCGTAGATGCGCCCGTTCATGTGCACCAAGCCGACTTCGTCGAGATGCTCGTGTCCGGTGAAACCTCGATTGACCAGAAGCGGCGGACGATCCGGACGGCGACGCCAATCGCTTGCGCGACGCTCGCCGAACGGCGTATAGCTCAGACGCTCAACGAGATTGCCCGCGGCGTCGGTGATCGCCGCGACCGAACCCAGCGCGTCGTGATGCACGTAGCGCAGGCGGCGGCTGACGCTTGCACCGTCCTCTTTCTCGTAACGCACGGCTATCAGCTTCTCGCCGGCGTAGATATAGTGGCGATGCTCGATTGCGCCGTCTTGCTTGAGCGTTTTTTCGTAAAACTTGCCGAAATAAAACGTGACGCCGCCGTCGGACGAGCGTTTTGATATACGCCCGCCGTTCGCGTCGTAGGCGAACTCGAGACGCCCCCCGGCTTCGGTTTCGATGAATTCCGGCTTGCCGAACGAAAACCACCCGGCGCTGAGCTCGGGCGCGGCGATGAGATTGCCCGACGCGTCGTACTCGTAGGCGTCGTCGCCGATTTGCGTCGCGGCGTGAGGCCCTCCGGCGCCGCCGTAGCCGTAGACGCCGACGCCGGAGCGTGAGACCAGATTACCGAGCTCATCGTAACGGTAAAAGCTGATTTTGTTGTAGTCGTCGTGTTCGTTCTCGCCAAGCACCACCGCCGCGGTGAGACGATCCAACTCGTCGTAGCCGAAGTGCTCCGATATTCCCCGGACGTGGTCGGTGTGACTGAGCAGATTGTCGGCCTCGTCGTAGTAATAAGTGAGATGGCGGACGGGGAAGTCTCCTCCGGCGTCGCTTCTGATCTCCTGGAGATAGCCGTTGCCGGCGTGGTAACGGAACCGGGTGCGCCACCCGTCGCCGGTAAGTTGCGACGAAACCCTGCCCACCGCGTCTTGCGCAAGCGTCCGCCAATAATGGACGGGTTCAACGACGGCAACCGCGGTCGGCGCGCGACGCATCGTCGACAAACAACGCTGCACCTCGTCGAGCAGACGTTCGGAAAGTGCCATGCGCGCGTACATCTGCCGCCTGAGGTGCGTCCCGCCCGAGGTTTGCAGGCGCAGACGCACCGACGCTTCCGCGGCGTCCTGCAAGAAACCGCCGGCCCGCACCAACTTGACCGAGACCGTGCGTTCACAATACGCCGCCGACGCACCGCCGGGCGCCTCTTCCCTCAGACGGACGACGCCGCTTTCGAGCTCGTCGGCCGCGGCGTTCAAGCTGCGTGACAATTCCCCGTCGGTGCCCGTCGCCTCGAGCCGTGACGCCCACCGCCGGTAAAAAAGCGCACGCCTTTCATACTCTTCGGCCTTACCCCGGCGAAAGACCTCGGTTCGCATCTCACCGAGTGCGGAATCACCGCTGAAATCGCCGGTTTCAAAAAACGGGCCGCGAATCGCCGACAGATAGCCGTGCCGGTTGTAGACCCGCTCGACGACGACGCCTCTGGGGTAATGAATTTCGCCGAGGCGCCCCTTGTCGTAAACCATGCCGACGCTGTGTCCGCGGTTGTCGTCAATCGCTTTCAGCCGCCCGGCGTCGTCGTAGCGAAACCCGCGCACGTAGCCTCCGAAAGACTCCTGCGACAAGCGACCGACGCCGTATTCAGAGGCGTCGTAAAGCCAGCGAGCCGTACCCTCCGGCCCGGTGCGTTCGGTCAGACGGCCGAGACGGTCGTAGCGCATGCGTCTTTCGGAACCGTCGGCGACGGCGACAACGACGCGCCCGAACGAATCGTAGCTGAAGCGCTGCACCCCTTGTCCGGGACGGGCAACGCGCACCCGATTGCCGAAAGCGTCGTACTCCATCGAGGTTTCGTTACCGTGCGCGTCGCGCGCCTTGAGCAGCCGCCCCACCGGGTCGTACTCAAACGACATCTCCGCCTCCATCGGTTCGACCACGCTTACGATACGTCCGAGAGCGTCGCGCGTGATGACTTTGGGGCGTCCCAGCTCGTCGCTGTGCTCAACGGCCGAACCGCGGTAGTCAAACCGACGCGTCGTTACCGCACCGTCCACCAGCGGCGAACTTTCTTCGACGAGACGATCGAGGGCGTCGTAGCGGCGCTCGACCCAATCCACGGGTTCATCGGGGCGTCGCGGCAATGAAATCCGCGTGGTGCGACCGAGGCGGTCGTATTCCTGGTCTTCAAGCAACGCACGCCCGTCAAACCCGAGGGTCGAAATCCTTAACACCCGCCCCGAGGCGTCGTGAAAAACGCGCCGGAGCGGGCGCCCGGCGGTTTCCTCGATGACCGCGTAGACCGCAGCTTGCGGCGCGTTCTCGGGCAATCGGTAAGTACGCACGATCGTCGTCTGCATCCCGCCGGGACGACGCTCGCCAATCAATCTTCCCCAGCCGTCGTAACGGCGCCAAGTCGCCAAACCGTTGGCGTCAACGACCAACACCGCCCGCCCGAGGCGTTCGTCGTGAACGTAGGTCGCCGCGTGCCCCTCGGCATTGATTGTCCGCGTGACGAACCGGCCGGTTTCGTCATAGACCCGTCGTGAGACGACAACCGGCGCCCCCGCGGCGGCGGGTTCGGCGCGTTCGACGATTAAGTTGCCGAAATCGTCGTACTCGTAGTGCCGGGTGACCGCCAGCGGTTCGCCGGGATGCACCGTTTGTTCCAGCAGGAACCCGGTGTCGGCCGCGTACCGAGACATCGAAACCCGCGTGACGTCGGGATGAGAATCGTCGCCGTTCGTCACCTGCACCCGGACGCGACGGCCGAGCAACCATCGTTCGGGGTCGTTGAAGTACTCATGGCGCTCGAGCCGCGTGAAGCGTCGGTGCTGATCCTCGGTTATGGTTTCAACCCGACCGGGATTGCCGTATTCATCGTAGTCGGAAAACGACGTTCCGACGGCCGACGTGAACGAGCCGTCCAACTCGTAGCGTCGCGACTCGGTGCGCGTCGGGCGGACGAACGTGGTTTTCCCGTCGTTGAGGAGGTGCGCGTCGTACTCGGTCCGCGACAAGGACAAGGTCGGCCCATGCAGGAGCGCGGTGCGCCGCTGCAATACCGAACCGAAATGCGGAAACCGTTGGGAATAGGTGGTGCGCGTCACAAGCCCGGTTTCGACGTCGTGTACCTCCCGCCACGCGAAACCGAGAAAGCCGAAGCCCGACGGATCGCTTCTTGCGGCACCGTAGCGATAGCGCTCGACGCGACCTTTCCCGAAATCGGTCCCGGCGTCGGCCCCGAAATCGACCCCGGAACCGACGTTGGGGCCGGCATTGGAGAACGACGTCGCGGCGACCACCCAAAGCGGGGGCGGACGCCGAGACGCGGCAGGCGCGGCGTCCGCCGCAAGCTCGTGCACCCGCGCGGCGGACACGGGGGCATATCGGATTCGCAAGGCAAAACCCAATCCGTCGGTGATCGATTCCACCAGATTGCCGCGAGCGGGCGCGGTGTAGATCCGAGCCGTCCCCTGCCGTGCGTCTTCGACGCGGTAGACGTCGCTGACGCCGTCGCCGTCGAAATCGCCGAAGTGCACGCGTTCGACGCCCTTGATCCGCTCGTAGTCGGACCCGCCGAGGGCGATGACAAGGCCATCGCGCCGCCGCCACCCGTCTTGCGCCGCAAGATAAACGTCGTCGGGACGCAAGCCGCCCTGCAGATAGTAAAGGTCGCTCTTGCCGTCGCCGTTGAAGTCGCCCAATCTGACGCGCGAGAGGCTCAGCTGCAATCCTCCGCTGCCCGAAGTCTCCGGAAAAGCCGGTGCCGCAACGACCGTGTAACTCCCGTCGCCGCGAGAGAGATGAACTTCATCCGACGTGTCCGCGCCCGGCGTCGCATAGTAGACGTCGGTCAAACCGTCGCCGTTGAAGTCGCCGAGCTTGACCCTGAGCAACTGCGCGTCGCCCGAGTTGCGCAGGTTCAACCCCGTTTCGACGCCGTTCACACGGCGGTATTCGCCGGGCGCGACGGTCAGATAGACGTCGTCGGGAGCACCGACGCCTGAATCAAGGCTTCGGGCGGCGTCGTGAACGCGGTAGACGTCGCTGACGCCGTCGCCGTTGAAGTCGCCGACGCGAATGCGTCCGACCTGCGTCACCGCGCGCGATTCATTGCGGTCGGCGGCGCTTTCGACGCCGGCGACGCGTTCGTAGGCGCCGTCGCCGTCCGACAGATACACCTCGTCGGCGAGTGCCGTCGCGCCGTCGTGACGAATCCGGTACACGTCGGTGTTGCCGTCGCCGTTGAAGTCGCCGAACCGCAGGCAATCACGGTGGATACATCCCCGGGCGACGGTGGGCGCGGCGGCCGTGCCGGAATCGACGCCCGGCACTTCCTCGAACGACAAGGAGCCTTGGTTCAAGCGAGTCAAGTACAGCGCGTCGCGCACGTGCCGATAGCGGAACTGATAGACGTCGGTCAAGCCGTCGCCGTTGAAGTCCGCAAAATGAAAATTCACCAAATCGTCGGCCTTTTTCACGTCGGTCCACGGCCCCGGCACGCTTTCGAAAGAGCCGTCGCCGTTGTTGATCTGTATCGCGTCGTAACCGCCGCCCGTGCCGTGAATCTCGTAGACGTCGGTCAGGCCGTCGCCGTTGAAGTCGCCCGGCCGATAGCGCCGATGCTCGCCCGCACGGTCGCCGAGGTGCAGGACTTCACCCCACGGGGACAACGTGAACTCAGGCGTTTCCCGCCATCTGAAGACGGTCGGGCGCAAGCAACTCCCGTCTCCCGCGCATTCGGTCACCGAAACCAAGCGGTCGGGAGAAACGCCGTCGGAAGCTGCATAGACAAGCCGGTATTCCCTGACCACCCGCCCGCCCGCTTTCGAGACCACTCGCCCGAGACGCTTGGTCAGCGCGAACTTCATGCCGGCGAGATACGCGACGGATGCATCGGTGCGCGGTTGATATTCGAACGCCACCGAGGCGGTGCCGTAATCCACCCGCGCGACGTGGCGTTCGTCGTCGAACTCGGCGTAGTGAACGTGCATCGCGTTGCCTGCCCTGTCGGTAACCCGGCTCATCAGCCAGGAAAACACCCGCCCGTCATCTTCGATTCTCGCGTCGGCGCGCCCGCCGTAAGTGACGACGTTGCCTTCTTTCGTCCACGCCGTAAAGCCGTTCGCCGCTGCGTCGCCGTTCACCTCGATCTTGGTGAAGCTCTCGATGAGGGTGCGCAATTCACGGCTGTGCAACGGATTCTCGACACCGTCCACCGGCGTCAGGAAACGACCGTCAATGCAAAGACGATCGGCGTCGTCCATCTCCACCCGTCCTCTGGCGCCGTGTAAAGGCTCGATACCGGCGCAACGATGAATCGCGGACGAGCCCTCCATCGTCCATCCCGAGCCTAAGGAACCGTTGCCCGCGTGGCTGTTGTAGACCAACGCCAACGACGGTTGCAGCCCGCCCGCGCCGGGGGCGACGGTGATGGGAACGCGATACGTCGCGCCGCCTTGCTGATCCACCTCGAAAGACGCCGCCACGGCGCCGACGGCGAACGTCGTTCGGGGCTGCGCACCCGCCGCCTGCGCCAGCGCGATGAGCAGAGACAGTACTGTCGCCGCGGGCGGCCCCACGGACAACCCCACGGGCGACAATCCGCCGCGCCGGCGCGAACCGCAACACCCGGCGCTTTTCATCGGGAAACGGCCTCGGCGGACGTCGAGGGACGCAGCTCGCGCAGGCGCGATTGCGCCGACTGAAAACGCACCTCGAGGACGTCGAGCGACAACAACGCCGAGGCGGCGACTTCCTCCAAGCCGGAGCGAAGAACGTGGGCGTCGGTCCCGGCAACCAGGCGATCGAGGCGGCGAATCAGTACCTCGGGGTCGAACGCCTCGACCGAAGCATCGCCGGCGTCGACGCTCTCGTCGTCGCCCTCGGCAGCGGCGGCGGGTTGCGTCGTCTCGCTCGACGTCTCCTTTTCAGCGTCGCCCCCGTCCGACGATCCTTTCGAACAAGCGACCAGACAAGCAGCGAGGCAAGCGACGAGGCAGACGCCAAGCGCCGACACGGACAAGTGCCGTTCGTTCAAGCGCCCGACGCGACGGGGCGATCTTATGCGTATTGTCTCGGACATTTGCGTGCAACCGGGTTGCGGGCGGCAACCTAAGGCACACGGAGCCGTCGCGACGCGAAATATCGCCGAACGGTATCAAGCAGCCGATAAAGGCGTCGGGGGCGGGGATAGGAAAGCTGTCACCGGGGTGACAAGCCCCGAGCTGACGCAGGTTCGGCGACTGCCCGCTCGGGCAGCCTGACCGCTTTGTCGACCGGGTCGCGCCGGGATTGCGACGTCCGACGCAGACGAGCCGACCTAAGCGGTAGCGGGGGCAGGATTCGAACCTGCGACCTTCGGGTTATGAGCCCGACGAGCTACCAGACTGCTCCACCCCGCATCGGAAGAGTGACGCATTGTAGCTAAGAACCGCGAAAATTTCAAAAACCCGACCCGCCCGACGCGGGACGTGCGCCGCCGAGCAAAACGCTCAGGCTTCCTCGAGCAGGCGTACGACCGCTTTCTCTACCCGCCGTGCACGAGCGTCGCCGGAATGGGTCTCTCCGAAAAAGACGGAACGTATGAAGCCGCGTTTGTCAATAAGATAAAACGCCGGCCAGTAACGATTGTTCATCGCTCGCCAGTAGGAAAAGTCGTTGTCCATCATCACCGGATGCCGCAGACCGAATTCCGCGGTTTTCTCGACGACGCTCGAGCGAACTCTTTCATGGTCGAACTCGGGAGTGTGGACACCGATGACGCGAAGCCCTCGACTTTGGTAATTCGCTTCCAGCTCTTTCAACCACGGAAACGAGCGGTAACAGTTCCAGCAACCGAAAGTCCAAAAATCGATCAAAACAACGTTGCCGCGCAAGTCGGCCAGCGTCAACGGCGGCGAATTGATCCATTCGTCGGGTGAGCGGTGAGTGAATTCAGGCGCTTTGCGCGGCTGGTTCAAGTCCCCCGAACGAGGGTCGCCGAAAGTGCCTCCCGACACCGTGAAAAGCACCGCACCGAACATGAGCAGGGCGGCGATCCCGTAACCGATGATGGGCCTTCGAGACATCACAAGCTCCTTCTTCGAAACACTCGCCGGCGTATTCTACAAGCTGCGGACGACCGGAGGGCCGTCAGGAAACAATCCATCTTAAGCACCGCATCCGCCGACGACGCTGAACGACCCGCACCTGCAATCCGAGGCCTATCCCGTCCCTCGGCGTATTCGGCGCTGCAAAGCCCTGACCCGACGCAGCACCGCCCGTGGCGACACCTTGACGAAATCCCGCCTGGGTTCGGCCCGTGCCCATCCGTGCAGATGCTCGGTGTGTTTTTTTTGCCATACTTCACTGGCGTACTCCCGTCTTGGATTGAGATTTATCCATCGGCGGTAATGAACGCCGCCGTTGACGGCCACGGGATAAAAAGTCGTGAAGTAATGCTCTTTCAGAAACCACAGAGGGAACAGTTCCAGCAAAGCGGCGTTTTCAGGCAGCAACGCGGCGTAGCCGAGCGCCGCCCCGTGCATCCCGATAAGCACGTCGGTTTCACCGACCAGCCTCAGCTGTTCCCTGACCGGCAACTGCTCCAACCGTACCGCGCGCACCTCGGCGACCGGAAAGTTCTTGCGTAAAACCTCGACTATCTCATCCTCATTGCTGATCTTTCTGGTCAACACGTTCAGTCCGTAATACACCTTGTAATCCTGACGGGAAACCAGCGTGATCCTGTTCACGTCTTCACTGCGCCGTCTGGGAGGAAGATCAAAAGCCGGAAGCATATACCGTCGCAACAACGCCGATGCATCGCCGTGCTGCCATCCTTGTTGCATGCCGAGAACAAGGCATGAGAATTTGCGGAACAGATGTACGCCGTGCAGATCCCTGAAGTGACAAACGTTAAACAACCTCTCTGCGACCTCGTTCAGCGTTCCGTCTCGCGGAACGTGGTTGGAAAAAAGCAAGGTGACGCTTGCCGGATCCACGTTTAAACGTTCCAAGCAATGCAACAGCCTGTATATTTGGCGCAATAAGAGCGCGGGGTTCAAGCCGTCGGGAATATCAAGAAACACCGTTTCTTCCTGATGGACGACGTCGGCGACGGGCGGCTTTCCTTGCGCCGGCGTCCAGGCGCTGAGTTTGCCTCCCCCGACCGGTAAATTCCGTCCCTGAGGCGGATTGACCATATCTCCCACGCGCAAAAAACCCCTTTTGAAATAACGGCGATTCCTCCTTTCACTCCCGTCGGGCTTTTCATCCCTTTCACATAAGTTGAAATCCATAATCGCGTCTTCGCACCGCATGAAGTCGCCGTAATGCAACGCGGTGCCGTTGAACCATCGCTTCGGCTCCGCTAAAGGCGGAGGCTGCCGCACCTTAAGCAAGCGCAGGTCGAACAAGGGAATGAGCAACCGATTCTCCAAGCCCGTGACAACCACGTTGATCAGACTCCGCAGGAATACGGCGCCGGTTCCGGATTTTTTCAGTTTCATCACAAGGAGGGCGGAATACCGTTGACGATTCTGTCCCCGCGAAAGCGGCACGGCGCGGGGAGCGTTTACGGATCGATCAGAATCGGCGTACCGTCGGCAACCAGACGCCAGACTTCCTCCATGTCACGGTTGCTCAACGCGATGCAACCCTCGGTCCAGTCTTCCCCCGGCAACCGACCCGCTGCTCCGTGCCCGGTTCCGTGAATCATGACGTTGTCGCCGGGGTCGGAGTTTCTGCGTTGTGCGCGGAGAACGTCGTTCCGGTTCGGATATGAAATATGCAAGGACAGGTGAAACCTGCTGTTCGGGTTGCGCCAATCAATCAGGTACAGCCCCTCGGGCGTACGCGAATCCCCCACAACCGACTTATGCCCTTGCGGGCTCTTGCCGAGCGCAACCGGATAGCTTCGGATGATCCGATAATCCTGCAAAAGATACAACTTGCGCTCGGACTTGTGCACCCAGATCAGGTCCGCCGAGACGTCCGCAAACGAAGCCTGCGCAAACAACGCCTGCAGGCAAAACACGACAAACGGCGCCGACGCCGAGACGCAGGTACGCTTCAACAAGAAATCTCTCCGCGTGAGTGCGACGGGCGTCTCATGATTTATAATCGGTGCAAGAGCAACGTAAAGCCTGATAGTATTATATTTCGCCGATGCGATACAAACCGATACAGCTTCTGGTTGCCGTTTGCGCCTGTTCATGGTTCGGCGCCCTCGCCGGGTGCGCAACGACCGCCGTGCAGTCCTCAAACGACGCCGGGCCGGAAAGCGGTTTCGAAACCAACGAGCACGGCGTTACCGAGTTCACGCTCGACAACGGGATGAAGGTGATCGTCAAGGAAGACCACCGTGCGCCGATGTCCGTCGTGCAGATATGGTATCGCATCGGATCAAACGACGAACCCAACGGCCTTACCGGCATATCTCACGCGCTTGAACACATGATGTTCAAGGGGACTTCCGCCTACCCGGCCGAAAAATTGACCCAAACAATCAAGCGCGAAGGAGGGCGCTACAACGCGTTCACCGGCACCGACTACACCGCATACTACGAGATCTTTGAAAAAAGTCGGATGCCGATCAGCTTTCAAATCGAGTCCGACCGCATGGTCAATCTGGTAATGCGCGAGGAAGACTTTGAAAAGGAAATCGAAGTCGTCAAGGAGGAAAGGCGCCTGCGCACCGAAGACAAACCGAAAAGCCGCTTGTATGAACAACTGTACGCCGCCGCGTTCAACAGCTCGCCGAACCGGCAGCCGGTTATCGGATGGATGGACGACCTGAACAATATGACGCTCGACGACCTGAAAATCTGGTACCGCCGTTGGTACGCGCCGAACAACGCGCTGCTGATGGTGGCGGGCGACGTGACTCCGGAACAAGTCCATCAACTTGCGACGCGCTACATGGCGCCGCTCAAACCGGCGCCCCTGCCCGAGCGCAAGCCAAAGCGTGAACCGGCCCAGCACGGCGAAAAACGGGTCACGGTCAAACTGCCCGCCGAACGGCCGTATCTCGTGATGGGATACCGCGCGCCGTCGGCGGGACAAGCCGACCAAGCTTGGGAGCCTTATGCATTGACGGTGCTGCGCTCGGTGTTGTCGGGCGGCGGTGACGCACGGTTCGCAAAGCACTTGGTCCGCGGCAAGAAAATAGCCCAGCACGCGAGAGCAGCTTACAGTCTGTACAGCCGCTACGATGATCTTTTCACGATTTCCGCCGAACCGGTCAAGGACGTCGACGTTGCGGCGCTTGAGGCGGCCATCGAAGAAGAAATAGAACGGATCAAACTCGAAGGAGTCAGCACCGAGGAGCTCGAACGCGTCAGAGCCAAAGTGTATTCCGGGGAAATCTACGGCCGCGACTCGGTAACCCGGCAAGCCTATACGCTTGCCGCGCTCGAAACCATCGGCGTCGGATGGGAGGCGGCTTATGAGTTTGTCGACCGCATAAAGGAAGTGACGCCGGAACAGGTGCAGGCGGTTGCGAAAAAATACTTGGTCAGGGACCAGCGAACGGTTGCGGTGCTCGACCCTCAACCCATCGCGCAACGGCCCAAGTGATTATCCTGCGCAAGGCGGCGTGCCGCTTTACTCTGTGTGCCGCCGTCGCGTGTTGCACGGCGACGGCGCAACCGGCGACCGCCCGTCCGCAAATCCAACATTGGACCAATACGGACGGGGCGCCCGTTTACTTCGTGCACGTATCCGAGCTGCCGATGGTCGACGTCCGGTTGAGCTTCACCCGCTCGGGACACGCGTACGAAGGGGAAAAATACGGACTCGCTTCGATGACCGCGAGCATGCTGCGCCAAGGCGCCGCCGGCATGGACGCCGACCGGATCGCGGAAACCTTCAGCGGCCTCGGTGCACGCGCCGGCGCCGGCGCCGGAGCACACGTTTCACAAGTCAATCTGCGCAGCTTGACCGAACCGCGATACTTTGAAAAAGCGTTGGAGACCTGGATCAAAGTTTTTTCCTCACCCGACTTCCCCGAGGAACAGTTCGAACGGCGGCGCAAAAACGTGTTGACCTCGATCGAGGGACGGCGTCAGAATCCCGGCGCCGTCGCCAATGAAGCTTTCAGGGAGGCACTGTACGGAGATCATCCGTACGGACACCCGGGGTCGGGCACCGAAGAAACCGTCACCGCGCTGACTCTCGCCGATTTGCGACGCTTTCATGAAAAACACTACGTCGTCTCCAACGCAATTATCACGATAGTCGGTGCGGTCACGCGCGAACAAGCGGCCGAGATCGCCGACCGGATCACCGACGTGCTTGAAACCGGCGAACGAGCCGAAGCAATCCCGCCGGTGCCGCCGTTGGAAAAGGCGGTGACCATACGGATCCCGTTCCCTTCCGAACAAGCCCACGTAAAAATAGGCCAGCCCCTCGTCAACGCCTTGCACCCTGACCTCTACGCGTTGCGCCTCGGCAACGACGTATTCGGCGCCACCGGTTTCGGCTCGCGCCTGCTTGAGGAAATTCGCGTCAAACGCGGGCTCGCGTACAGCGCCCACAGCGGTATCTCGGCCCGGGTCGCCGGCGGCGCGTTCTCCATGTCCTTCCAGACCCGCTTGGACCAAGCGGACCACGCCGTCTCCACCGCGCGTGAATTGCTGAACGAATTCGTCGCCTCGGGCCCCACCGAGGAAGAAGTCTCACTGGCGCTCGACCGCATCCGAGGCGGCGTCGTGTTCAGGACGAACAGCAACGGCCGAATCCTGTCGACGGTCAGCGACGTCGCTTTTTACAAACGCAAACTGGATTATCTGTACAACTACGTCAAAGAGTACGAGAAGGAAAATCGAGAGTCCGTAACCGCCGCCTATCAGAAACACGTACAACCCGACAAAATGGTTACCGTCATTGTCGGAGGCCCGGCCGAATAGCGCCTCGATCGCCGCTCTTGAACCGTCGCGCCAAACCCGATCCGCGCCCGAACCTGCGCATCGTCGCGGGCCTGTGGAAAGGCCGCAATCTCGAATTTCTGGACCTGCCCGGCGTCCGCCCCACCCCGAACCGCGTGCGTGAAACGCTGTTCAACTGGCTCGCCCCGTACATCGAAGGCGCAACTTGCCTGGACCTGTTCGCCGGCAGCGGCGCGCTCGGTTTTGAAGCGGTCTCGCGCGGTGCGGCATCGGCGACCCTGGTCGAGAACGACCGGCGGATTTGCAGACAAATCGAGAACGAGATCCTGCGCTTCGGCAGCGAAACGATACACGTGGTTGCGGCTGAGGCGCAGCGTTTCGTGAAAGAAGCGAGCGCCGCGTACGACGTCGTCTTTCTCGACCCGCCGTTCGGCAACGGTCTCGCGCAAAAGACGTTGACCGCGCTTGCGGAAAACAGCCGGATTCTGCAACCGGCGTCCTTGATTTACGTCGAGTGGGAATCCGAAACCGAGATTGCGCCGCCGCCCGGGCTGCACTGGTTGCGCCGGGCGCAAGCGGCGGAAGTGCAATACGCGCTGCTTGGCAACGGGACAAACGCCGCAGGTCCGAACCCGACGTCAAGCTGAACGCTCGGCTATAATCCCCGGCAAAGATCTTCGCGACCATGAAAATCACCGCCGTTTATCCCGGAACTTTCGATCCGATCACCAACGGTCACATAGACCTCGCGCGACGCGCGGCGACCTTGTTCGGTCGGATCGTCATCGGTGTCGCCGACGATGGAAAAGAAACCCATCTGCTCGACGCGGAAACACGAGTGAACCTCGCCAGAGTAACGTTCGCAGACGATCGAAACATCGAAGTCATGGGCTTCGGCGGGTTGCTGGTTGATTTTGCAAAACGGCACGACGCACGGGTGATACTGCGCGGACTGCGCGCGACGTCCGACTTCGAATACGAATTCCGCCTGGCGGGCATGAACCGCCAGCTCGACGAGAGCCTGGAGTCCGTGTTTCTGACCCCCGCCGACGAGTTCACTTTCATCTCTTCGAGCCTGATTCGTGAAATCGCCCTGCTCGGGGGAGACATCTCAAGCTTCGTGCCCGCCGTCGTCGCGGACGCCGTTGAGCGTCAATGCAAAAAGCTGAGGGAAAAGCGGAAGAAGTGATTGCAACCCGCGCCGCTTCGGAGCACGTTGCAAGTCCGCCGAAAACCCGTTCCTTGAATGAGACCGCGCCGCCCGAGACAACCGGAGAATGAAAGCAATTTCGGTCTTCAGAAAGGCGTGCTTGCCGGGCTTCATCCTCTTTGCGGTGTGCACGGCGCAAGCCGCGCCGGGTAAATACGCGATTGCGACCGCGCATCCCCTGGCCACCGAAGCCGGCGGAAAGATCCTCGACGCGGGCGGTAACGCTTTTGACGCCGCGGTTGCAATCGCTGCCACGCTCGCGGTGGTCGAACCTTATTCCTCGGGCCTCGGAGGCGGCGGATTCTGGCTTTTGCATCGTGCCGAAGACGGCAAGGAAATCATGCTCGACGGGCGCGAACGTGCGCCCCTCAACGCCCATCGCGACATGTTTCTTGACGAAAACGGCGACGTCGCGGCAAGGCGTTCCGTTGACGGTGCGCTCGCCGCGGGCGTTCCGGGCCTGCCCGCCGCGCTCGTCTATCTGTCGAAGCATTACGGCCGGTTGTCTCTTGCGGCAAGCTTGGCACCCGCAATCGAGAACGCGACGCGAGGGTTCGCGGCGGACGAAAAATTCATCCGCCTGCTGCGCAGACGTCTCGACGCGGTCCGCGCGTCGCCCGCGTCGGCGGACGTCTTCCTGGTCGACGGGGACGTTCCGAAGCCCGGACGACCGATTCGGCAACCCGAACTCGCTGAAGTCCTGCGCCGGATCGCCATCCAAGGCAAAGACGGTTTTTACCGCGGTGAAACCGCCGAAAAACTCGTCGCCGGCGTTACAGCGGCGGGCGGCGTCTGGCAGCCGCGGGACTTGGCCGAGTACCAAGTCGCGATAAGAGAGCCCGTGCGTTTCTCCTACCGCGGCGCCCGCTTTACCAGTGCCGCCCCGCCGTCGTCCGGCGGCGTCGTAATGGCCGAGATATTCAATATCCTCTCTCACTTCGACCTCTCCGAAGCGAGTCAAGCCGAAAGGATTCATCTCGCGATCGAGGCAATGCGCCTTGCCTACCGCGACCGTGCACGGCACCTCGGCGATCCCGATTTCGTGAGGATGCCGACCGAGAAATTGACCAGTGTGCGATACGCCGCACGCTTGGCGAAGACAATCAGCAAAACGCGCGCCGCAACGAGCGACGCGCCGCTCACCGACAACGAAGCCGAAGGTGAAAACACCACGCATTACTCGATCATGGACGCCGAAGGCAACCGAGTCGCCGCGACGTTGTCGATCAATTACGCGTTCGGATCGGGACTTACCGTCCCCGGCACCGGTGTTTTGCTGAACAATGAAATGGACGATTTCGTCTCGAAACCCGGTGTGCCGAACCTGTACGGCTTGGTCGGCGGCAAAGCCAACGCGATCGAGCCGGGCAAACGCATGCTTTCAAGCATGTCGCCGACTTTCATCGACGACGGACGACGCCTTGCCGTCCTCGGCACGCCGGGCGGCAGCCGCATCATCACCATGGTGACGCTTGCGGCGCTCGAATTCCTGAGCGGCGCCGGCGGTGAAACAATCGTCTCAAAGAAACGCTTTCATCATCAATATCTGCCGAACGTCGTCCAGTTCGAACCGCGGGCTTTCAGCGACGGCGTGCAGAAAAAGCTGGAAAGGATGGGGCACCGCCTGAAACCGCTTAAGAACGACTACGGCAATATGCAGATCGTAATCTGGGACCGCGAAAAAAACGCGTTGAGCGCGGCTTCCGACCCGCGCGGTCTCGGTTCAACGCGCGTTCAATGAGGGAACCATGTACGAAAGTTGACGTCGACTCGTGTACCGATTTGACGCCTCATGCCGACTGACGTCGCCGCGTCCACGTCCAGCGGCCCCGTTCCCGCGGGTCCAAGACGTTCGATGCAGCAGTATGCCCGGTTCAAGGCGCCGGAAACAATTCGTCCGTCTTGCCGGTCAAAAAATAAGCGAGCAAGCCGATCCATTCTTTAATTGCCGGATCGAACGCCAGCATCCTGTAAATGGAAAACGCTCTCGGAGAGAAATCGTAATCCCCGGTGGTACTGAAATCCACGGGCACCGCCACCACGTCCCATCCGAAGTGCCGAAACACGCCGACGCTTCTCGGTACATGTGCCGCCGAAGTTACAAGCAACCAGACTTCATCCGGCTCAGGTTGCGCAAGGCGTTTCGTGTAAAGCGCGTTTTGGTACGTGTTGCGCGCGCGCACCTCAAAGTGAACGCGCTTGAGATCCGCGCCCTGTAATTCAAGAAACTTGCGTGCACGCACGTCGGCACCATGCTCATCCCGTATCAGAGAGCCCGAGTGGCCGGTGAAAAAGACTTCGGCCTCCGAAAATCGGCGCATCAGCTCGAGAGCCGCGGACAACCTGTGGACGTCGACGTCCGGGCCAGGAACCACGCGCGAGTTGGCGACGGGAGAACGGTGCGAACCGGCGAGCACGACGATGCCGTCGACGCGGGCGGGCAATTCATGCAAGACGGGAAAGCGATTTTCGAGGACCGTACGAAGCCACGTGGATACCGGCAAGGTGCCCAGCACGAACGCGACAAGCAACACGCCGACTATCAGCAGCCGACCGACCTTCAAAAACTTCGTCCACAAAAGCGCAACCCCGATAACCAGCAGCCACGACAAGGCAACGCTGGGCCGGAATACAAGCCAAAATATCTTGGAGGACAGGAAAAAAAGCTCGTCCACGGCGGCTATCTTTGGCAACCGGTGCAATAAAAAGACGCACGTTGCCCAATCACGCGGGACCTGATTCTGCCCGCACACCTCGGGCAGGACAAGCCGCTGCGCCCGTAAACTTTCAACGAGAACTGAAAATAGCCCGGCCGACCGTCTTCCCGTACGAAATCTTTCAGCGTCGTTCCCCCTTTCTTGATCGCCCGGTTCAACACCTTGCGGACGGCGCAAGCAAGCGCGTCATAACGAGACGCCGCAACCCGCCCCGCGCGCCGTGCAGGATGGATACCCGCAAGAAACAGTGCTTCGTTGGCGTAAATGTTGCCGACGCCGGCGACCGTTTTCGAATCCATGATGAATTGCTTCACCGATGTAACGCGACCGCGTGATTTCCGGTGAAGATAAGCGCCGTCGAACGTCTCACTCAGCGGCTCGGGCCCCAGAGACGCCAGCAAGGCGTGGCGCAGCGGGTCGCGTTTCGTCCACAACACGACGCCGAACCTGCGCGGGTCCCTGAAACGCAGCACCCGTCGGTTGACTCCGCTTTGATCGAACACCAAATCAAAATGATCGTGCGGCGAAGGCGGCGCGGCGGCGGAAACAACGCGCAAGCTGCCCGACATGCCGAGATGCATGATCACCGCCCCGTCGCCGACGTGGATCAACAAGTATTTGCCGCGACGGGACAAGCGTTCGACCGTCCGCCCGGCGACTTTCTTGTCGATGCCGGGCGTTATCGGACGGCGCAGCATCTTCTTCCGGACCACGGCACCGCGGATGCGCCGTCCGACGAGATGAGGTTCGACGCCGCGGCGCGTGGTTTCAACTTCCGGTAATTCAGGCACGACCGAAGAATCAGATAATCAATGCTTCGATTTCGACGCACAAATCACGGCGGCAGATTTCTGCTTCGAACCAAGCGGTCGAGCCGACCGAGAATCTCGACGCGGCGAGCGCCGCGCGCACCTTGTCGACGTCGGCGGGGTCCGTGACGTACAGCTTCAAGCGGCTCAGGCGCTCAACCTCCCTGAAGTACGGCGTTGCATCAAGCAATTCCCTTAGATTAAGCAGTGCTTCACTCAGTTGCGCCGCCGCGTCGTCCGGATGACGTGATTCATGACCGACGATGCTCGCCGTGCCGGAGCCGTAGAAATGTATCCTGTCGCCCCAGGTCTTGTATACCGCGCGGGCAAACAACGGGCGTTCCCGCAACGACGACGAAGGATAACGCCAAGCGCTGACCTGACGCGGGTTCTCCACCGCGACTCCCGCCTTACGCGCCGCGAGAAAACACATCACGCCGAAGCAAGCCCGGGTCCCGACAACGGTCGCGGCGCAGTAGCTCCTCCGCCCCGCCGCTTCAAACGCCGCAAACCGCCCGCGACAGAAGCACCGATAGCGCGACCTCCCCTCCTCTTGCGCGTGCAGGTTCGGAAGGTAGTGCCACGCTCTCAATAGATGGGCGAACCCCAGCGCGTCGAATACGCGAAACGCGCTTGAATACGCCGCCTGAGTTGCCGCCTCAAGCGGCTCGCCTGCATCGATATACAACCAGCCGAAACAAACCTCTCCGTCGTGGGCGTAATGAAAAGACGCGTCGCAACCGCGGACAACCGGCGCGCAGCCTATCCAGTCCTCGGCGGCGGCGGTGCCGGCAAGAGGGCGCAAGCCGGTGTGTACCACCTCTTCATTCTCAAGGCCTTGCGCAGGCTCGGGCTCAAACGCAACGCGAATCAAGCAAGCTGCGTCGAAAGCAGCGGTGTGGGTTGTGGGTTTGACGTCAATGGGCATCGTAGCGCTTCGAGTACGGGTTCACCCGGCCGGGCATGACTTTTGCCTGCCGAAGACTTGCCGAATCGGAAAATCAAAAAGCCGATCAGGGGGCCAAGCCCTCCCCCTCGGCAGCCCTCTTTAATGGCGAAAAGCGGCACCGAAACCCGCCGGGCACCGGCGTACCCCGTGCAGATAATAGCGCGGCAGATAATAGCGCGATACCACGCGGCGGCACGGTCTGCCCGGGGCCGCATGAGTTTGGCACTCTCGAGTCTAGAGTGCTAAAATGACCCTTGAGGTAACCGGAAATGGCTAAGGACTTGATATTAAAACAATACCCGGCGACGCAACCGGGGGGACTGAACGGCTACATCGCAGCCGCGTACGCCCTGCCGGTGCTGAACCCCGAGGAAGAACGCGCGCTGGCGGTGCGTTATCACGACAAAAACGATTTGGAAGCCGCACGTAAGCTGGTCACGCACAACCTGCGGTTCGTAATTCAGGTCGCACGCGGCTATGCGGGTTACGGTTTGCCGCTCGGAGACCTCATCCAAGAGGGCAACGTCGGTTTGATGAAAGCCGTCAAGAAGTTCGACCCGAACGTCGGCGTGCGTTTGATTTCTTTCGCCGTTCACTGGATACGCGCCGAAATGCACGAGTTCATCCTGAGAAACTGGCGGGTCGTCAAGGTTGCAACAACCAAAGCGCAACGCAAGTTGTTCTTCAACCTTCGCAGCATGAAAAAACGCTTGGGGTGGCTGAATCAAGCCGAAGTCAACGAGGTGGCGACGCAACTGGGCGTCAAGCCGGAAGAAGTGACCGAAATGGAGAAACGCCTGAGCGGGCAGGATTTGAGCTTTGACCCGGCACCAAGCGACGAGGACGAGAACGACTACGCTCCGGCAATGTACCTGACCGACCAATCCGTCCCCGACCCCGCCGCCGAAGCCGAACGCGACGACTGGCGGATACACTCCCGCCGCAAGCTCAAGCAGGCGATGGCCGAACTCGATGAACGCAGTCTGGACGTCCTGAAAGCACGGCGGCTACCAGACGGGAAAAGGATGACCTTGCACGAGCTCGCGGCGCGCTACCGAATCTCCGCCGAGCGGGTGCGCCAAATCGAAAACCAAGCGGTCGCCAAGTTGCAGAAACTGATTGCCGCGCCCGCCGAAGCAAACGCCGGACGTGCGCCCCCGAAGTAAACGCCGACGCCGCAAGCGTCAGCCCGGTCGTCCCGCTTTCCCCGTCTCCCCGCGACAAGGCCCCTACGATAAGGCCTTGGCAATCGCCGGCAAGTGCGCATCGAACAGCAACAGCGCAAACAGCAGCAGTATATAAATGATCGAATAGACAAAAGTGTCTTTTGCCCAACGTTCGTCCCGGGTAATCTTCAACCCCAACGCATAGTACAGAAAAACGCCGTCGAGCAAAGCGGCGCCGAACAAGTAGACTGGCCCCGACGTGCCGACCACGTACGGCAGCATGGTGACCACGGTGAGCAGCACCGTGTAGAGAAGAATATGCAGGCGGGTGAAATCCTCGCCGTGGGTAACCGGCAACATCGGCACTTCTGCGTCGGCGTAGTCTTCCTTGCGGTATAAAGCGAGCGCCCAGAAATGCGGGGGCGTCCAAACAAAGATAATCAGGAACAGCAGCAAGGCTTCGGCCTCGACCCGTCCGGTAACCGCGGTCCAGCCGAGCAGCGGCGGCGTCGCACCGGCGGCGCCGCCGATTACGATGTTTTGCGGCGTCGCATATTTCAGAAATCGCGTATAAACCACCGCGTAGCCGACCAACGACAACAGCGCCAGGACGGTCGTCAGCAAGTTGACCCAAAGCGTAAGAACGAACGCGCCCAACCCACCGACGACGAAAGCGAAAATCAGCACCTGCCTCTTTGTCAGATGGCCCGAAGGCAGCGGACGAGCGCGGGTTCTTTCCATGACCGCGTCTATATGGTGGTCGGCAACCTGATTCAACGCGGCGGCCGCGGCCGAGACCAGCGCGACGCCTGAGACGCCGGCGACGACGATGACCCACGGGACGTGCCCGGGCGAGGCCAGAAACATGCCCGCCAGCATCGTGAACAACATGGTCGCAACCACCTTGGGCTTGCATACTTCAAGGTAGTCCTTGACCGACGAAACGAACCCTTGCCGTGCCACCGCGGCGCCGGAGTTGATCTTGAGGTTGATCTTGGTGGGAACGCGCATTCCGCTTACGATTTTAGCATACGCGCGACGGTGACCAGGCTCAGAAGCAACGTCGCCGCCGTCGCGTTGTGCGCCGTCGCGACGACCAAAGGCAAAGACAAGGTAACGTTCAGAACACCGAGCAAGGTCTGCAAAACAAGCAAGGCCAAAGAAACGGACACTGCGATTCTGAGCGCGGGCGGCGGTTTGCGCAGCAACAAAGCAAGCAGCAAAGATCCCAGCAGCAGCAGGGTCGCCAAAGCGCCGATGCGGTGAGTGACGTGAATTGCGGTTCGTGCGGGGGCGTCCAACGTCCCGTATTCATAATTCACGCCGGGCTCGCCGATGAGTTGGAAAGCGGCGGCGAAATCCATCGACGGCCACCACTGGCCCTGGCAGGTGGGAAAGTCGGGGCACGCGAGCGCCGCGTAGTTGCCGGCGGTCCACCCGCCGAGCGCAATCTGCACCGCCAACAGGCCGATGCCGGCCGTCACGAGACGCAGCCACTTCTTCCGCTCCGCGAAAGCACCGCCCGACCCGAAGTTCGACCCGAGGTTCGACCCGGCAGGCAGCGCCAGATGCCACAACAGAGCAAGCGTCGCCAGCCCGCCGAGCAGGTGCGCGGTGACGATAATCGGCTTGAGCAGCATGGTCACGGTCCACATTCCGAGGAGGGCTTGAAACACGATGAGCACCGAAAGCAACAACGGCAAGGTCACCGGTTGACGCCTGCAACGGCGATTGACGACCGCCAGCACCGCAAGCGCGAACACGAGAACCCCGAGGCCCCCCGCAAGATAGCGGTGCAAAACCTCTTTCCAAGCCTTGGCCGAATCAACCGGGTTCCGCGGATAAAGCCGACGTGCTTGCTCGAGCTCGGCGGGCGTGTGAGGAACCCCGAGCAGCTTCCCGTAGCAGCCCGGCCAGTCCGGGCAACCCAACCCCGCGTCCGAAAGCCGAACGTAAGCACCCAGTACGACGACGCACAACGCGACCGCAACCGCCGCACGGGCGAGCAGCATGAAACGGCGATACAGCAGGTTCTCGTCAGCCAATCTTGGATACGCGTAAAAGTTTCTTGAGGTCCTTGAATATACCCTTTGAAGCCGCCGAGTCGGAATAACGCATCATCAGGTTGCCCAGCGGATCAATGAGATAAACGTTGCCTTGCGGATAAACGCCGAGCTGCTCGGCAAAAAGGGTTTTCTCACCGGGTTTCGAGTGCGCCGTAATCAACCGAGGATACCTGTCGAGCAGGCGCTCGAGGGTGCCGCCGGCGGTCGGCTCACCGGAAAAGTAGACGGTTTGCACGCGCCCCGCGTCCTTGCTCAGGGACAGGCGGACTTGGCGCATCTTGAACAAGCCGGCTTCGCACTCCAGATCGCAGTCCGCGCCGTTCCAGTACAACAAGGTCCATTTGCCGATCAGCAATTCGCCCGGCAGGCGCCGCCCGTGACGGGATACGCCCTGAAACTCGGCAAGCGGCTGCGCGGGGGTAATCAGTTCTCCGTGACTGTCGCTTCCGGGTAACGTGAACCATCCCGGGTTGAGATAAATCAGCGTCGCAAGCAGCAACGGTCCGAGGAAGACCGCGGCCAGGGCCAGCAGTTTCAGTCGGGAAATCTTTACCGCGTCCGTCATTTTCGTCGCCGCCTCAGAGTCAGCACCACAAACACCGCAAACGCCGCGGCGGAAAGAGCAAACCATTGAAACGCGTAAGCGAGATGCTTTTCCGGCGAAACCGACGTCAGCCGCCAGGTGCGCAGATAGCCGTGCGGAAGCGAAGGGGCAAGACGCACGACGAAAGGACGCAAGGGTTCACCGAGACGCCGCCCAAGCGCCTCGAAGTCCAGGAATTGGATAATCCTCGGCCAGCCGGATTCACCGTCGTCGATGCCGCCGAGGGTGAACGGTTCTCCGTAAGGTACGTAAATCGAGCCTTCAAGCCGCATCGGCTCCCCGGGAATCGAGACTTCCGGGAGGTCGCTTCTGTCCGCACCGAGAGGGACCCAGCCGCGGTCAACCAAAATCAAGCCGGCGCCCGACGCCTTGAAAGCCGTCAACACGTTGAAGCCGACGCGACCCTCGCGGATTTGGTTGTCGAGCAGAAATTGGCGTTCGCTCAGCGGAACCGCTGCAAACCGCACCTTGCGGTAACGCCACCGAAGCGGGTCTTCGAACCGGGCGGGCAATTCCACCGCGGGTTCGGCGGCACGATGCAGCTGGGTTTCAATGATTTCCTTTTTCTCACCGGCACGGTCCAACTGCCACCTGCCCAGACCCGCGAACAGGCCCGCGACAAACACCGTCAGCAGAAAACCGAGCAAAGTATGCTTGAAATACAGTTTCACAAGGGGTCTAATGTCGCAGCGAGAGCGCCGACTTTAACGCGGAAGCCGGCGTGATTTGCGGCTTTGCCGCGGTGGACAAAGGACTTGCCTCATGCTGATAAAAGCGCTGACGGTTTTTCTGCTGCTGATTATCATGATTAGCTTAGGGTCGGCACTGGTGTATTTGGTCAAAGACCGAGGCACGACCAAACGAACGTTGAACGCGCTGACCTTGAGAATCGGGCTTTCGGTACTCGCGTTCGTGCTGTTGCTGATCGGGTTCGCAACCGGATTGATTACACCGCACGGAGTCGTTCCCCCGCCTCCCTGAGCAAAATACGGCTCAGGCAGGCGTTCAGACGGCGCGGCTACAGCCAGTAGACGAAGATAAAAAGCCCCAGCCACACGACGTCGACAAAGTGCCAGTACCAAGCGGCGGCTTCGAACGCGAAGTGGTTCTGGGGGGTAAAGTGCCCGACGATGCTGCGAATCAGCACCACGGTCAAGATGATTGCACCGAGCGTAACGTGCAGGCCGTGAAAGCCGGTCAGCATGAAGAACGTCGAGCCGTAGACTCCCGACTCGAGGGTGAGGTTCAGATCCTTGTAGGCGTGAATATATTCCTCCGCCTGCAGAAGCACGAACACGAATCCAAGCACCACGGTCAGGGACAACCCGGCAATCAACTGTCCCCGTTTCATCGCCTTCAAGGCATGGTGCGCCCAAGTTACGGTAACCCCGCTGCTCAGCAGGATGGCGGTGTTGATTGCAGGCACGCCCCAAGCCGGCATCGCCGCGAATTTACCGCCGATCTCCGCGGGGCCGTTCCCCGTCGTCGGCCAGATCGCCTCGTAGCCGGACCACAGATAAAGGTTCGTCGAAGCACCCGAACCTTCGCCGCCGAGCCACGGAAGAGAATAAATGCGCGCGTAAAACAAAGCACCGAAAAACGCGGCAAAGAACATAACTTCGGAGAAAATGAACCAAGCCATCCCCCAGCGAAACGAGACGTCCACTTGCCCGTTATAAGTGCCGGCTTCGCTTTCCTTGATCACCGTGCTGAACCAGCCGAACAGCATGACGATCAGGATTATCGTCCCGACGCCCATTACCGACAATCCGAACGAAGCGCCGTTCAGCCACGAAGCGGCGCCGACCATGATGGAGAACAACGCGATCGAGCCGACGATCGGCCAATAGCTGGGGTTGGGGATGTAGTAAGAGGAACGTGCGTCAGACATGGTCAGGTCCTGTTTGGTTCGGGTTCATCGGTAACGTCAAAGAAAGTGTACGCAAGGGAAATCGTCTTGACGTGTTCCGGCAGCTTGGGGCTTACCACGAATCGCAACGGCATCAAACGCTCCTCTCCGGGTTCGAGCTCCTGTTTGATAAAGCAAAAACATTCGGTCTTGTTGAAGAACCTCGCGGCGGCGGTCGGCGCAACGCTCGGAACCGCCCGCCCGACGACGTGCAAGGCATCGAGGTTTTTCGCAACGTAGTTGACCTCGTAGACTTCACCGAGCTCGACCTCAAGCACTTTGGTTTGCGGTGCAAACGCCCAATTCATCGATTGATTGAGGTTGGCGACGAACTCGACGGTCACCAAACGCTGCTCGTCGAGATCGCCCGCCGTGGCCGCGGTGGGCGTGGCCGACGCCCCGGCCTGAGCTTTGGCCTGAGCTTCGACCTGAGCTTCGGCGATCCTGCCGGTCTTGCCGTTGAGTCCGGTGACGTCACAAATCACGTCGTACAGCGGAACCAGCCCGAAACCGAAACCGAACATCACGACGGTGAAACCCGCAAGCTTGAAAGCCGATTTGGTCGTGGATTTCTTCACTTTCGCTTTACCCTTGTTCATTATCTTTATTCTTTGGTCATCTCCGGCCATCTCCGGTCATCTCCGGTCATCTCCGTTCGAGGCTCAGCGCATCGCAACCAGAACGTAAAACCCGACGTAAATCACGGTCACAAGCAGAGCCAACCCGAAAACCGTCCTCTTTACGCTGCCCTTTTGCCGCCCGCTCGTCTTCACGACTCATTTCACGCCGCCTGCAACGTCACCTGCAACGTCACTGATTGGGGGCGGCGTGGTGAAACTGTGATAGGGCGGCGGCGACGGCAGGGTCCACTCGAGTCCTCGGGCGCCGTCCCAGACCTGTGCGGTGGCTTTTTCCTTGCCGCGGATCGTCGCAATCACGAGATACAGAAACAGCAATTGTGCGAAACCGAAACCGAAAGCACCGATGCTTGCCAGCATGTTGTAGTCGGTAAATTGCATGTTGTAGTCCGGAATGCGCCTCGGCATGCCCGCAAGCCCGACAAAGTGCATCGGGAAGAAAGTCAGGTTCACGAAAATCGTCGAAAGCCAAAAGTGCCATTTGCCGAGCGTTTCGTTGTACATGTTGCCGGTCCATTTCGGCAACCAATAGTACACGGCGGCGATGATTGCAAAGATCGAACCCGGCACCAGCACGTAGTGGAAATGCGCAACGATAAAGTAAGTATCGTGATACTGATAATCAGCCGGCGTAATCGCCATCATCAAGCCCGAAAAACCGCCTATCGTGAACAGCACGATGAACGCAATCGCGAACAGCATCGGGGTCTCGAACGTCAGCGAACCACGCCACATCGTCGCCACCCAATTGAACACTTTCACTCCGGTCGGCACCGCGATCAGCATGGTTGAAAACATGAAAAACAGCTGACCGGCCAGCGGCATGCCGACGGTGAACATGTGATGCGCCCACACGATGATCGAAAGAAAAGCGATAGAGGCCGTCGCGTAGACCATCGAGCTGTAGCCGAACAGCGGCTTCCGGGAAAACGTCGGGAGGATGCTCGAGATGACGCCGAACGACGGGAGGATCAGAATGTAGACCTCCGGATGGCCGAAAAACCAGAAGATGTGCTGAAACATCACCGGGTCGCCCCCGCCTGCCGCGTTGAAAAAGCTGGTGCCGAAGAATTTGTCGGTCAACAGCATCGTCACACCGCCCGCAAGAACCGGCATCGCCATGATCAGCAGGTAGGCGGTAATCAACCAGGTCCACACGAACAAGGGCATTTTCATCAGGGTCATTCCCGGTGCGCGCATGTTGAGTATGGTCGCAATGATGTTGATGGCGCCGAGAATCGAAGACAAGCCCATGAAGTGAATCGAGAAAACGACGAACGGCAACGCCTCGCCGGTCTGCAGGGTCAGCGGCGGATACAGCGTCCAGCCGCCGGCGGGGCCGCCGCCGTCCATGAACAACGTCGAAAGCAGCATGGTGAACGCGAACGGCAGAATCCAGAAGCTCCAGTTGTTAAGCCTCGGCAACGCCATGTCGGTACCGCCGATCATCATCGGAATCAACCAATTGGCAAGACCGGTGAACGCCGGCATCACGACGCCGAAAATCATGACCAGCGCGTGCATGGTCGTCATCGAGTTGAAAAACTGCGGATCCACGAACTGCATGCCCGGTTCGAACAATTCGGTGCGGATAATCAGCGCCATCGCGCCGCCGATGAAGAACATGATCATCGCAAACCACAGGTACAACGTGCCGATGTCCTTGTGGTTGGTGGTGAAAAGCCAACGCTTGACGCCGCTGGGGTGTTCTTCGTGGTGCTCCTGGTGGGTCTCGTCGGTTATGACTGCGCTCATTGTTTTTCTCCTGAGGTTGACGCCTGACGCTGACGGGTGACGATCGCAAGGGGCTGCGACTTCATGTCCGCGACCCACTGATCATATTCCGCCGGTTCAACCGCGCGGACGACGACCGGCATGAACGCGTGGCCGCGACCGCACAATTCCGCACATTGCCCGCGATAAACTCCGGGTTCGTCAATCCGGGTCCAGATTTCATTGATGAAGCCGGGGATAGCGTCCTTTTTCACCGCAAGCTCCGGCACCCACCACGCGTGAAGCACGTCGTTCGAAGTCAGCAGGAAGCGGACCTTCTTGCCGACGGGCAACACCATCTCGTTGTCCACCTCGAGGAGGTAGTTCTCGTCCTTCTCCATGAGGTTGTAAATCTCTTCACGCGGCGTCGCAAGCGCGCTGTAGAAACGGATCCCCTCGTTCAGGTATTCGTACTCCCACAACCACTGATAACCGGTGATTTTCACCGTCATGTCGGCGTCCCCGGTGTTCTCCAGCTTAATCAAGGTTTTCGCCGCGGGCACCGCCATCGCAATCAATATCAGCAACGGCGCCAGCGTCCAAGCGAATTCCACGGTCGAGCTTTCATGGAATTGCTTGGCCTCGTATCCCTTGGATTTTCGGTGCACGACGATCGAATAAGCCATCGCGCCGAACACGACGACGCCGATTACCACGCAGATCCAATAGATCAGCATGTGCAAATCAAAGATGTCGCGGCTGATCTCGGTTACGCCGACCGGCAAGTTGTACGGCTGGATCTCGGCACCCGCCGAACCGGAAAACAATGCCAAGCTTATGCCACCCGCCACAGACGATATGAAACCGGGTTTTCGCATGCGCCGATTCTAGCACACCGAGCCGCTTGGATTCGCCGGTGACCGCGACCGACCCCGGTCGATGCCGGCGGCGACGTGACGTACTCAAGCCCGCAGCTTCCGGCGCGACGTGAGCTTGAGATTTCAAGCGGTTATCCGTTCCGCGGCGGGCGCCGCGCCGGCGTGCGCCGAGACCAGGGTGACCACGTAGCTGGCGGGAATCCGCCGCGACCAAGCGTGGCGGGCGCGATAGCGGGCTTTCATCGCCTTGAACCGCGACGGTGCGGTCAAGCCGGCACCGCGGTCGCGGCGGAGGTTACGTACTCCGGTGTATTTGAGGTTCTCGAGCAAAGCGTCCACGTCGTCGTAAAACACGACTTCGGTCTGAGTCCGGCACGATGAGACGGCCATCCCCGCTTCTTCAAGCATGCGTCGCAACCGGCTCGGCGGAGGAAATTCGAGCGTGTGGTCATGATCGTCGACCCCACGCCAGCTGTCTTGCAACTCGCGCAAAGTACCCTCGGTGTAGACCGCCGCCAGCAACACCGCCCCTTGCTTCAGCACCCGCCGGAATTCACCCAACGCAGCCTTGACTTCGCCGCTCCAATGCAGCACCGAGCTCGTGAACGCCAAATCGAAAACAGCCGAAGCGAACGGCAACGCCTCCACGTCCCCGCAGACGCATTCGGCCCGACGGAATCCGCGCCGCGTGAGCTTCAGCATCTCCTGCGCAAAATCAAGGGCGGCGACGCGCGCGCCGGGGAAAGCCCGGATCAAGGCTCCGGTGCCGAAACCGCTGCCCGACCCGGCGTCGAGTATCCACCCCGGTTGCAACGGCGGTCGGACCGCGCAAGCGATCAACCGATTCGCCACCGCGCGCTGCAACCTTGCGTCGGCGTCGTAGCGTCGCGCCGCCCGGTTAAACGAACGGCGCAACTCGACCTTGTCAATCCAACTCATCGATAAACCCGCCGAGTGTGGCTGCGAATTCCGGAGGATGCGACAGAAACGGGGCGTGCCCCGCGCCGGCGACGGTGACGCAACGTCCCCGCGGCGCGAGACGGCTGCTTTGCTCGAGGTTTGCGGGCTTGATGATCAGATCCTTTTCGCCGGCGATGAACAACGCGGGTTTATCGAAACCCCGCATCGCGTTCCGGGCGTCCGCGGTTCTCACAAGCTCCAAACCGGCCTTGAGCTCCTCCTTGTCCCACGGCATCGCGGCGAGCGAATTCATCAACGTGCGCACGTCCATCCGGCGCTCGCTGCCGAACAGCTGCCACTTGATGAGCAGACGCAAAACCCGCTCGGGGAAAACGGCAAACAAGCGCAGCGTGGTTTCGAACAACGCGCGGTTGGCGCCGTACGGCCAGTCCGCGGACGCGACGCAGCGTGAACCCATGCCGACGCTGACCACGGAACGAACGCGTTCGGGCGCCGCCTGCGCCGCGAGCTGAGCGAGCAAGCCGCCGAGCGACCAGCCGACCCAGACCGCGTTATCGGGCGCGAGCCGAAGCAGGCCCGAAACCAACCGCTGCGGGTGACCGAACGAATACGACGAGTCCAGGCTGCCGCCGTGCCCCGGAAGGTCAACCATGGTCAAGCGGCAACGGTCCTTGAACCGCGCGACAATCCCGTCCCAGCAACGGAGGTTCATCAACCAACCGTGAATCAAGAACAGGTCGGGACCCTGCCCGGTTTGTTCAACGTGCATCGGCGAATCCCGCAAACTTCCCACTGCCCCGCCCGACGTCGGTTGCGGCAATACAATCGAACCGAGCGGGCCGTATGAACCCCAGTATAATTGATACACCATGCCCCACTTCTCCGACCTCGTCGCCGTCGGCGGCGGCTATCTCGCGGGCTCGGTGTCGTTTGCCGTTGTCGTTTGCCGTACGCTGAACCTGCCCGACCCGCGCAACCGCGGGTCGGGCAACCCCGGTGCAACCAACGTCGCACGCTTGGCGGGCAAGCTGCCCGCCGCGTTAACCTTATGCGGCGACGTCGCAAAAACGGTGGTGCCGATGCTGCTTGTGCGCGCCTTGGGCTACCCGGAAACGACGGTTGCGCTGGTCGGCTTGGCTGCGTTCATCGGCCACGTCTATCCGCTGTATCACCGCTTCAGGGGAGGCAAGGGAGTCGCGCCCTTTCTCGGGGTCCTGACGGTCCTGCAGTGGCAGATGGCGCTGATTTGGCTCGCGCTCTGGCTCGCCGTGTTCTTGCCCTTCCGCTACGTATCGGCCGCGAGCATGACCGCTTCCTTGGCGATACCTTTTTACGCTTGGGGGACGGCGCAACCGCGATGGCTGATACTGCTGGTCTCGGCGGCCGCGTTGCTGATCCTGATCAGGCACGCCGACAACGTCCGCAACCTGCTCAATCACCCCGAACGGGAGAAATAACTCGCCCAGCCTCTACCGGGAGACGGCTTCCAAGCTCTCGAGGTTCCAGCGGGGACGCACTTGCGGCCAGGGAGTGCTTTCCTCTCCGGCTTGCAGCCGCAGTAACCCCGCGTAAGCAATCATCACGCCGTTGTCGGTGCACAACGTCGGGCGGGGGAAAAACACGCGGGCGGCGGCGCGACGCGCAAGCAAGTCCAGCCTCTCGCGCAAGCGGCGGTTCGCGCTGACGCCGCCGGCGACCACCAGCCGATCGCAACGGGTCTGCTCCAACGCGCGCCGGCACTTGACCGCAAGCACCTCGGTCACGGCTTCCTCGAACGCACGCGCCACGTCGGCTTTGGTCGGTTCGTCCCCCGGGGCGTCGCGTAACACGTTGCGCACGTGCGTCTTGAGACCGCTGAAACTGAAATCGAGCCCCGGCTTGCGCATCATCGGCCGCGGGAAGCTGAAACGCTCCGGGTTGCCCGCCCGCGCAAGTTTTTCGACTTCCGGCCCGCCCGGATAGCTCAGGCCAAGCAGTTTCGCGGTCTTGTCAAACGCTTCGCCGACCGCGTCATCGAGCGTGTCGCCGAGAATCTCGTAATCACCGAGTTGTTTGACCAAAACCAATTGCGTGTGTCCGCCCGACACCAGCAACGCGACGAAAGGCGGCTCGGGCGAAGGCTCGTCGAGCAGCGGCGCGAGCAAGTGCGCCTCGAGATGGTGGATGCCGACCGCGGGCAGACCGCAAGCCCAAGCAAGAGCGTGCCCGAACGCGGCGCCGGTCAACAAAGCGCCGACCAAGCCCGGCCCCGCGGTGTAGGCAACGGCGTCCACTTGTTCCAGGCCGCCCTCGCCCAGGGTCTCCTCGATCAAGGGCAACAGGCGCCTGACGTGGTCCCGCGAAGCCAGCTCGGGAACGACGCCACCGTAGGGGGCGTGTATCTCGGCTTGGCTGAACAAGGCCTGCGCGACAACGCCGCGTTGCGAATCAACCAGCCCGACGCCGGTTTCGTCGCAGGACGTTTCTATGCCGAGAACGTGCACGGGTCTATGTTTCGCGTCGTCCCATCAGTACAGCGAACGTAGGATAACCAGCACAAGGTAAAGCACCAGCAGCAAAGCCAAGGGGCTGAGATCCACGACCCCGACGGACGGCACGATCCGCCGCAACGGCACGAGCACCGGGGCGGTCAAGCTGTAGAGCAAGGATATCAACGGATGGCTGAACGCCTGCACGCCGCTCATGAACCAGCTGCTGACCGCGAGAATAATCACCGAGAAGATATAGATGTAAATCAGCGTCTCGCCGAGCTGGATCAAGCCGACCAGAAGCAACGGGGTTAAAGACCACAGCTTGCCCTGAATAAGCCCGATCAAAACAAGGGCTAGCACTTTCAATCCGTAAGCGAGGAGCCAACACGCGAGGTCCGCCCGCCCGACGGGCGGAATGAACTTGCGCAAGGCGGCGACCGGAGGCTGAGTCAGCTTGACCACGACCTGCGACAACGGATTGTAAAAATCGGCCTGTACCAGCATCAACAGGAAACGCAGCAGGAACGTGAGCGCGTACAAGGACAACAGAGTGTCGGTCAGGAACAGCAAAACGTTCTGAAAAACGCCGGGTTCCATCAGTCACCGCCGGAATCCTGGTCGAGTCGGCGCGAAATCTCGCGGCTGCGCCGTGCCGCCGAAGCAAGCGCCCGTTCGAACATTTCGTCTATGCCGCTTCGTTCGAGCGACTCGACCGCGCGTTCGGTGGTGCCGCCTTTGGAAGTAACCCGTTCCCGCAAAGCTTTGAGGTCGCCCGCGCGGTGTGCGAGCGTCGAGGCGCCGAGCGCAGTCTGGACGACGAACTTCCGCGCCGAGGCGGCGTCAATTCCCAACGCAACCGCCCCTTGCACAAGCGCTTCCATGACGCGGAAAAAATACGCGGGCCCGCTCCCTGAAAGCGCCGTGACCGCGTCCATCAACGTTTCATCCTCGATCCACGCGACGTCGCCGACGGCCGAAAAGATGCTCTCGGCGAGCTCGCGGTGGGTCCGGGAAACGTCGGCGCCGGCGTACAGAACGCTCATGCCGAGACCGACTGCAACCGGCGTGTTGGGCATGCAACGAACCAAAGGCGGCGGGTTGCACGTCCATTTCGCAAGCGTCGCGCAACCGACGCCCGCGGCCACCGAAACGAGCAAGCCGGAACGCGCTTGCAGGACGGAACCGATCTCCTTGCACACGCCGTGCATATCGCCGGGTTTCACGCACGCGACCAACACCTCACAGCCCGCCGCAGCCTCTTGGTTCGAGGCGTGAATCGCAACCCCCGGGTACCTGCTTGCCAACGATTCGGCTTTTGTCGCGTCGCTGTCGGTAACCGCCAGCGCGGAGGCGTCGAAACCACGCTCTATCAGCCCCTGAACGAGACTCGCGGCGAGATTGCCGGCGCCGATGAATGAGATATTGGCCATGGTGCGGTTACGGCGTGAAATTATACTTTAGGCGGACGTTTGCTCGGGTCCGAACGGGCGCCGCGGCGGACTCGCGAACCAACGCGGTCAATTCACCGCGCGCGCGGCCTTGAAGATAACGCCGCAAAGCAAAGTGAGGAAAATAAACAGGATCAGGGTCTGTTGCGCGATGCTCAAGCCGAGAAAAGTCCACGCAATCTCGGCGCATTCTCCGGAAGAGTTGAGGACAATGGAAAGAGTTTCCGACAAAGGAAACGCTTCGAGCATGTAATCCAGGTCGGGAGTGCAATCAGGGACTTCGCCGGGCGGCAGGCTTTGCAGGTAAACGTGGCGTCCCGCCAGCGCGACTCCGATTGCACCGAACGCGATATTGACCCCCGCGTAAATCCGCTGTCCGACGTGCGCGGGGTTGTGCACAAAAGCGAGCAGAAAGATCAGCGCCATCAAAGCAATCACGACGCGGTCGAGTATGCACAGGGGGCAAGGCGCAAGACCCAGACGTCCTTCCATGAAGAAAACCGCCACGAGCAACGCGCCGACGCATAGAACGAAGCCGCCGGCGTGCAGGCTGCGGGGCGGCGGTAAGGTCGGCATCATCAAAGGCGCCGCAGCGCCTACTTCCAGTCTATATTCGACCTGACGCGCAGATTGTATTCCCAAGCTTCTTCAAGCAAGCTCATCTGGCAGCCTTGTCGCCGCGCGTCCCGCATAATCGCGTTGACGTCTTTCGGCAGGCATTTTCCGCCCCAGCCCCGGTCGCCGTCGTATCCCGGAACGTCGCGGTGACTGTTGCCCATCCTGACGTCGTAATGAAACAGCTCGGACAGCTCCGGCCAAGCGGTACCGGACCCGCTTTCCCGGAACAAATCGTAAAACTGGTTGAGAAAGCTTACCTTTACCGCGAGATAGGAGTTGATCATGTATTTGACGAACGCCGCGCCGATCGCGTCGCAATAACCGACCTTGCAAGGTACGCAAGTACTGTACCGTTCAAACAGCTTCTGTACCGCGCGGGCGTGTTCCGGTTCGCCGCCGATAATCCTGAAAGAGGGACTGAGAAAGTCACGCTGAGCGTTCCTTTCGGTCAGGAACTCCGGAAGCATGACCAAGTTAAGTTGCGGGCAACGCTCCAAGTATTCACCGATTTTCGACGGCAGCGTCGTACTGGTGATGACCAGTATCTTGTTTTCATCCGCGAGCGGGGAGACCGCCGCCACCACCTGGTCAACGTTGGACGAATCGAAAGGACCGCCTTGCTGCCCCTGGTCGAATTTCTGCGGCGTCGGCACCGAAACAAAGGTAAAGTCGCTTGCCCGCCAGACTTCCTCGACGGAACGCTTGAAACGCTGCGACTGTTGCGGGGAATACAGCGGGTCGAAAACGTGCAGGGAGGCTTTGCTCTCAAACCCCTTGCAGATTGCCTTGCCGACGGTGCCGTAACCGACGATGCCGATATTCATGAGCGACTGTTCCTAGGGAGCTATATACGAAAGTTGACGTCGATTTTCCGTATCGGTTTGACGCTTCATAAGCCGACCAACGGCCGCTTCCGCGCCCAGAAGACCCGTTCCCGGAGACCGACCCGCCACGTGCGGGCGAGTGCCGTCAATCTACCTCATCTTGAGGCGAGAGGCAAACACGGTCGGTCTTGCCAACTTATGTATACGAGTCCCCTATTTCACACAAGCGCGGCGGCGGCGGTCCTCGACGCGTCCGACGGCAAAACAAGATTTGTGCTCCCCCCCGCTTGCTTGACCCGTTCGCTTGACCGCTTGAAACGGCGGACACGGCGACAAAACGCGCGACGGCGACGAGGTGGTTTTCACGGAGGGGAACGCTCCAGGGCGGCTCCCGTGGAACCGCGGCTTGCCCGGGGGCGTCATCCGCCGCCGCGGTCAAACGTTCCAATCGAGCGCGCCGCCCGTCTGATACTCGGTGACGCGGGTTTCGAAAAAGTTCTTTTCTTTCTTCAGGTCGAGGGTCTCTGACATCCAGGAAAACGGGTTGGTCACGCCCGGAAACTGTTCGGGCAAACCGATTTGAACGAATCGCCGGTTGGCGATAAATTCGACGTATTGCTTGAACAGGCTCGCATTCATGCCCAACATGCCGCGAGGCATCGTGTCTTCCGCGTAAAGCTTTTCGTGCTCCACACCGTCAAGAATCAATTCGACGATTTCTCTTTTGAATTCGTCGCTCCACAAACGGGGGTTCTCCAGCTTAATCTGGTTAATCACGTCAATGCCGAAATTCATGTGCATGGATTCATCACGCAGGATGTACTGGAACTGCTCGGCGACGCCCGTCATCTTATTGCGCCGCCCCATCGACAGGATCTGCGCGAATCCGACGTAAAAGAAAATTCCCTCGAACACGACGTAAAAAGCGATGAGGTCGCGTAACAAGCGCTGGTCGGCCGCAGGGGTGCCGGTTTTGAAGCCGGGGTCGCCGAGACTCTGCGTGTAGGGCAACGCCCATTCGGCCTTGCGCGCGACCGACGGCAATTCACGGTACATATTGAAGACCTCAGCCTCGTCAAGCCCTAAGGACTCTATGCAGTATTGATACGCGTGGGTGTGCACCGCCTCTTCAAAAGCTTGACGCAACAAGTACTGCCTGCATTCAGGGTTGGTGACGTGGCGGTAAACCGCCAGCACGAGATTGTTCGCAACCAGCGAGTCTGCGGTCGAAAAGAAACCGAGGTTGCGCTTGACCACCCTGCGTTCATCTTCGCTCAGACCGTCGGCACTCTTCCACAAAACGATATCGGCGCTCATGTTGATTTCCTGCGGCATCCAGTGATTGTTACACGCCGCCAGATATTTATCCCACGCCCAAGCGTACTTGAACGGCACCAACTGATTGAGATCGGCGCGGCAATTGATGATCCGTTTGTCATCGACACGAACGCGCGCGGCGCCCATCTCGATTTCCTCAAGTCCGGTTGCGCCGCCGCCGTTTCCGGCGCGGTCAGGCCGGGGCATAACGCCGTCATGCAGCGGCGGCACGGTGAGCTCGGGCTCGAGCACCGCGGTGCTGTTACGGGCGGTCAACGGGTCTTCCCAATTCAATTGCATGATGATTCTCTCCTGCGGTAACAGCGTTGACGTTTATTGACACGCTTCGCAATCGGAGGCGAAGATCGAACAGGCGTCGGGCGCGCCGCCGCCGTTATTGCCGCCGTTGCTCACCTTGACGGCGTTCAACTTGTTTTCCCCCGTCTCCATGGTGCTTTTCTCGACGTGGCTCGCGCCCAACGACCGCAAGTAGTAGGTGGTTTTCAACCCTTTGACCCAAGCCAGTTTGTAGAGGTTGTCCATCTTCGCGCCCGACGGCTCGCTCATGTACAAGTTCAGCGACTGCGACTGGTCTATCCATTTCTGCCGCCGCGAAGCGGCCTCGACCAACCAGCGGGGGTCTATCTCAAACGCCGTTGCGTACAGCTGTTTGAGCTCGTCGGGGATGCGGTCGATGCTCTGCACGCTGCCGTCGTAGTATTTAAGATCGTTGACCATGACTTCGTCCCACAAACCAAGCGCTTTCAAATCCTCGACCAAATGAGGATTGACCACCGTGAATTCGCCGGACAAATTCGATTTAACGAACAGATTCTGGTAGGTCGGTTCGATGCTTTGCGTAACCCCGCATACGTTCGAAATCGTCGCCGTCGGTGCAATCGCCATCGTGTTGGAGTTGCGCATCCCGTATTGCTTGACGTCCTCGCGCAATTTATCCCAGTCGAAAGTGGATGAAACGTCAACGTCGACGTAGTCGCCGCGTTGTTCGGACAACAACCGGATCGAGTCGATCGGCAGCACTCCGCGACTCCACAACGAGCCGTCGAAACTTGAGTAGGTGCCGCGTTCCCGAGCCAACCGATTGGATGCCTTGATGGCGAAATAGCTCACGGCCTCCATCGCGCGGTCGGCGAAAACCACCGCGTCTTCGCTGGAGTAGGGAACGCGCAAGGTATAAAGCGCGTCCTGAAAACCCATTACGCCCAGCCCGACCGGACGGTGGCGCACGTTGGAAAGCCGTGCTTTCCCGACGCTGTAGAAATTGTAGTCGATGACGTTGTCGAGCATGCGCATCGCAACGGTGACGGATTTCTCCAGCTTGTCCATCATCAATCCGTCCTTATCCACGTGCGCGGCAAGGTTCAGAGAACCTAGGTTGCACACGGCAATCTCTTCGTCCGAAGTGTTCAGGGTGATCTCGGTGCACAGGTTGGACGAGTGCACCACGCCGACGTGTTGCTGCGGCGAACGCAAGTTACAGGCGTCCTTGAAAGTCAACCATGGATGCCCGGTCTCGTACAGCATGTTCAACATCTTGCGCCACAGGTCCACGGCTTTGACGCGCTTGAAGTTGGTTATCTCCCCCCGATCGGCCATTTCCTCGTATTCAAGGTAGCGGCACTCGAATTTCTCGCCGTACAAATCGTGCAAATCGGCAGCATCGTCGGGCGAAAACAGCGTCCACTCCGCGCCTTCCGCAAGGCGCTTCATGAACAAATCCGGGACCCAATTCGCGGTGTTCATGTCGTGGGTGCGGCGCCGGTCGTCGCCGGTGTTCTTGCGCAGCTCCAGAAACTCCTCGACGTCGAGATGCCAGGTTTCCAAGTAAGCGCAAACCGCGCCTTTGCGCTTGCCTCCTTGATTGACCGCAACCGCGGTGTCGCTTGCGACTTTCAAAAACGGCACGATCCCCTGCGATTTACCGTTGGTTCCCTTGATCGGAGAACCGATCGAGCGCACGCGCGTCCAGTCGTTGCCCAAACCGCCGGCGAACTTTGACAGCATCGCGTTGTCCTGGATCGCCTCGAAGATACCGTGCAAATCATCGGCGACGGTGGTCAAGTAGCACGAAGACAGCTGCGGGCGCAAAGTGGCGCAGTTGAACAGCGTCGGCGTCGAACTCATGAAGTCAAACGACGACAACAATTCGTAGAACTCGACGGCGTGCTCTTCGCGCTCGACTTCGCCGTTCGCAAGCCCCATCGCCACGCGCATGAAAAACGCCTGCGGCAGTTCAAACCGCCTGCCGCCGGAATGTATGAAATAGCGGTCATAGAGGGTCTGCAGACCGAGATAGGTGAATTGCCGGTCGCGCTCGGGTTTGAGCGCTCCCGCGAGCTTCTCAAGATCGTATTCGTTGCACAGGCGCGGGTCCAGCAGTTCAAGCTCAACGGCGTGGGAAATGTAACGCTTGAAGTATTCGGGATAACGCTCGGCCATCTCGTCCAACGTCGCCTCGTCGGGACGTCCGGCCAAAAAAGAAAGCGCTTCCCTGCGCAACTTGTCGAGTAACAAGCGCGCCGACACAAAAGAGTAAGCAGGCTCTTTTTCGATCAAAGTTCGCGCACTCATGATCAACGCGGTGCTGACGTCCTTGAACGCCATGCCGCTGTACAAACTGCGCAAAGATTCCTGAACGATCGCCTGTGCCGACGCGCCTTCGGTTTCACGACACGCTTCCGCGACTATTTTCTCGAAGCGCTCAAGGTCGAGCGGTTTTTGAGAACCGTCCTCAAGCGTGACCATGATTTCTTGCGGGTCAACGGCAACGGATTGATCCTTGCCGTCCTTGAGGGCTTTTTCCCTTTCTTTGGAGCGCTCCTCACGATAGAGGACGTAGGTGCGGGCAACTTTATGGTCGCCGTTGCGCATCAACGCCAACTCGACGTAGTCCTGAATGTCTTCGATGTGGAATATCCCGCCGTCGGGCTGACTGCGGGTAAGGGCGTAGACTATCTGCTTGGTCAGCGTTTCGGTGGTGTCGTGAATGCGCCGCGACGCCGCGGCACTCCCGCCTTCCACCGCGAGAAACGCTTTGGTGATCGCGATCTTGATCTTGTCCGCGTCGAAAGCGGTGACCTTGCCGTTGCGACGAATGACCCGATATTTGCCTGGTGCCGTGGCCGCGACTTCGGCAGTTTGATCAAGCATCGCATCGGCAACGGCGCTCACATCCCCAAGCCTTTCCTTAAAGGACGTTTCTTTAAGCGGCGGCTGTTCCATTGTTTTGCTTCGGAAGCGAAATTGCTTGCGTAAATCAAGAAACTAATCGTTGCGGGCGTGGTTGCCGAGAGCGGTCAGGTTACCATATATGGGCAATCCGTCAAGGATGGACAACATGTAGATAATCAGCGGAATTCAGCGGGGACGGGCGGTGGGCATGCTGTGGATAAACTGCCGGCCCTCGCTGGGGCGGCCAAACCGGTTCGGGCACGGGATTTCCGAGGCAGGTCAAAAACGACGCGGCGGTCAGGTTACGTGAACGCCACATCGGGCGGGTATCAGCAAGTCTATAGGGCCGGCGAAATGCAAGCGGAGTCAGCTTGTCAACTTATGTATATAAATCCCCGTGAACGCTTTCGTCTTTCGCGGCGCGTGACTCGGAAAGGGGGTTACCTCCCCGTCGCGCTCTCAACCCGCACTCTCAACCTCGGGCAACGTCCCCCAAACAATCAGATGACGATCACTGATTGATTCCATCTTGAAATCGAGACGCGCTTCGGTCAGCTGCGCTTGTAACTCTTGCGGCGTAAACGCGGCAAGCAATGAATTATAAAAGTCACGCCGCAAGATCTCCGGTTCTCCGGCGGCGTATCGATCAACTATCCCGGCAGCGGCGCGTTCGCTGTCGGGACGCTTGAGATCCGCGACAAACACCCGTCCTCCGGGCTTGGCGATGCTCTTCACCGTCTCCCAGAGGGTTTGCGGCTCGTGCAAGTGATGAAGCAGGCTGTTGGACGCAACGACGTCGTAGTGCAGAGACGGCAGCGACGGCGCCGGCAACGTGGCTTGTATCAAACGGACGCGCTTGGTCAGACCGACGTCTTTGACCGCCCTTTCGGCACAATCGAGCATTGCGCGCGAACCGTCAATCGCGTCGACGTTGAAACCGGGCTGCAGACCGGCAATACGGATCGCGATATCGGCGGGACCGCAACCGAGGTCCGCCACCATCGCCGTTTGCGGCAGTGAAGGAAATACCCGCTGAAACCAACCGACGACGTTTGCATGCGGTTCAGAAAAATCAGCCGCCGCGTACGCCCGCACCTGGGCCTCGTCGGTCATCAATTCAGGCTCGGTGCGACGTGCAAGCATCCGACTTCATGCACTCTCGGCGCCTGCAACCCGTTGCGTCACGGCGCCGCGCAAGCGCACAACGGCGAACTTGCGAAACTCGCGCCGCCGGAATCAATCACCGTTACCGAATTACTTTTGCGGGGAGTGTGCAATCAAGTACATCAGGAACACGAGCAGGCCGACCAGAATAATCGGCGAAATCATGTTTTCAAACGGCAGTTTCATGCTGTTTTCTCCTCTACCGGTTTCCTTGCAGGAGAAGCAAGTATATACAAGCTCGGGCACTTCTCCAATACTGCCTTGGCTCCCGTCCGCCGGCGGTGAGAACGTCTCGGGGGCCGGAATACCCTCCCCAGGCGCAGGTTCCGCCGCCGCGCGACCGTCCGCCTCAAGAACGAATGCTTGGCGAACGAAGAAGCGGTGCAAGCTGCGGAAAAAGTTCGGCCAGGCGGACGGCAACGCCGTCAAAGTCCGGCGCCGAGACGTCGACCGGAATAATCTTCCTCGACGGGTTGTCCTTAAGGAAATCTCGCAGCGGTTTCCCCGAAACGGGTTTATGCAAAAGGACGGCGGGAGGTGTCTCGGCGGAAGAATAAAGCCGATCCATCAGACGAAAAGCCATCATCTGGCTTGGGAACGCAACAACCAGCAGATTCGCCGTCGCAACGGCGTCAATCAGCTTGATCAATTTACCGGGCGTTTCACCGATGGTCGAAACGCTGTTCTTTACTTTCTTCAGGGGTTTGAATTCACGCGCATAACGTTTACGTTGCTTAAGCAAGGCCTTGAGCTGCTTTCGGAGCAGTCCCAGACTGCTACCTCTGCGAGGATGATTGTTATCCGAAAGGATTTGCGGAAAAGTTCTCTCGAAGCCGTCGGAAAAAATTTGCAAAGCGAACGCGTTATCATCAAAACGGGTGCTTATGCCCTGAATGAAATCGTAAAAATCGGCGACGGTCAACTGGTGAAACTCACTCTCGTTCCGGTATTCGTGCCATGCAGGGTTCTTCTCTTGTCTTCCCCAACAAATCCAAGTTTTCCACGGTGTTCTCACCGGAGCCACGTCGCCCAGGCGGATATGCATCAGAGTTTTCAGCCCTTGTTCGGGAAAACGCGACTTTGGAAAGGCGCTACGACGATGTTCCGAGTAAATTGCTCGAGGATTCAAATCATCGATCGAGTCTGGGATTGAACGCACGACTGCTTTGAGCAAACTCAAAGGATAAATTAAGCGTATAGACACCGCTAAGGGACGGTCGGAAAGAGGTTCGCGGGATACGATCTCCTTGATCCAGCGTTGCAAACCGTCGAGGGAGGTGATGCCTTGTTTCTCAAGGACGCGGTCTCCCAAAACAATTTCCACTTTTTTGCACTCCGTTAGTGCGGGGTGCCTTTCCGCTTTTGCTTCACGGGAAAAGTGTTCGGTCAAGCCCATGTGATCGTATATTGAAGGGTGATTTCGAACAAACCATCGATACACTCGATTAACTTTTTTCGCCAGAAACCAAGGCAAAGTCAAGGGCATCATTAGCCCTGTGTTCCTCCGATTCGCCGTTCGGCGGTGAATATAAACGTACCCCAAAGACAATCCTAATTTCCGCACCGTTTTTATCTGACCAAGATGGTCAGTCAATCCTACCGAAGAATTGAGCACAAGCGTAAAATACGTCTTTTGGGGAATCATATACATAGATCCGCAAGGGATTCAGCATCAATTTGACGCTTTGCCGGCCTCATGCTTCGGCGAACGAAGAAGCGGTGCAAGCTGCGGAAAAAGTTCGGCCAGGCGGACGGCAACGCCGTCAAAGTCCGGCGCCGAGACGTCGACCGGAATAATCTTCCTCGACGGGTTGTCCTTAAGGAAATCTCGCAGCTGTTTCCCCGAAACGGGTTTATGCAAAAGGACGGCGGGAGGTGTCTCAGCGGAAGAATAAAGCCGATCCATCAGATTAAAAGCCATCACCTGGCTTGGGAACGCAACAATCAGCAGATTCGCCGTCGCGACGGCGTCAACCAGCTTGGTCAATTTGCCGGGCGTTTCACCGATGGTCGAAACACTGTTCTTTACTTTCTTCAGGATCTTGAGTTCACGCGCACAACGTTTACGTTGCTTAAGCAAGGCTTTGAGCTGCTTTCGGAATAGCCCCAAACCTACACGAGGAGCATTGTTCCAGAGAAGGATTTGTAAAAAAGCTCTCTCGAAGCCGTCGGAAAAAATTTGCAAAGCGAACGCGTTATCATCAAAACGGGTGCTTATGCCCTGAATGAAATCGTAAAAATCGGCGACGGTCAACTGGTGAAACTCACTCTCGTTCCGGTATTCGTGCCATGCAGGGTTCTTCTCTTGTCTTCCCCAACAAATCCAAGTTTTCCACGGTGTTCTCACCGGAGCCACGTCGCCCAGGCGGATATGCATCAGAGTTTTCAGCCCTTGTTCGGGAAAACGCGACTTTGGAAAGGCGCTACGACGATGTTCCGAGTAAATTGCTCGAGGATTCAAATCATCGATCGAGTCTGGGATTGAACGCACGACTGCTTTGAGCAAACTCAAAGGATAAATTAAGCGTATAGACACCGCTAAGGGACGGTCGGAAAGAGGTTCGCGGGATACGATCTCCTTGATCCAGCGTTGCAAACCGTCGAGGGAGGTGATGCCTTGTTTCTCAAGGACGCGGTCTCCCAAAACAATTTCCACTTTTTTGCACTCCGTTAGTGCGGGGTGCCTTTCCGCTTTTGCTTCACGGGAAAAGTGTTCGGTCAAGCCCATGTGATCGTATATTGAAGGGTGATTTCGAACAAACCATCGATACACTCGATTAACTTTTTTCGCCAGGAACCAAGGCAAAGTCAAGGGCATCATTATCCCTGTGTTCCTCCAATTTGACGGGCGGCGGTGAATATAGACGTACCCCAAAGACAATCCTAATTTCCGCACCATTCCTATCCGACCAAGATAGTCAATCAACCCTACCGAAGAATCGATCACAAGCGTAAAATATGTCTTTTGGGGAATCATACACATAGATCCGCAAAGGATTCAGCATCAATTTGACGCTTTGCCGGCCTCATGCTGCAAGGTGCTGCTGACCGGCTTCGCTTCCTGGTCTCGAAAAAACCACCCGCGACGTAAGCCTGAACTTGGACCTCACCGGTCATCAATTCAGGTGGTGTGCGGCGTTCAAACATCCGAGTTATGCGCTTCACGGATCCTGGACCGTAGACCTCAAGAACGAATGCTTGGCGAACGAAGAAGCGGCGCAAGCTGCGGAAAAAGTTCGACCAAACGGACGGCAACGTCGTCAAAGTCCGGCGCCGAAACGTCGACCGGAATAATCTTCCTCGACGGGTTGTCTTTAAGGAAGTCTCGTAGCTGTTTCCCCGAAACGGGTTTATGCAAAAGGACGGCGGGAGGCGTCTCGGCGGAAGAAGAAAGCCGATTCATCAGATGAAAAGCCATCATCTGGCTTGGGAACGCAACAATCAGCAGATTCGCCGTCGCGACGGCGTCAATCAGCTTGGTCAATTTGCCGGGCGTTTCACCGATGGTCGAAACGCTGTTCTTTACTTTCTTCAGGGGTTTGAGTTCACGCGCATAACGTTTACGTTGCTTAAGCAAGGCTTTGAGCTGCTTCCGGAGCAGTCCCACACCGCTACCTCCACGAGGATGATTGTTATCCGAAAGGATTTGCGAAAAAAATCTCTCGAAGCCGTCGGAAAAAATTTGCAAGGCGAACGCGTTATCATCAAAATGGGTGCTTATGCCTCGAATGAAATCGTAAAAATCGGCGACGGTCAACTGGTGAAATTCACTCTCGTTCCGGCATTCTTGCCACGCAGAGCGCTTCAATTGTTTATCCCAATAAATCCAGGTGTTCCACGGTGTTCTCACCGGAGCCACGTCGCCCAGGCGGATATGCACCAGAGTTTTCAGCCCTTGTTCAGGAAAACGCGACTTTGAAAGGGCGCTCCGATGACGTTCCGAGTAAATCGCTCGAAGATTCAAATCATCGATCGAGTCTGGAATTGAGCGCAAGACTGCTTTGAATAAACTCAAAGGAGAAACTAAGCATATAGACACCACTAAGGGGCGGTCGGAAAGAGATTCTCGGGATACGATCTCCCTGATCCAGCGTTGCAAACCGTCGAGGGAGGTGATGCCTTGTTCCTTAAGGATGCGGTCTCCCAAAACAATATCCACTTTTTTACATTCCGTGAGTGCAGGGAGCCTTTCCGCTTTTGCTTCACGGGAAAAGTGTTCGGTCAAGCCTAGGTGATCGTATATCGGAAAGTGATTTCGAACAAACCATCGATACATTTTATTAACCGCTTTCGCCAGAAACCAAGGCAAAGTCAAGGGCATCATTATCCCTTCGTTTCTCCACTCGCGCGGTTGTTTGTAAATATAGACGTGCCCCAAAGACAACCCTAATTTCCGTGTCAAGTGCATCCGGTCCAAATTATCTCTTAACCCTGCTGACAAACCATCAGACGTAAAATATACTTTCTTCATCAACTTGGCGACGTAAGTTCTTGTCTGTGGGGTGCTAACGGGCAAAAGGCAACAAGCTGCAATCGGTTTCACGGAACAAACCGGAAACCGGATCCTCGCCCACCGCACCGCGACGTGATGAGGTTGAAGAAAGAGCTAAGCACCTAAACGCTTGTAAAAACGATAACACCTTATGGTACGCTGCCTTGGTCAATAGACAACGGTGTCCGGATCTATGCTGCGCCACAGGTACCAGGTCGCCACGGTGCGCCACGGAGACCAGGTTTCACCCAGAACAAGAATTTGCTCGCAATCAAGGTTGCGGCCGTAGAGTTTACGCACCGCGTTGACCAGCCCCAAATCACCGACGGGATAAACGTCCGGATGTTTCAAATAAAAAATTGCGAACATCTGAAAAGTCCACTCTCCGACGCCTTTGACCTCCGTCAGCCGTCTGTGAATGGCATCGAAATCGTGTCGTTTCCAATAGCCGTCGGTAACCCGCTCGGCAATAAAAAAATCAGCGGCGGACTTGAGAAAGCGAGCCTTGTTTTCAGACAAGCCGCATTTGCGCAACGTCCCGTGCCGGCGGCGGTTGACGTTATCAGGTGTCAAACGACCGATTCTGTGCTCAAGTTTCGAACGGATGCTGTCGGCGGCTTTCAGCGATATCTGCTGACCGATGATCGCTCGGCACAAAGTCTCAAAAGCGTCAGCCCCGCCCCGCAGGCGGTCGCCGGAAAACCTGCGAATCAACTCGCCCATCCGTGCGTCCCGACGCGACAGCACGCGGCAGGCTTTTTGCCAGTAGTCGGGGGATTCAGCCACCAGGGTCGTCTTTCAAAAACAGCGGGGTTCGGTGATTATACTACCACCATGCGCGTTTTCTACTCCAAGATGCACGGCCTCGGCAATGACTTCATGCTGGTCGATGCGTGCAAACAAACGTTCTCCCCGGACGCCGAGCTGGTACGCCGATGGGCACGTCGGCGCACCGGCGTAGGTTTTGACCAACTGCTCGTAATCGAACCTTGCGACGATGCCGATTTCGCGTTTCGCACGTTCAACGCCGACGGAACCGAAGCGCAACAGTGCGGCAACGGCGCCCGTTGCGTCGCGCACTTCGCACGGAAAAACCGACTGGTACACGGGACAACGATGCGTGCACTGACCGGCGGACGGATCATACGCTTGGAAACCTTGCCGAGCGGTCGCGTTTGCGCGGAAATGGGAACACCCTCGTTCGTACCGACCGACGTCCCTTTCCTGTGCGACGAGCCTGCCGACGCTTATCCGCTCACGCTCGAAGGCCGGCGGTTGCGCGTGGGAGTCGTATCGATGGGCAATCCGCACGCGGTAACGCAAGTCGACGACCTTGACGGTTACCCGGTGGCGCAAGTGGGTCAAGCGTTGCAGTCCCTCGGCCGATTTCCGGAAAGCGTCAACGCGGGCTTCATGCGAATCGAGAGCCGCCGTGGACTGTCGCTGCGGGTCTTCGAGCGCGGCGCCGGAGAAACTCCGGCTTGCGGCAGCGGCGCTTGCGCGGCGGTCGCCGTCGGGCGGCGCTGGGGATTGCTGGACAACGCCGTCCGGGTGACGCAACGCGGCGGGGCCCTTGACGTCGAATGGAACGGCGCAGGCGAGAGCGTCAAGATGACGGGGCCGGCGGAACACGTCTACGACGGAGAGATCGAGTATGAGTGAGAAAAAACCTGAAACGGCGCGGGGCGAATCCGACGACCACAACGACGCGAGCGTCGCCGCCTATCTCTCGGAACGTCCCGACTTTTTCACGCGACACCCCGAGGTGTTGGCACGGCTTGAGATCAAGCACGACGCGCACGGCGCGGTTTCCCTGCTGGAGAAACAAGTCGCCGTGTTGCGCAACAAGAGCAGCGGCGCCGAGATCGACCGCGCCGAATTGATAAAGCTTGCGCGCGCCAACGCAAACTTAAGCACGTGTTTACACGAAACCGCTCTTGAACTGCTGCGAAATTGCACCCGTCCTTTCCCTTCACGCGCCGCCAAAGCCGGCAGAATCCTGCAGACGTGCAAAACGGTTTTTGAAAGGCACGTTCCCGAAGTGTCCTTATTCATATACTGGCTGCACGGTTTTTTTGCGGACGAGACGCGTAACGACGACGTTATCGTGCTCGACGAGAAAGACCAGCGGGTCTCGACGCTTGTCGGGTCGCTTTTCGCGGCGGGGGAGTTCCACTGCGAGCCGCTCGACGGGCCCGCGCGCGCGGCCTTGTTCGGCCGCTTCGCGCCGGCAATCCGCTCGAGCCTGGCGGCGACGCTGTTTGAACCGGTCACGCACGGGCGCATGGGGGTATTGGTGTTGACCAGCGGCGATACCTCGCGCTTTACCCCGGGCAAGGGCACGATGTTTCTGGTACAACTGGCGCAGTTGATCGAATCCCCCTTTTATCCCGCCGCCGGGACGGGGAGCGAAGCCGAAGATCGAAGCGGAAAAGGAAGGAGCTGAAAATCCGATGTCTTTACCGCGTGAAGCGAATGATTTTCTTGCGGTGCTCGCACGCGAGAAAAACTACTCAACCAACACCGTCGAAGCTTACCGGCGCGACCTGACCCGCTTTTTCGAGTATCTGGAAGCCGCCGGGACGGATTGGAAAAAGAGCGAGCCGAAGCACGTGCGCGACTACGTCTCCCGCCGCTTCTTCGACGGAGCCAAAGGTCGGACCCTGCAACGTGATTTGTCGAGCCTGAGAGGGTTCTACCGCCACTGTCTCGCCCGAGGCGACGTCGCTCGCAACCCGACGCTGGGAGTACGTCCGCCTCGTTCCGAAAAAAAACTGCCCGAAACCCTGACGATAGAACAAGTCGCTTCGTTGCTCGAAGTGCCGACGGAAAACGCACTGACGCTCAGGGACGTCGCAATCATGGAGCTGGCGTATTCGTCGGGCTTGCGCTTGTCCGAGTTGCTGCAACTGGCTTTGCACGACTTGGACCTCGAGGCGGGAACGGTACGCGTCGTCGGCAAAGGCTCAAAACAACGCGATTTGCCGGTGGGAAAAAGCGCGTGCCGGGTGATCCGTTGCTGGCTGAAACTGCGGGCGCAATTCGCGCACGAGGAAGAAGACGCCTTGTTCGTCAGCCGCCGCGGGCGACGACTGTCGCCGCGCGCGGTGCAAAAGCGCGTCGCTGAACACGCGAGAAAGTGCGGTCTGCAACCGCGTCTGCACCCCCACGTGCTGCGCCATTCTTTCGCCAGCCACGTCCTCGAATCATGCGGCGACTTGCGCGCGGTCCAAGAGTTGCTGGGACACGCGAACATCAGCACGACGCAGATCTACACTCACCTTGACTTTCAGCATCTGGCGAAAGTCTATGACAAAGCGCATCCGCGCGCGAGACGACGCTGAGTGTTTCCCCGCCGCCCGACCGGGCGATAATGTAAAATCAACGCTTTGGACAGAGATAACGCATGCCCGAAATACGCAGCACAACCATCGTTTCGGTACGTCGCGACGGGTGCGTGGCAATGGGGGGCGACGGGCAGGTCACCTTGCAGGACGCAGTCGTGATGAAAACCAACGCCTGCAAGGTCAGGCGGCTCTACAAGGACCGCGTACTGGCCGGCTTTGCGGGCGGAACCGCCGACGCAATCACCCTGACGGAGCGGTTCGAACGCAAGCTCGACGAACACAACGGGCAACTGACGCGCGCGGCGGTCGAGCTTGCCAAGGACTGGCGCAGCGACCGCAGCCTGCGGCGTCTAGAAGCCTTGCTTTCGGTCGCCGACAAGGAGGTTTCGCTGGTTATCTCAGGCAACGGCGACGTCATCGAACCCGAGAACGGCTTGGTCGCAATCGGTTCAGGCGGCAGCTACGCTCAAGCCGCGGCGCGCGCGTTGCTCGACAACACCGAACTCGGCGCGCGCGAAATCGTCGAACGTTCCCTGGCGATCGCCGCGGCCCTATGCATCTATACGAACACCGTCGTGACCGTAGAGGAAATCTAAGCGGCCTTGCCGCCGTCCACCACCGAGGAAGCCGCCGTGTCCACGATGACACCGAGAGAAATCGTCCGCGAACTCGACAAGCACATTGTCGGGCAGGATCAAGCCAAACGCGCGGTGGCGATCGCCTTGCGTAACCGCTGGCGACGCATGCAACTGGACGAGGAATTGCGCCGTGAAATCATGCCTAAAAACATCCTGATGATCGGCCCGACCGGCGTGGGTAAGACCGAGATTGCAAGAAGGCTCGCGCGTCTGGCCGACGCCCCGTTCATCAAGGTCGAAGCGACCAAGTTCACCGAAGTCGGCTACGTCGGACGCGACGTCGAGTCGATCATCCGTGATTTGGCCGACGTTTCGATCAAGGCGACGCGAGAGAGGGAAATCAACCGCCACCGCCACCGCGCTCACAAGGCCGCCGAAGACCTGGTGCTCGACGCCCTGCCTTCCGCCGCCGGCGACCCGCAAGCCGTACGCGCCGCGCTGCGCCGCGGCGAGTTCGACGACCGTGAGGTGGAAATCGAAGCGTCGGCGATGCCCTCAGGCGTTGAGATCATGACGCCGGCGGGGATGGAAGCGATCGCCGGCCAGTTGGAGAGCGTGTTCAAGAACATCGGAGGGCAACACCGACGGCGACGCAAAATGACGGTCAAGCAGGCGCTCAAGCTCCTGGCTCAGGAAAAGGCACAGGAGATGATAGACGAAGAGGAAATAAAGACGCTGGCGCTGCGTGACGTCGAACAAAGCGGCATCGTTTTCATAGACGAGATAGACAAAGTCGCCAAACGCGGAGACCGGGCCGGCGGCGAGATTTCGCGTGAAGGAGTGCAACGCGACCTGTTGCCGCTGGTTGAAGGCAGCACGGTCACAACCAAGCACGGCATGGTCAAGACCGATCACGTCCTGTTCGTCGCGTCCGGTGCCTTTCACGTCGCCAAACCGTCCGACCTGGTGCCCGAGCTGCAAGGGCGTTTCCCGATCCGGGTGGAACTGACCGACTTGGGCACCGAAGAGTTCATCCGCATCCTGACCGAACCGGACGTGTCCCTGGTCCGCCAATACGTCGAGCTGTTGGCGGCCGAGGGCGTCGTCGCCGAATTCACCGAAGACGCGATCCGCCGCGTCGCCGAAATCGCCTGCGAAGTCAACGAAAACACCGAGAACATCGGTGCCCGCAGACTGCACACGGTGATGGAATGCCTGCTCGAAGACGTTTCGTTCACCGCGCCGGACCGAAGCGGGGAACGTCTGGTCTTTGACGCCGCCTACGTCGAAAAACAGTTGGCGGAACTGGCCGCGGACGAAGACCTGAGCCGGTATATATTATGAGCATCCACGAGGAGAGAACGATGTCAAAAATACAGCCGACGCAAATACAGTTGCACCAAAAATCGCGCATCCTGGAAATCCTGTTCGAGAACGGAGACAGCTTCAAATTGAGTTGCGAATACCTGCGGGTGTATTCGCCGTCGGCGGAGGTCATGGGACACGGGCCGGGCGAGGGCGTGCTGCAAGTTGGTAAAGAGGACGTCAACATCGTTTCAATCGAGCCGGTCGGCAATTACGCAATCAAACCGGTCTACGACGACGGACACGGCAGCGGCATCTACAGCTGGGATTACCTTTACGATCTCGGCGTAAACTACGACAAATACTGGGCCCGTTATCTGGAACGCCTTAGGGAAGCGAACTACGAACGCAAAACCGACCGGCTGAACTGAACCCGCCCATGGAAAACGACGTTACGCATTTTGGCTATCGCAAGGTCGGCACAACCGAGAAATCCGCTTTGGTCGGCGGCGTCTTCAGCTCGGTGGCGAAACGTTACGACCTGATGAACGACGCGACGTCCCTGGGCATACACCGCCTGTGGAAACGTCACGCCGCGTGGTTGTGTGCGGTGCGGCCGGGACAACGCGTACTCGACCTGGCGGGCGGCACCGGGGACCTCGCGGCGTTGCTGCACGCGCGGCTGGGCGGCGCCGGCGAGATCGTCGTCGCCGACGTCAACGCCGAGATGCTCGAGGTCGGACGCGCGCGGCTGCTCGACCGGGGGGTAACGCAAAACCTTGCCTTCGTACGTTGCGACGCCGAGTCCATGCCGTTCGGCGAGGACTCTTTCGACCGGGTCGTGCTTGCGTTCGGTTTGCGCAACGTGACCGACAAGCAACGGGCGCTTGAAGACGTGCACCGTGTTCTCAAGCCCGGCGGCAGATTCCTTATTCTGGAGTTTTCAAAGCCGACTCGGTGGCTGCGTCCCTTGTACGACGCCTGGTCTTTCGGCGTAATCCCCCGCCTCGGGCGCAGACTCGCCGGGGACGAAAACAGCTACCGCTATCTGGTCGAGTCGATCCGCGTGCATCCGGGGCGCGGCGCCCTGCTCAAGATGATGCGCCGCGCCGGATTCGAGCGTTGCCGCTGTTTCAGCCTCACCCAGGGCATCGTCGCCCTGCACCTCGGCTGCAAGTTGTGACACACCGACGGATGGAACAGTCAGGTGCGGCTGTTGCGGCGCTCGTGGAACGCGCGATGAATTTGTGGCTCGACACCGACCCTCGGGCGGCACGGGATCTGGGTGAGCTCGGAGGAATAGTCATCGGCCTTGAAGTAACCACTTTCCCGATCGAGCTGTTTTTCACGCCGACAAGCGGAAAGATTCGCGTCGCCGCCACGGCGGAACGCGAACCTCACACTTGGATCCGAGGCGGCTTGCTCGATCTGATCAAGCTCTCCCGCGGCGAGCAGCGGCCCGGCAACGGTGCACGTTTGGTCATACAGGGCGACGTCGCGGCGGGGCACGCGTTTCAAAGGATCCTCAAGACCGGGGACTTTGACTGGGAAGAGCTGCTTGCTCGCCGCGTGGGAGACGTCGCCGCAAACGAGCTGGCGCGGGGAATCCGCGCGGCCGGACGCTGGGCCGCGCAATCTTTCGACTCGCTGAACGCGGCCGCCGGAGAATACCTGCGCGAAGAAGCGAGACTCGTCGCGGACAAACGCGAGCTTCGCGGGTTTGCGCGTGAAGTGGACTGCTTGCGCGACCGGGTCGAAGCCCTGGAGATTCGCGCCGGAGATTCGCGCCAAAGGCGCACGGAGAAACCAAGCTCATGATGACGCCGACTCAAGCGATGCGCCTTTTCAGAATCAACGCGACGCTGATCCGCCACGGCTTGGACGAGATCATACTGGTCATTCCTTGGTTTCGCCCGATCCGTTTCCTGTTTCACTTGTCGCCGTGGAACTGGTTCGGACGCAAACGGACGCCGCTGGCGGTCCGAATCCGGCGCGCGCTCGAGGACCTGGGCCCGATTTTCGTCAAATTCGGGCAAACGCTCTCGACCCGCCGCGACCTGTTGCCGTCCGACGTCGCCGACGAGCTCGCCAAGTTGCAGGACCGGGTCCCGCCGTTTTCGAACGCCGCGGCGAAACAGGCGGTGGTCGCCGCTTTGGGCGCACCGATCGACGAGGTCTTTTCACGTTTCGGCGACGACCCGTTGGCGTCGGCCTCGATCGCACAAGTGCACTCGGCGACGCTCAAGGACGGCAGCGACGTTGTGGTCAAGGTGTTGCGGCCCGGCGTCGAGAAACAGGTACGCCGCGACGTCGGCTTGCTTTATCTGGTCGCCCGCGCGGCCGAGCGGTGGTGGGCGGACGGGCGCAGACTGCATCCGGTGGAAGTGGTCGAGCATTACGAAAAAATCGTCACCGACGAGCTCGATCTGATGCGTGAAGCGGCGAACGCAAGTCAATTGCGACGCAACTTCGAAAACTCAGACCTCTTGTACGTGCCGAAAGTCCATTGGCGCTACTGTCGCAGAAACGTCTTGACGATCGAGCGCGTCTACGGCATCCCGATCAGCGACGTCGAAACCCTCAGGCGCAAGGGCGTCAACTTGAAGAAGTTGTCGGAGCACGGGGTGGAAATCTTTTTCACCCAAGTGTTTGAACACAACTTCTTTCACGCCGACATGCACCCCGGAAACATATTCGTATCACCGGAAAACCCGCAATCACCGAAGTATCTCGGGGTTGACTTCGGAATCGTCGGCAGCCTGTCGCCTTCCGACCAAAGCTATTTGGCCGAAAATTTCCTGGCCTTCTTTCAGCGCGATTACGCGCGAGTGGCCGAACTGCACGTCGAATCCGGCTGGGTGCCGAAAGATACCCGCCCCGACGAGTTCGAGGCTGCGATCCGCACCGTCTGCGAACCGGTGTTCCAAAGGCCTCTGCACGAAATCTCTTTCGGGCATTTCCTGATTCATCTGTTCCAGACGGCGCGCCGGTTCAACATGGAAATACAACCGCAGCTGATCCTGCTGCAAAAAACCCTGCTCAACGTCGAGGGTCTCGGCCGGCAGCTGTATCCGGACCTCGACCTGTGGAAGACGGCGAAACCCTTTCTGGAAAGATGGGCGGCGCGACGCAAAGGACCGCGCGCCGTCGTCGAGCGCCTGCGCCGCGAACTGCCGACGCTGCTGGAAACCCTGCCGGAACTGCCGCGGCTGGCGCATCGAGCACTGAGCGTCGCGGCAAAAACCGACCACGCGTCCGCAACCCGCGACCAGGCCCTGCGGCTGGAGATCCGACGCGCGCAACGCAAGCTCACGGCGGTGGTATTGGCGGCAGCGGCGGCGGTGATCGCAGCCGTCGTACTGCTGCTGCGGTAACTCCTCGCGCCGTTCATCACGAAAACCCGACGTGGACGTATCGCTGATACTCGACTCCTTGAACAAGGAGCAACGCGAAGCGGTAACCGCGCCCGCCGGGCACGCCTTGGTGCTCGCCGGCGCCGGCAGCGGCAAAACCCGGGTATTGACCCACCGTATCGCGTGGCTGTGCGGGGTCGAGCACGTTTCCCCCTACGCCGTCGTCGCGGTCACTTTCACCAACAAAGCGGCGCAGGAAATGCGCGCGCGCGTCGAAGCCTTGCTTGGGATGCCGACACAAGGATTGTGGATCGGGACCTTTCACGGCTTGTGCCATCGTTTCCTGCGCCTGCACTGGCGGGAAGCCGGACTGACGCAAGCTTTTCAAGTGCTGGACGCCGAAGACCAAAGACGCCTGATCAAGCGCGTGACGCTGGGGCTCAATATAGACCCGGCCAATTGGCCGGCAAAACAATCACAGTGGTTCATCAACGCGCGCAAGGAGGAAGGCGTACGTCCCGACGCCATCCAGGACGACGATTCCACGGCGCCGCAGTTGCTCCGTATCTACGAGGCTTACGAAGAAAACTGCCGCCGCGCGGGGCTGGTTGATTTCACCGAATTGCTGTTGCGCACCACCGAACTGTTACGCGACGACAAAACCCTGAAACAACGCTACCACGAACGCTTCCGCTGCATCCTGGTGGATGAGTTTCAGGACACGAACGCTCTCCAGTACGCGTGGATGAGGTTGCTCGCGGGCGACGAAACCTCGGTGTTCGCGGTCGGCGACGACGATCAATCAATTTACGGCTGGCGCGGCGCGCGCGTGGAAAACATATATGATTTCAGCATGCACTTCCCGAATGTAACCATCTATCGTCTGGAGAGAAACTACCGTTCAACCTCGACCATCCTGTCGGCGGCGAACGCGCTGATCAAAAACAACCGGGGAAGGCTGGGCAAGAACCTGTGGACCGACCGGCAAGGCGGCGAGCCGATTTTGTTGTTTGAGGCCTTGAACGAACGGGACGAAGCGCAGTTCGTGGCGAACGCAATCGAATCGTGGATCAAACGAGGAGGCGTCGGCGACGAAGTCGCGGTACTCTACCGTTCCAACGCCCAGTCGCGCGCGGTTGAAGAAGCGTTGGTGGCGCGGAGCGTCCCCTACCGGGTTTACGGCGGACTGCGCTTCTTCGAAAGAGCCGTCGTCAAAGACGCCTTGGCTTATCTCAGAATCGCCGCCAACTCCGAGGACGACCAGTCGTATGAACGCGTCGTCAACGTTCCCGCCCGCGGCGTCGGCGAACGTACCCTCGAGCAAATCCGGAGCGCTGCACGGAGCAAAGGCCTCAGCCTGTGGGACGCCGGAAACGCGCTGCTGGAAGCGCAATCGCTGTCCGCCCGCGCAAGCGACGCGCTCGCGCAATTCTACAAGTCGGTGAACGAGATAAAGCAAGCGACGGTCCCGGGGTTGCGCGAAACCGCCGAGCACGCAATCGCCGTGAGCGGCCTGCTCGAACACCACCGCCGTCGCGACGACGAAAAGGGGCGTTCCGCCGTCGAAAATCTGGAGGAATTTGTCGCCGCGGCAGGTGAGTTCGAACAAAACTGGATCGCCGAAGAAGACGTAACGCCGCTCGATGCTTTTCTGACCCACACGGCACTTGAAGCCGGCGAACGCCAAGCGGCGTCCGGCGAAAAAAGCGTGCAGCTGATGACGCTGCACGCGGCAAAAGGCCTTGAATTCCCCTTGGTGCTGATAGTCGGCATGGATGAGAGGCTGTCTTCCCACGAGACTTCACTGGAAAAAATCGAGCAGCTCGAAGAAGAACGCAGGCTTTTCTACGTCGGTGTCACCCGGGCGCAAAAGCAACTGATCATGAGCTGGGCCGTGGTCCGCAGACGCTACAATGAGAAAACCCAGAACCGCTTGTCACGATTCGTCGGCGAGATCCCCGCGGAGCTGATTGAAGAAGTGCGCCCCCGCTTGCACGTCCGTGCACCGATCGCGGCACGACGGAACGGACGGGACGGAGCGGAAGAAATCGCGGTCGGCAGCAGCGTCGAGCATCGCAAATTCGGCAAGGGCGTGATCCTCGACTGCGAAGGCTCGGGACTTTCGGCGCGCGCCCAGGTGCGCTTCGAGGACGCGGGCGTCAAATGGCTGGTGCTGGCTTATGCTAATCTGAAAATACTCGGTCCGGGCCCGAATTGACGCCCGCTCAAACCCGTGAAACGAAGAGACTTCATCACCAAGGCCGGCGCCGGCGCGTTGCTGGGCGGTGCGTTGGCCGCTTGCAAAAGCGAACAGCCCCGCCAAGCAACGCGTCAGGACACGCAGGTCAGACGTTGGAAGATGGTCACGTCGTGGCCCAAGAACTTTCCGGTCCTGGGCACGGGCGCCGAACACCTCGCCGAACTGATCACCGGGCTTTCAGACGGGCGGCTGCAGGTGAAAGTGTACGCCGCCGGCGAATTGGTTCCCGCCTTGGAGGTGTTCGACGCGGTCTCCCAGGGGGTCGCGGAAATGGGGCACGGCTCGGCCTATTACTGGAAAGGCAAGAATCCGGTGTTTCAATTCTTCTCCGCGGTTCCGTTCGGCATGAATTGGAGCGAGATGAACGCGTGGTTGTACTACGGAGAGGGACTGACCCTGTGGGAAGAGGCGTACTTGCCTTTCGGCGTCGTACCACTCCCGGCCGGAAACACTTGCATGCAGATGGGAGGGTGGTTCAACCGCGAAATAAACAGCGTATCGGACCTGCGGGGTCTCAAAATGCGCATCCCCAGCCTCGGCGGAGAAGTGTTGCGTCGCGTCGGGGCGCTGCCGGTGACCTTGCCCGGCGGCGAGCTGTTGACCGCGATGCAGACCGGAGCGATAGACGCGACCGAGTGGATCAACCCGTACGCCGATCTGGCGTTCGGCTTGCACAAAGTCGCCGAGTATTGCTATTACCCGGGCTGGCACGAACCGGGCGCAACCCTTGAATGCACCATCCGTCGCGACGCCTTCGAGCCGTTGCCGGACGATTTGAAGCGAGTGATACGCGTCGCGGCAAAGGCGGTCAATCAGCAGATGACCGCGGAATATACGGCGAAAAACGACAAAGCCTTGAAAGAGCTTAGAGACGTGCATAAAATCAAATTCCGGCGTTTTCCGAAAGAAGTGCTGGCGGAGCTTAAAAGCGTTGCGCACTCGGTGGTGCAAGAACTCGGCGAAAGCGATGATTTTGCCCGCCGCGTCTACGATTCCTACACGCGGTTTCAAAAAAACGTGCTGGAGTGGCATTCGGTATCGGAAAAGGCTTATTATGAGATGCAGACCGAATTGAAAGGCGGTCTCTGAAACCAGGAGATACAAAACACAATGACGTTATTCGGCATAGAAATAGGCACTCTGGCGTTTTTCACGTTCAGTTTCATTGCGGGCGTGGTCATCACCTTGCAGTCGGTTTTCGGCTCCAAGAAAGAAACCATGAAACACCGCGCGGTGAAAGGAGTCGTCGGTGCGGTCTACGCGGTGATTGCGGTGGCGGCTTTCATGCAACTGGAAGGGGTCAAGTCGCCCTACGTCGACACCGGCGCCGCCAGCGAACAGATCCAACCTTAAGCCCCGAGTTGAGCCCTGAGTTAGGCCCGGGTTAAGCCTCAGGTTAGGCCTTGGCCCAAGCCCCAAGTTAAGCGTCGGTTGAGCGCCGGATCAAGCCCCGGGCCAAGCGCCAGCCCGTAATCGGCGCCGCCTAAAACAGCTTGGACGGCAACCACGTTGCAAGCGGCGGCCACAGCGCAAGCACCGCCAGCATCACGAGCTGCAACAGTATGAACGGCACGACGCCGCGATATATCTGTTGCGTGGAAACGATCGAAGGCGCGACCCCGCGCAAATAAAACAGCGAAAACCCGAACGGCGGGGTCAGAAACGACGTTTGCAGATTGATCGCGATCATCACGCCCAGCCACACCGGATCGAGCCCCATCGCCAGCAACACGGGGCCTACGATAGGAACCACCATCAACGTGATCTCGATGAAGTCGAGCACGAATCCCATCGCGAACATCAGCAGCATGACGACCAGCATCGCCCCGACGACGCCGCCCGGCAACCCGGTAAGCAACTGATGCACGACTTCGTCGCCGCCGAACCCGCGGAAGACCAAGGAGAAAAAAGACGCGCCGATCAGGATCATGAACACCATGCAGCTCGTTCGCGCCGAGGTTCGAACGATTTCCTTGAACTTTTTCCTGGAAACCTGCCTCTGCAACGCGGTCAGGACGAGGACGCCGACGACGCCGACCGAGGCGGCTTCGGTCGGCGTCGCCAGACCGGCGAAAATGGCACCGAGCACCGAGACGATCAAGAAAAGCGGCGCAAACAACACTTTCAGCACGTGCAGGAAACCAAACGACCCGGCTACGTCGGACGCGGCGGCGGAAGGCAGGCGTTCGGGCTTGAACCAAGCGAGCACGAACAGGTAAATCATGTACATGAAAACCAGCACCAAGCCGGGCAACAGGGCGCCGGCGAAAAGGTCGGTGACGGACACCGATTGCGGCGAAAAAATGCCTTGGTCGAATTGCGCTTTCAAATAAGCCGACGACATCACGTCGCCGAGCAAAACCAAAACCAAGGAGGGCGGAATTATCTGCCCGAGCGTACCCGCGGCGCATATAGCCCCGCAAGCGACTTTGGGATCGTAACCGCGCTTGAGCATCGCCGGCAACGACAGCAATCCCATGGTAACCACCGTGGCGCCGACGATGCCGGTGCTGGCGGCAAGCAAGGCACCGACCAGCACCACCGCGATGCCGAGATCCCCGCGCAGCCGGGACAGAAGGGCACCGAGAGCCAGCAGCAGGTTCTCGGCGATGAGGCTGCGTTGCATCGTAACGCCCATGAATATGAACAGCGGCACGGCGATCAATTGGCCGTTCGTCATGATTCCGTAGATGCGGCTGTTGAGGGCCTGCAGCAACCCGGAATCGAAAACGCCCGCGGTGATTCCCGCGAACGCAAACAACAGGGACACCCCGGCGAGAGTAAAAGCGACGGGATAGCCGACCAGCGTCAGCAGGATAACCGCGGCGAACAGAAGAAAAGCCATCGTCAAGAATTTCTGACGACGTTGAAATTGCGGATGATCTCGGCTGCGGCTTGAATCAGCAGCAGCACCGCCATCAGGGGAATCAAGGTCTTGAGCAAAAACACCAGCGGCAACCCGCCGGCTTCAGGCGACCCTTCAAGCGCGACCCAGGACTGCGCGACGTAACCCCAACTCGACACCAAGACGGTAAGGGACACCGGCACCAAAAACAACACGGCGCCGGCGAGGTCCACGGTAGCGCGCGTTCGCCGCGACATCTTGTTGTAGAAAATATCCACCCGCACGTGCCAGTTGCCGCGCAAGGTATAGCTCATGCACAACATCAAAGTGAACGAGTGCAGATAAGTGCCGACCTCCTGCAGCGCGATGCGCCCGAAGTCAAAACCGTAACGCATGACCACGCTGCCGAAGGTCAGCGCCGCCAAAGGCAGTATCAACCACGGAAACACGCGGCCGCACCAAACGGCGACCATTTCAAGGCGACGCACCACGGCGTTCGAATTCAACACAGCGCAGGGACTCCCCGTTTCCGGTGCAACAGGATGTTCTTGAACGCGTCGGTGTCCTTGACGTGCGTAATGTGCCCCACTTTCGGGAAATGCGCATCGTGCAGCCTCGATAACCAGAATCTGAGCGCCGCCCGGCGCAGGGCGTCTTGCCAAACCTCGCTTTCCGCCTGCGAAAACGCCCGGCGCCCGGCGTAGGCACCGACCAGAGCCCGGTATTTTTCGTGATCCAAGGAGCCGTCCTCACGCGAGCACCAATCGTTGACCGTGATCGCAAGATCGTAAATCAACGCGCCGTCGCACGCGTAGTAAAAATCAATGACCCCGGACAAGCGGTCTTCGTCAAACAATACGTTGTCACGGAACAAGTCGGCATGGATCGTGCCGCGAGGAAGATCGTTCGGAAACGAGTTCCCGTGGTGGTCGACTTCGCCGTGCAACAGCCGCGCGTCGTCGCCTGAAAGCTTCGGCGTGACTTTTTCGGCGCATTGTCCACGCCAAAGTCCGCCGCGCCCGTTGAGATGATTCCGCGTAAAGCCCACCGCTTTTTCGTGCAACGCGGCAAGCACCAAACCGACTTGCCTGCAATGTCCGGGGGTCGGGAAATGGACGCTGCCGCCGGCGAGCCGGGTAATCAGCACCGCCGGCTTGTCGTGCAGGGTCTGCAGGTAAGTCCCCTCGCGGTCGGCAATCGGATGCGGGCACGATAAACCCGCGTCGGCCAAGCACGCCATGAGCTCCAAGAAATAAGGCAGCTCGGACGAAGCCTGCCATTCGAAGATCGTCAAGACGTAACGCCCGTCCCCGAAAACGCCGCCGTCGGTATCAACGAAATAGTTGGTGTTTTCAATGCCTTCGTTGATACCTCTGTAACCGGTCAAGGAACCCGCGTCGTAGCGGCGCAGAAATTCCTTCATTTCAGATTCGCTGACGGCGGTATAAACGGACATGGTAGGCGAACGTCGGGCGAGCCGGCCGCGTGCGCGGCTGCAGAAACGATTTCATCCAGGAAATCTCTTCGCCGCACCGAACCCGGCTTCGGTGAATTTCACGAGGCGAAACTTCAAGAAGCGGGGTTCGAGCCGAAAATATCTTTTGATTATATCGCATCAAACTCCGCTTCAAGGAAAATCTTGTGCGACGCGGAAAACGGTTCCGAAACGGACGAAGACGCGACGAGTGCGGAAACGAAACGGCAAGCCGAAAGTCATCCCGCCGCCGGGCTATAATTCCCGCCCCCTGCCGATTGGACGGTCATCATGCAAACGGACGCAAGCAACGGAAAAACCATCGTCTTGGTCGACGGGTCTTCTTACCTGTACCGCGCTTTTCACGCGTTACCGCCCCTGAGCGGCCCGCAGGGGCAACCGACGGGCGTCGTCTACGGCGTCGTCAATATGCTGAAGAAACTGCTTGCGGACAAGCAACCGGACTACTTCGCCGTTGTGTTCGACGCCAAGGGAAAAACCTTCCGACATCAAATCTACCCCGAATACAAAGCCAACCGCCCACCGATGCCGGAAGACCTCAGCCGGCAAATTCCTCCCCTTTTCGAACTGGTCGAGGCTTTAGGCTATCCCATGATCCAGATCGAGGGGGTGGAGGCGGACGACGTCATCGGCACGATGACGAAGGAAGCAAAAAGCCGGCGGATGGAGGTCTTGATATCCACCGGAGACAAAGATCTAACCCAGCTCGTGGGCGACGGAGTCACATTGCTTAATACGATGAAAAATGAATATCTGGACGCCGGGGGAGTCATGAAGAAAATGGGGGTTGAGCCTGCGCAAGTTGTCGACTACCTGACCTTGACCGGCGACAAATCCGACAACGTCCCGGGCGTGCCCGGCGTCGGCCCCAAGACCGCCGCCAAATGGCTGGCGCAGTACAAGACTCTGGACGCCGTGGCCGAACACGCAGGAGAAATCAAGGGCAAGGTCGGGGAAAACCTTAAACGAGCCCTCGACCAGCTGCCCCTGTCCAAGACGCTTGTGACAATCAAGTGCGACTTGGACGTCCCGGTTGAATTCAGCGCACTGAAGCTCAAAGCGCCCTGCTGCGACGAGCTACGCCGCATTTACACCGAATCCGGTTTCAAAACCTGGCTCAGGGAATTGGACGCGACGCCGGACCAAGGATCCAATCAAGAACGTGCGCCGGCGTCCGTACAAGCCTACGAATTGATCCTGGATAATAAAAACTTCAAACGCTGGCTGAAGCAACTGAAAAACGCCGGCGGGTTCGCACTCGACGTCGAGACCACAAGCCTGAACTACATGCAAGCACGAATCGTCGGGATTTCGTTCTCGACCCGCCCGGGAGAAGCCGCTTACGTGCCGTTCGGCCACGATTACGAAAACGCGCCGAACCAGTTGTCGCAGGACGAGGTGCTCGACGCGCTGAAGCCTCTGATTGAAGACCCGCGGGTTGATAAGATCGGGCATCATTTGAAGTACGACCGCAACGTTCTCGCCAACCACGGCGTTGACCTGCGCGGTATCCGCTACGACTCGATGCTCGAGTCTTACGTGTACGACTCGGTGGCAAGCCGTCACGACCTGGACAGCCTGGCCGGAAAATACCTCGGGCTCGCAACGCTCCGCTACGAGGACGTCGCGGGCAAAGGAGCGAAACAAAAGCCGTTCAATCAGGTCGACCTCGAACCCGCGTGCCGCTACGCGGCTGAGGACGCCGATCTCAGCTTACGCCTGCACCGGCATTTCTGGCCCAAGCTCGAGCGAGTTGCAGCACAAAAAAAACTGTACGAGGAAACGGAGATTCCGTTGGTGACGGTGTTGTCTGAGATCGAGCGTCGCGGCGTGCTGATAGACGCGCCGGCTCTCGAAGCCCAGAGCGCCGAGCTGAAAAAGCGTATCGTCAAACTTGAAGAGAAAGCGCACCAGGCGGCGGGACGGGAGTTCAATCTTGATTCCCCGGTGCAGATTCGCGAGATCCTGTTCGAAGACCACGGATTGCCGGTACGGAGGAGAACGCCGAAAGGACAGCCGTCGACGGCCGAGGACGTGCTTCATGAACTGGCCCAAAGCTTTGAATTGCCGGGTCTGATACTCGACTACCGAGCCTTGAGCAAATTGAAGTCAAGCTACACCGACAAGCTGCCTCAGATGACGGATCCGGATTCCGGTCGCGTTCATACCTCCTACCATCAGGCGGTCACCGCCACCGGCAGGCTGTCTTCGTCCGACCCGAATCTTCAGAATATCCCGGTGCGCACGGCTGAAGGAAGAAAAATCCGCCGAGCGTTCACCGCGCCTGAGGGTTATCGCTTGCTCGCCGCCGATTATTCTCAAATCGAACTGCGAATCATGGCGCACCTGTCGGAAGACAAACGTCTGTGCCGTGCATTCGAAGCGCAGGAGGACGTCCACGCCGCCACCGCCGCCGAAATCTTTTCCTTGCCCCCGGAAAAGGTGACTCCGGATCAACGGCGTTCCGCAAAAGCCATCAACTTCGGCCTGATATACGGAATGAGCGCTTTCGGCTTAGCCAGGCAGTTGGGATTGGACTTCAGGTCGGCGCAACAATACATGTCCGTTTATTTCGACCGCTACCCGGGAGTTCAGGCTTATATGAACAAAACCAAAGCCGAAGCAAGGGAGTCAGGCTACGTTGAAACCTTATTCGGGAGGCGTTTGTATCTGCCGGAAATACGTTCGCGCGCCGTTAGCCGTCGCCGCTACGCCGAACGCACCGCAATCAACGCCCCGATGCAAGGGTCGGCCGCCGACGTCATGAAGCGGGCGATGGTCTCTTTGCATGAATGGTTGGAAACGTCCGAATGCGACGCAAAAATCATCATGCAGGTTCACGACGAACTGGTGGTCGAAGTCGCCGAGAAAGACGCCCGCAAAGTCGCTGCCGAGTGCCGCTCCCGGATGAGTGCCGCGGCGCAGCTTGCCGTCCCTTTGCTGGTCGCCGTCGGCGAGGGAAAAAATTGGGACCAAGCACACTAGAAACTTAGCGGACGTTTTTCATTCGGAATTTTCCGGCAGCGTGTTAGACTTGGCGCGGAACACGTTTCAGCGTATCGACCGATGTTACGGCACGTCATAAAAAAACTTGCGAAGACGCCTCTGGGAGAAATATTCCTCAGGCTGAAAAGACTGTACGACATACTGGACAGGCGCGGCAAAAAAATGCTGATTCTCGCCCAGATGAACAAAATCTTCATGATCCTGATGGGCACCGTCGCGCTCGGCGGCATGGCGGGTTTTCTGGTTATATTGAGCAAGCCGCAAATCATCACGGACAATCGTTACGTGGCCATGACTTACAACGGTCTCGGGTTTGAAAACCAGTCCTATTTTCTGGTGATGCTAAGCGGTCTTTTGGTCTTGTTTGTCATCATGCAACAAGTTGTGTCGACTTTTTCCAGTCTGTTCATGGTGAGGCTGTCTGAAGGCATAACCCGGCGTTCAACGGTGATGCTGTACCGTTACTTTCTTGCTGAAAACTACGAGGCGCGCATCAAAAGAGGAACAACCGACATGATTTTCAAAGGCATCATGGCAGGAAAATCAATAGTCGGTAAGGAAATCTCAAACGTGAGCCAATTTTCGGCCAACGTTGTCAATACTCTTGTCATAGTCGGCGTCTTATATGCCGTACACCCCGAAGCCTTATTTCTCCTGATTCTGGTAGCGACGGGGTTCTACGTTATTTTCTTCATCAGCCACAAGAAAAAACTGGGGTTACTCGGGAAGAAAATGTTTAAACAACAATCCCAGCAAATCGAAATAATCAAGGAAGGCGGCGGCGGAGCCGTCGAAATAAAGATGATGGGCAAAGAACGGGACTTCACCCAAGAAGTAAACAAGGCACTGATAAGCATCATGCGAAGAAGAATGCAACAGATGATCATAAACATTGTTCCCCAACCGTCCGTTCGAATCGCGGGAATGATTGCACTGTACCTCGTTGCAACCTACGTTTTTCTCCAAGACAGCCCGGAAAGCGCGTTTTCAACCCTTGCCTTGTTCGCCGCGGGCGCTTTCAGGCTGTTGCCGTCGATGCAGAATATCTTTTCAACCTTTATGTCGCAGACGGCGGACTCTTATAAATACAAGGCCGTCATGAAAGATCTAACCGCGGCAAAGCATTTTGACGACGAACAGAGCGATGAAAATGAAACGTTCGAGCTGATCCGAGTCAACGACGAAATTGTTTTCGACCACGTCAGCTACTCATACCCCGGCACCAACCAACCGGCAATCAACGATCTGAGCTTTTCTCTCCCCGCGAATAAGGTGGTTGCACTGTTCGGACACTCCGGCGCGGGGAAGAGCACGATCATCCGCCTGATGAGCGGCATATTGACACCACGGAAAGGGCAGGTGCTGGTGGACGGAAAATCGTTGCGGGACGACGAGACTTTCAAGCGAAATTGGCAACGTTCCGCCGGTGTGTCCTTCCAAAAACCTTTTTTTATGAACGCATCCGTGGCAATGAACGTTGCGTTTGAAGCGACGGAAAAAAAAGTTGATCATGAGCGGGTCCGCAAAGCCGTCAAAGCGGCGCAACTCGAGGATTTCGTTGCAAGCTTGCCGGACGGAATCAATACGAAAGTCGAAGAGGACGCGGAGATATTGAGCGGTGGCCAGCGTCAAAGGATCGCCATCGCGCGCGCGTTGTACCGTGAATCGTCGATTCTGATACTGGACGAAGCGACCAACGCACTCGATCTGGTGGTGGAAAAAAAGATTATTCAATCCCTGGTCCGGATGCGCGAAAACCGCATGATCATCATCATCGCTCATCGTCCGGAAACCATGCGGTTCGCCGACGTGGTGCTCGTGCTGAAAAAGGACGGTTCGATAGCTCAGGGAAGTTACGACGAGCTGATCGAAAAAGACGCCGATTTTCGAAGTTTGACCGGTGCGCCAGATTTGCTGGCGAGCTGAAACCCGTCTCAAAAGACCGGATAACCGTCCGCAAGCCTCTCACCTCCCGACCCGCGGCAAACCGCCGGTGCCGGCGATTTGCTAAATCTCCGGGGTTCGCCGATAATGCTGCTTTAATGCCAAGCGCCTTGATCTCAGATAGAGACCCCGCTTCCTCCCGGCTTCAATTCGACAAGCGCGGGCGCCTCAGGCATTTTCTTACGATCGAAGGACTCCCGCGGGATTTCCTGCTGAGATTGCTCGACACGGCACGGTCTTTCGTCGCCCGCGGCGGCGCAAAAAAAGTTCCTCTGTTCAGAGGCAAGACCGTCGTCAATTTCTTTTTCGAACCCAGCACCAGAACGCGCTCAACGTTCGAGCTGGCCGCAAAGAGACTGTCGGCGGACATCATGAATTTCCACGTGGATACGGCCGCCGTCCGCAAAGGCGAATCCCTGATAGACACGTTAAAGAACATCCAAGCCATGGGCGCCGATATGTTCATTTTTCGCCATCCCGACAGCGGAGCATCCGCGTTTATCGCGAGTCACGCGGCGGACAACATCTGCGTAATCAACGCGGGAGACGGGGAACACGCACATCCGACCCAGGCGCTGCTCGACGCGTTCACGATACAAAAACACAAGCAGGATTTTTCCTCCCTGAACGTCGCGATCGTCGGGGACATACTGCATTCCCGGGTCGCGCGCTCCGAGATCGCCGCGCTGAAAACCTTGGGCGTGCCGGATATACGCGTGATCGCACCCAAGACCTTAATGCCGAAAAACGTCGAAGACCTAGGAGTCACGCCGTTCCAGGATTTGAGCGCTGGAATCAAAGACGCCGACGTCGTCGTCATCCTGCGCCTGCAGAAAGAAAGGATGCAAGGCTCGTTCCTTCCCAGTGAAAACGAATATTACTTTTGCTACGGCATAACCACGGAAAGGATGAGACACGCGAAACCGGACGCCATCATCATGCATCCCGGCCCGATCAATCGCGGCGTTGAGATCAGCTCGGAAGCGGCCGACGGGCCTCAGTCGGCGATTCTCGACCAGGTCAACTACGGAATCGCCGTCAGAATGGCGGTGATGTCGCTCGTAATCGGCGGCGACCGTGCAAATAAGCAGCGGACGGACGACGAAAAAGCGTCTGCGGGCAAACGATGAGCCTCTTGATCAAACGTGCCCGCGTGGTCGACCCGGCGAACGACGTGGACGAAATTCGTGACCTTTTCATAGAAAACGACCGCGTCAGCCGAACCGGAGAACTCGAGCGGATTCGCGCGGATAAGGTAATCGACGCCGAAGGTCTGTTGGCTTTGCCCGGTCTGATCGACGTCGGCGCGTACTTGCGCGAACCCGGATACGAGTTCAAAGCGACGATTGCGTCCGAAACGCGCGCCGCTGCGGCCGGCGGCGTAACCACGTTGTGTTCGATGCCGGAAACCCATCCGACCGCGGCTGCGACCGCTAGCGTGAACCTGATTCAGCGCCACGCCGAAACCGCGGGCGTTTGTAACGTCCTGGTCATCGGCGCGATGACCGCCGGACTCGAAGGAACCACGCTGAGCGAAATGGCCGCGCTCAAGGAAGCCGGATGCGTCGCGGTCAGCAACGGCTTGCAGCCTTTCTCGGACGTGAACCTTCTGCGTCGCGCCCTACAGTACGCGGCAGGGGTGGATATCCCCGTGTTCCTGCACCCGATGGATCACGCGCTGGCCGCCGACGGCTGCGTACACGAAGGGGCCGTTTCGACTCGGCTCGGACTGCCGGGTATCCCGGTTTCCGCCGAGACCGCGGCACTCAGCGCGTACTTGGTACTGGCCGAAGACACCGGCGCAAAGGTGCACTTTTGCCGCCTGTCCTGCGCCCGTTCGGTCGCACTGGTTACCCAAGCGAGAGAAACGGGTCTTGACGTCAGTGCGGACGTCTGCGCACATCAACTGTTCTTGACCGAAAACGACGTCCTCGACTTCGACCCGAATTGCCACTTGCTCCCGCCTGCACGCGGAAGCACCGACCGCGACGCTTTAAGGGCGGCGCTCGTCGAAAACAAGCTAAGCATCGTCTGCTCCGATCACCAACCGCACGACGTCAACGCCAAGCTTGCGCCTTTTCCGGCAAGCACCCCCGGTGCTTCGACGATCGAAGTTCTCTTGTCGCTGATGCTGGAACTGGTGGAGCAGAACGTCGTTCCCATGGCCACTGCGGTCGCCGCGGTTACCTCCAACCCGGCGAACCTGTTGCAAATCGACCGCGGCAGCCTGGAAGTCGGCGCCGTCGCCGACGTCTGCTTGGTTGACCCGGCGCAGGAACGGGTTCTCACAGCGGAGTCCATGCTGAGCAACGGCAAGAACACGCCGTTCTTGGGACGGCGTCTCAGGGGCAAGGTCCGCTGGACCGTGCTTGACGGGCGCATCGTCCACGAAGACCCCGAATGACGCCCGCCGAGGCAACGCCCGAAGCGGCAGTGTTCGTGGAAAGCGCCGAAGTCCTGCGCCAACGCGAATATCCGCAGGACCAATACGTGCTGCGCCTGCACGCGCCCCGCTGTTCCAACTCGGCGAAACCCGGACAGTTCATACATCTGCAATGCGACCCCGGCTTGAAGATGCGCCGACCTTACTCGATCATGTCGGTTCTGCCGGAACAAGGATGGATCGAAATCCTGTACAAGAAAGTCGGACCGGGCAGTTGCTTGCTCGGAGAAAAACGCGAAGGCGACGTCTTAAGCGTCGTCGGGCCGATCGGCAACGGGTTCGTCGTCAACAACGAACGCAAAAGACCTTTGCTTCTCGGCGGCGGCGTCGGGATGCCGCCGATATTCTTTTTGGCGCAATCGCTGGCAAACGACGACGCAACGGCGCCGTTCGTGATTTTTGCGTCCGAACGCCCTTTTCCGTTCCCCACGTGCGAGTCGAAAATCGCCGTCGCCGGCATGGACCAACGAATTCGCCGAACCCACGCGGCGCTGGAATCCCTCGGCATCCCGGCAAGGCTGTGCAGCAAGCAACCTTATCCGGGATGTTTCAAGGGTTTTATCCGGGAACCGGCCGAGCTGTGGTTATCCCGGCTTACGCCCGAGGAAAAATCAGAAGTGGAAATTTTCGCCTGCGGACCGGAACCGATGCTTGCCGCCGTTGCGGCCTTGGCAAAGGAGCACGGGACCCCTTGCCGATTGTCGCTGGAAGAGTACATGGCTTGCGCCCTGGGGGGATGCGCGGGGTGCACCGTACTCGTCTTGGAACGAGGAGGTCCGGCAATGAAACGCGTTTGCGTGGACGGCCCCGTGTTCGACGCCGCGTCGCTCCGTTTGTGACTTGATGGACGTTTCCCTGATTGCCGCCAACCTGGACCGCGTGAGAAACGCGGTGATGGAAGCCGAGGCAAGATACGACCGCAGCCCCGGATGCGTGAATATCCTCGCCGCGAGCAAAGCCCAAACCACCGAAGCCGTCGCCGCCGCGATCGCCGCGGGCCAAACCAGGTTCGGTGAAAGCTACGTGCAGGAAGCACGGAAAAAGATTGCGGAAACCCACGACGATGAACTTGAATGGCATTTCATCGGCCCGATACAAAGCAACAAAACCCGGCGCATCGCGTCTCTGTTTTCCTGGGTTCACGGCGTCGACCGCGAGCCGATCGCAGAACGCTTATCCGAGCAACGCCCCCCGGAACTGCCGGACCTCAACGTTTGCATTCAGGTCAACGTCAGCGGCGAGCAAGCCAAATCCGGCGTTGCACCCGGCGACGTAGAGAAGCTGATGGAATCGGTCTCGGCGTTGCCCAAGCTCAAACTGAGAGGACTGATGGCGATCCCCGCGCCGGAAACCGACGTCGCCCGCCAGCGCAAGGCTTTCGCGCACGTGAAGCGGATTTTCGACAACTGCGTCGAGGCGCATGAAATGGACGTTTTATCCATGGGGATGAGCAACGATTTCGAGGCGGCAATCGCCGAAGGCGCAACCTTGGTGCGCTTGGGAACCGCGATATTCGGCGAAAGAAAACAACGTCGGTGACTTTGCCGTGCGACGGGAGGCATGAACCCGGGCGTTTTATCAAACAACGGTGCATACGTTAAAAGATCTAGGGATATAATGCGCCGCTTCACCGGAGACAAGGCGATACCTCCAGCGGTTGCCGGCGGGCGAGAAAAAACACCAATGAGAGTCTTCATCATGGACACTTGGGCTTACCCCTACAGGTTGCCCGTTTTCGAGAAGCTGCACGAGCAGGTCGAGATCGAAACGTTTTTCAGCCGCCCGAAACCGCACAGACACTTGGACGGCGTTTCTTTTGAGCGTTGCTCCTTCAAGTGCCGGTCCGGCAAATGGCTGCTTGCCCTGATCCCCGTTCACCTGCTGTGGGAAAAATACGACGTTTACATGGTCGGCCAAATCGGCGTCGAGTCGGTCGCCGGCGCTTTCTTTACGCTCCTCGTGTCAATCCTGCGGAAAAAGCCCTTGGTTCTGTGGACCGACTACATCGAAACCGAAAATTACCGAGAAAAGAAAAGAATCAAGCGGTTCTTCGGAGACTTCATAAGGAAAAGTTTTGTCAGGCATTGTGCCGCCGCCATGGGGTTCGGCGGATACACGGAAAACTACCTGAAAAAGATAGCTCCGCCCGGGCTGAGGATTTTCAACGTGGTACAGGTGGTCCCCGAAACATGTAACGTAAGCGCCGAGACCGCACCGGAAAAAAAGGACTACAAGGATAAAGTCGTACTGCTCTACCTCAGCTACTTGAGAGAAAGCAAAGGGGGAGATCTTCTGATCCGGGCTTTCAAGGGGATGAACAGAACGGACGCGGTGCTGATAATCGCCGGAAGCGGAGAAAAAGAACGTGAATGGAAAGATTTAGCCGGAGATTCCCCGTTTATCCGTTTTATCGGCTACGTCGAAGGTGCCGGGAAAGCAAGCTGCTACTCACAGGCAGACGTGTTCGTATTCCCGACGGAACACGACACTTGGGGACTGGTCGTCAACGAGGCTATGTACCACGGGCTGCCGATTGTCGTCACCTCCGCGGCGGGCGCCGCGGAACTTGTCACCGACAACGGAATAGTCGTCGAACCTCGAAACGACCGGATGATGCAAGAAGCGCTGACCCAGCTGATCGAGAACCCCGCTCTCAGGAAAGAGATGGGTGAAAGATCCAAAGCCCGCATCGGTCGGTACGGAACCGAATACGCGGCAGACTCGTTTATGCGGGTGATACGCTGCGTGCACGAACCGAACGGCGGCTGAGTTGAAAAATCAAACGTCTTTCTTAAGCGTACGTCACTTCCGACCCTGAAGCAACGGCGCGTTTTCCCGTTTCAAGCAGACGCTGCGGAGAAACAACTTGTTCAGTGTAATCATACCGACTTGGAACCGAAAAGACGATTTGTCCGACGCCGTGGACTCGGTTCTGAAGCAAAAGGGCGTCGAACTCGAAATCATCGTGGTGGACAACGGTTCGGAAGACGGCACGCAAGAATACTGCCGGAACTTGGCCACGCGGGAGACGCGCTTTCGATATTTCCGATTCGAGGAAAACCGGGGAATTACGATCGCTGAAAACACGGGACTATCGGAAGCTCGGGGAGAGATAATTTTTTGTCTGGACGACGATGAATTCATAGAGGAGGACGACCTGTTGCGAAAAGTCAACCGCCTGGACAAGGACTGGGACATTCTTAACGTCGGAATCGTCAACGCGCACACGGGAGAATGGGAACACTTTATTTTCTCTCAACGCAGAAAGAGCAACTTGCACAAAAGCTTCTACGTGAACAACTTCGGCAACGGCACCGTGTTCATAAAAAAGGAAGTCATCGACAGAATCGGGCTGTTTGAAAAAGATTATTTTCGCCAAGGGCACGAAAACGAATATGCAATCAGGGCGATCCTGAACGGGTTCAACGTTCTGTACTATCCGGAATTGGTCTTGCGGCACAAGGTCAACCCGTTTCGTCCGGGAAGCGAGGAATCCTGCTATTACGCGTTGCGCAACACCCTGCTGAAAAACTACAAATACTTCGAAGGCTCCCGTTTGTTTCTGTTGCAGGCGTGGCAGCTGATCCAGTTCAGCTTGCGAATGCTTGCGGGAAAGACTACGCCGCGCTGGATGACAAAGGCGCTTAAGGATTACGCCGCCCTGAGAAAAACCACGGTGCGCGTACTGGATTACGACCCCGCGGCGATGGAAAGGTACTTTTTTGTATCGCGCAAGGTCGCAACAACGCCTGAGAACATCGGGCGTTTAAGCTTTTTCCGATATTACGTGCAGGGAGTAACCAGATTCTTTTGAAAAGAACGACTCGCACCAGGGAGCTTCACCACTTTGCCTCAGGCAAAGCGCCGGTCCAAGCGGTCAGTTTCTCGTGCAAGGATCGAAGTATTTCAGGTTTCTCCTCGGCGAGATTTGTTCGCTCACCGACGTCCTTTTTCAGGTTAAACAGCTCGTTGTACACGTCGCGTTTATGTTTATCGGTCCGCCCGACGTGACTGACCAGCTTATAATCCCCGGATCTGACGGCTCTTGTCTCCTTTGGAACGATTGATCGCGCCTGAAGCCGCCAGTAAAAATCACGCGGTTGCGGTTGCAACCGACTGCTCTCCAGGTACGGAAGCAAGTTGACGCCGCTCAGGGAAGTATCCTCGGAGCGATACCCGGCCGCCGCCAGAGAAGTAGGTAAAACGTCCAGGGTGGACACTGGCCATTCGTAAACCGCGGGAGAAACGACACGCGGCCATCTGAGCATGAAAGGCACCCGAATACCTCCTTCATAAAGCGTGTTCTTGCCTCCCCGTAACCGGCCGTTGTCCGCTCTTGCACCAAGATTTCCCCCGTTATCGCTGAAGAACCAGACCACGGTGTTCTCCGTCAAACCAAGCAGGTCAAGAGTATCCAGAACGGAACCTACCGCCTGGTCAAACTGCATCAGCATTTTCCAGTACTGGCGTCTTTCCCGATCGAAAGCATGGCGCAGGTAACCAAGGTGGCGATAATAACTGAGATAAGTTAACAGGCTTTCTTTTCTGGATTGCATCGGCCAGTGCGGCGCAAGAGCGGAAAAATACAAAAGAAAAGGCTGGCTTCGGTGTTGCAAAATAAATTTGGTTGCTTCCAATCCCTCGACGTCGGTACGATACAGTTCGCTTGATTTACAGGATTTCATATAGCCAAGTATGCTTGCGCTGAGATCATGGCGCCCGCGTCCTTGTATGCTGTCGAAATGCCCTCCGCGAAAATGATAACTGTACCTTCTATAAGAACCGCCAAAGTGATAATACTCGTCAAAACCTCTGTTCTTCGGAGTGTAGCTCTGGGTGCCCCCCAAATGCCACTTGCCGACAAAGCCCGTTGCGTATCCCCTTTCCTTGAAATAATCTGCAATCGTCTTCTCCGAAAGCGGCAGTCCAAAATGCTTGAAAAATTCCCTGCCGCCGCGGAAAGGGCCAGCTAAATAAAGGCTGAGCGTGGACGCCAACGAGGGGATCGGGAACGTAGGAACGTCGCCGTAGGCGCCGCCTGCGTCACCGAGGTTTCTTGAATAACCGAAGGTGTAGGGAGATTTGCCGGTTATTAATCCTGCGCGAGAAGGGCTGCATATAGCCGAAGCAACGTACCCCTCAGTGAACTTGGCTCCTTCCTCGGCAATCCTGTCGATATTCGGCGTCGGAATTTCTCCGCCGTAGCTCCCGAGGTCGGCGTAACCCAAGTCATCCGCGATAATGATCAACACGTTGGGTCTGTCGTCGCGACGTTCAAGCGGTTGTTCGAGGTCAATGCCCAGCGTTTGCGCGACCGCGACGGGACTGCGGTCGCTACACAGAGGAGACGCAAGGCCCGGCCCGCACCACGGGAACAAAACCGCGACCGCGAATACGGAAGTTAGAAAGAACCTTTTCGGCATACGATGTGACGGCAACGTGATGGGCCCGGCAGGATTCGAACCTGCGACCAAAGGATTATGAGTCCCCTGCTCTGACCGGCTGAGCTACAGGCCCTTGCAGAAGCTTCTGTGACCTCAGCTGCCGTCAAGAAATCCCTTGAGTTTTTCCGCGCGCGAAGGATGCCGCAGTTTGCGCAGCGCCTTGGACTCTATCTGGCGAATCCGTTCCCTCGTCACATTGAACTGCTTGCCGACTTCCTCAAGGGTGTGGTCGGTGTTCATGTCTATTCCAAACCTCATGCACAGCACTTTCGCCTCCCGCGGGGTCAACGACGAGAGCAGCTTGTGCGTCGTCTCCTTGAGGCTTTCCGCGATGGTCACCTCGTCGGGAGGAATCGCGGCTTCATCTTCTATGAAGTCGCCGAGATGCGAATCTTCATCGTCGCCGATCGGTGTTTCCATTGAAACCGGCTCTTTCGCGACTTTCTGCACCTTGCGGACTTTCTCCTCGGGAATCCCCATCCTGTCGGCCAGCTGTTCAGGCTTGGGGTCGCCGCCCATCTCCTGCGCCAACTGTCCTGAAACGCGGTTCAGCTTGTGAATCGTCTCTATCATGTGCACCGGAATGCGGATCGTACGGGCTTGGTCCGCGATCGACCGGGTAATCGCTTGACGTATCCACCACGTTGCGTAGGTCGAGAATTTGTAACCTCGCCGGTATTCAAATTTATCAACCGCTTTCATCAGGCCGATGTTGCCTTCCTGAATGAGGTCCAAAAATTGCAGTCCGCGGTTGGTGTATTTCTTTGCGATTGAAATAACCAGCCTGAGGTTGGCTTCGACCATCTCTTTCTTGGCCCGCATCGCCTTGGCTTCTTTGGCCGAAATCTGACGCCCGATCATTTTGATCTCTTGTATCGGCAAACCGGTTTCCTCCTCGATCGCTCTCAACTGCTCCTGAGTGCGCATGAATTCCTCTTTATGCGCCTTGAGCTTTTTGGCGTATTTGGATCGCGGCGCCGCGTGTTTTCTCCACCATTTCGGGGTGGTCCCGTTGTCCTTGAAAGTCGTAACAAAATACTTGCGCGACATCCCGCATTTATTGACGCAGATATTCAGCAAGACGCGTTCGAGAGCGTGTATTTGCCGGTTGGTTTCCTTGAGCTTGCCAAACAGCTGAAGGACCATCAGAGGCGCCAACTTAAACTCCATGAACATGTCGGCCATTCTTTCTCGGGCACGCGCGTAGTTTTTCTCGCTCTTTCGCACCGCTTTGCTTTTGCACCTTTTATAAAGGCGTTTGAGCTCGACAAAGTACTCCCGGGCTTCTTCCAGCGTCATTTCCTCAGGTTCTTCCTTTTCATCGCCGGCCTTGCTGGGTTGAGGCTGAGGGATGGTCAGCTCATCTTCCTGCTCGTACTCCTCGGGATCGATAAAATCGCTGACGATACTCGACAACTTGACCTCTCCTCTCTCGCAGGCCTCGAAAGCATCGAGCAGAATCTCGATCGCCGGCGGGTAATGTCCCAAGGTCCGCAACGCTTCGTTCAACCCCGCTTCGATGCGTTTGGCGATGCGTATTTCCCCTTCCCTGTCGAGCAGGCTCACCGACCCCATTTCCCGCATGTACATCCTGACCGGGTCGGTGGTGCGCCCGAGGTCGCTGCTTGCGCTCGCAAGCGCCGCCGCGGCTTCCTCGGCGTCTTCCTCGTTGGGGGTCTCGTTTTTGTTCAGCAGCAAGTCGCGGTCGTCCGGGCGGTTCTCGTAGACGTTGATGCCCATCTCGTTGAGTATTCCGATGATGTCTTCTATTTGCTCAGGCGCGATGATGTCCTGCGGCAAATAGTCGTTGACTTGGGAATAGGTGAGATACCCCTGCTCGTTGCCCTTGGCAATCAGCTCCTTGATTTTCGATTGTTGTTGTTCTGCTTTCATTGTTGTCCGCGCTCGCCCGGCTTTTGAACCCGGCGTTTGAACATTCTCGGGTGCTTTCTCTAAGCTAAAGCTTGCGATTTTAGCATGAAAAGGGCTTTCGGCAGCCGCCCCGAAGCAACGATACGGCTTACGATGACAGACCGACGATAGCCCGACGATAGCGATGAACCCGCGCGGCTCCGCGGCGTCAAGCGGGCGCAAAGGACTTCACGAGCTTACGTATATAATTTCCCGGTTGCCCCATCCAAGCGCCTGTAGCTCAGTCGGACAGAGCGTCGCCCTCCGGAGGCGAAGGTCGCAGGTTCGAATCCTGCCGGGCGCGCTTCCTCGAACGTCACCACGGGTTCGACGTGTACGCCTTACCCGTTCTTTCACGACGCCGGCGACGGGACGCCTCGTCTGGCGCGCGTACCGAGCAAGGTATGCATAAACCGAAGCACGTGTTGATACACGCCTTGCGCCTTGCTCTCTCGAGGCCCGGCAACGTTCAAGATCGCGGCATCGTTCAAACACCTGAACCAGTTCTCGGCCTCGGCCCGGCAACCCGGTTCGTCGAGTAAGGCAACGAAATGATCTTGGCCGCACTCGTGGATGCAGTTCAGCGTGTACCCGGTCCCTCCGCTGTTTATAAAAGACTGGTTCGGCGCAATGATCAAAGTGGCCGTCGAATCACGCACGTTCCATTCCGTGCGTTCAAGATAATCGGACGAAGGGGTTTCCGTGAGCGCCGGATAATCCGCAAGCAACCCGGGCGGGTCGGGATAGTCCTCGGCGACACCGCCGCGCGGACACCAACCGCCGTACTCGAAGCCGAGCGCAAGCGCAGCGTCAAGCGCGGCGCGGTCCACGCCGCTTTGCCCCCCGCTGATGATTTTCATTCCACCTTTTTGACCCATTTTTGACCCATTTTTGACCCACTGTTCATCAATCCCTTGCGGATCGATGCAGATAATTCCCATTGTAAGCGTCGCCGGAAAGCCCTCCGGCCAACACCCCCGCCGATACCCCCTGCCCACACCCCTAGGCCAAGGGATAATATTAGCGGAAACTCTCTTAACGCC
>CAYFZO010000002.1:0-10309 GCA_964347615.1 uncultured Chromatiales bacterium
GGGGGTATGAGGAAACATCATAAGCAGTCTTGGTGCCCGGCTCGGCTTCATTTTACAGGAAAACGAGGGGGCAGGCACTTGATTGTATGGGCTCAGCAGACATGAGACAAAAGACCTCCCTTTTCAAACAGCCATTCCGAGGCGTTCAAGATACTCCATCGGAGTGCTCAAAGCCGGCGCCCGGTGCGGGCGAAAGTGATTGTATCGGTGCTGGTATTCGACCAGCCCTTGATTACCGACGCCAAATCAGCTTCTCCCTGGTATTGAGAGCAAGACCCCTCGCGCACGGGTTCGGTTGACCCGCCCGACGCAGCCGTCGGATTGCGGACAACGGGCGACAAAACATAAACCGGCAAGAGTGCGAACTAACCGAGGAAACGTGGGTTGCTGCGCAAGGTCCGCCGCAAGGCATCCACCGGGCGCCTTGCGGCAAACAAAACAAAGCGGACGTTTCCATTATGCTGCTGACGTGATCTCAGCCTTCGCGCACCGAGCTCACGAGGGGAACAAACTTGACGTCCAAACACCGCTCTTGTCTGTAGCCGCGCCGGTCACGGCTAATCAACGTCAGCTGCTGTCCCCTTTCGCCGACGGGAACAATCATGCGTCCGCCGACGGCGAGTTGCTCGAGCAGCGCGGGCGGCGGCTCCTTGGAGGCCGCGGTGACGATGATGCCGCCGAACGGCGCAAACTTTTCCCAACCTTTGCCGCCGTCGGCGCGGCGAAAATTGACGTTGCGGCAGTCGAGTTCGGCCAACAGCTTGCGCGCCGCCCGGTGCAAGGCACCGACGCGTTCGATCGTGAACACCCGCGACGCCAGCAACGACAAAACCGCGGTCTGGTAGCCCGATCCGGTGCCGATTTCGAGAACGACTTCAGGGACGCCGTCGGCAATCAGCAGTTCGGTCATGAAAGCGACGATATACGGCTGCGACACGGTCTGCCCGTGCCCGATCGGCAACGCTTGGTCTTCGTAGGCGAGATGCACGAAGCCCGAGTCAACGAAGCAATGCCTCGGTACGCGCTCGATTGCGTCGAGCACCCTGCGGTCGCGGATCCCTTTGCTCTTGAGTTCCGCAACGAGACGTTTGCGGGCGTGTTGAAAGCGCTCGTCCGACTCGTACATCACTGCTCAGCGCAAGCCGTCGAGCCAAGCACCGGTTGTCTCAAAATGGTGATGGCAGGTGAGATCAACGTGCAGAGGCGTTACCGCGACGTAACCGGCGGCGACCGCGTGAAAATCGGTTCCGGGACCCGCGTCCTGCCCAGGACCGGCCGCGCCGATCCAATAAATCGGATGGCCTCGCGGGTCGCGGCTCTCGATCACCGGCTCGGAGACGTGGCGATTGCCGAGCCGGGCGTTCTTCAAGCCTTTGACGTCGGACAAAGGCACGTCGGGCACGTTGACGTTGAGGATGATCTCGCTCGGCAGCGGCTCGCTTTTCAGATGTTCGACCAAACTTTTGGCTATTTCTGCGGCGGTATCGAGATGGCGCGGGTGTTTTGAAACAATCGAGAGAGCGATTGCCGGAAACCCCAGATAACGCCCTTCGACCGCCGCCGCGACGGTCCCCGAATACACGACGTCGTCGCCGAGGTTCTCGCCGTGGTTGATGCCCGACAGCACGATGTCGGGCAAGGCGTCCTTGAACAAACCGTTCAAACCGAGGTGTACGCAATCGGTCGGCGTGCCGTCCACCGCATAGACGCTTTCCGAAACGCGGTTTATGTGCAAAGGACGGTCGAGCGTCAATGAGTTGCTTGAAGCGCTGCGGTCACGCTCGGGCGCGACCACCGACACCCGGTTGGACGCGGCGAACGCCGAGGCGAGCGCTCTCAGCCCCGGGCTGTCGTAACCGTCGTCGTTGCTGATCAGTATGTGCATCGGAGAAAAAAATGCATCCCTTTTTCAAGCGGCTTACAGACCGCGAGCGGATTCCGGTATATCATAATGCCAACGGAGAAAACCTCAGGGGCGGACGGAAAAATGCCTGTAAACAATGAAACGCCGAGCCGCGTACGCGGCGACGAAGAGACTTTCCGAGATCTAATCAAGCAATCGGGAGACGTCGGCGAAACGGCAGGTGAGACCTCGCCGCCCGCCGTGCGTTCGTTGCGCACGCGCCGCCCGACCGCCGCACCGCCGACGACCGCCGCCGCGGATGAATTCATGCGCCCGGGCGTCCAGCACAAGGAGATGCGCCGCCTGAAGCAGGGCAAGTTCCCTCTCGGCGACGACCTGAGAATCGACCTCCATGGCATGACGCGCGACGAGGCATATCAAGCGCTCGACGAGTTCCTCGACCGCTGCCTGGCCAAAAAGGTTCGGTACGCCTTGATTATCTGCGGCAAGGGGATTCATTCGCCGACCGGCAAGCCCGTGCTCAGATCCTCCATCCGCGGCTGGCTGGTCGAACACGACAAGGTGCTCGCGTATTGTCCCGCGCAACTGAGAGACGGCGGCACCGGTGCCTTGTACGCGTTGCTCAAAATCAAACCCTCGGCGCGTTGACGCCGCCACGGAGAAAGCAACGATGGAAAGCTCCTTGAAAGCCGAACCGGTTCACGACCCGAGCTGCCAGGACGACTACGACCCGGGGTCGTTGCCGGTCGCCGAAGCCGCCGAACGCATCATGTCGGCGGTCACGCCGGTTTCCGACGTCGAAACGCTGCCGTTGCGAGAGGCCCTGGGTCGGGTGCTCGCGCAAGCGGTGCGTTCGACGATCGACGTGCCCGGGCATACGAATTCGGCGATGGACGGCTACGCCCTGCGCCTGAGCGACGTTCCTGAATCCGGCGCGGTCGAGCTCAAGATCGCGGGCAAGGCATTGGCCGGGCTTCCTTACACGGGAACGACCGGGGAACGCGAGTGCGTACGCATCATGACCGGCGCGGTGCTGCCCGCCGATTGCGACACGGTCGTCATCCAGGAGCAAGCCGAGAGAAGCGGCGACGTCGTGAAAATCGGCGGCGGGCACCGGGCGGGACAGAACGTCCGCCTCGCCGGTGAAGACGTCGCCGCCGGACAGAAAGTGCTCGACGCGGGGCGGCGCCTGAACGCCGCCGACCTCGGGATGCTTGCGTCGGTGGGCGTTACCGAAGTAACGGTAACAAGGCGGCTCAAGGTTGCGTTCTTCTCGACCGGCAGCGAGCTGCGTCCCGCGGGCGAACCGCTCGCCGAAGGACAGATTTACGACAGCAACCGGTACACGACGTTCGGAATGCTCACCCGCCTCGGCGTCGAGATACTCGACCTCGGCATCGTCGGCGACGACCGAGACGCGCTCGCCGAAGCATTCAAGCGCGCGGCCGGGGCCGACGCGATCATCACCTCGGGCGGGGTGTCGGTCGGCGAAGCCGATTACGTCAAGGACATACTCGAGACACTCGGTCAGGTGCACTTCTGGAAAGTCGCGGTCAAGCCCGGGCGCCCGCTTGCTTTCGGACGCATCGGCGACGCCGCGTATTTCGGCCTGCCGGGCAACCCGGTGTCGGTGATGGTGACGTTCTACGTGCTGGTTCAGCCGGCGCTGAAAGCGATGATGGGCGAGACCCCCGGCGCGCTTGCGCTCAGGATCCGCGCGCGCAGTCTCGACAAGCTGCGCAAACGTCCGGGGCGCGTCGAGTTTCAACGCGGGATTCTCGAACGGGATGAAGCCGGCGCGTACACCGTGCGCAAGACCGGCGCACAAGGCTCCGGCATCCTGAGCTCGATGACGGCGGCGAACTGCCTGATCGTTCTCGGCGTCGAGCAAAGGGAAATCACGCCGGGCGAAACGGTCGAGACAATTCCGTTCGACGGTCTGATCTGACCGGCGTCTCAATCGGGCGGCGGATGAGCCGGTCCGGCGGAAAGGGGTTATTTCGCGGCGAAGAACAGTTTGAGGCTCACCGGAATCGTGGTCGGGACGTTGAACAGCTTGACCAAGTCCTTGAGCGTCTCAAAGCCCTCGGTCATGCCGTAGTCGGCGGCGTTGACCAAGATCGGCGAGACGGTCTGCACCAGCAGGCCGTCGCCGGTGCGCACGACGCTGACCTCACCCCCGACCCGCCCGGTGCCCCCGCGCATCGTCAGCGACGCCTCGACCTTCTGCGTGTAGCCGGGCGGGTACGGCTTGTCGCCCACCGTGCCCACCGACAAGCCGATCGTCGCCCGCGGATGGTTCTTGACGTCGAACACGTGTTCCCTGACCCGTTCGTCCCGGATCGCGACGCGGGTGTCGACGCTGTTCAAGTCCACCTCCAGCTTGACTTCGCCGGCGTTGCTGATCGATCCCGAAAAAACGGTGAAGCGGTTGTTCTCGAACACCGTCGAGAAATTGCCGGTCATCTTGCTTGAAAGATAGGTGATCTCCGAGCGTTCGGGCACGACGACCCACTTGGCGGCGTCGGCAACGGCGGCGAACGGCAAGGCCGCCGGCGCAAGACACGCGACAAGGCAGGCAACGACGCGACGGGCTTTCTTCATCTGCATCATCCCGGCGTGTTTTCCTTGACCCAACGCGCACCGTGGCTCAAGACTTCACGCTTCCAGAACGGCGCTTTGGACTTGAGGTCTTCCATGATGTAACGGTTGGCCGCGTAAGCGTCGCGGCGGTGTTCGGCCCACACCGCGACCAGCACGATCGCTTCGCCCGGCGAGACTTCCCCGACGCGGTGGACGACCAGCGCGTCGCCGATCGCGTGTTCGGCGGCGACCCGTTCCAACGTGCGTTCGACGTGCGCGCGCGTCATCTCCGGATAGTGCTCCAGCGTCATCGCCTTGACTTCGTCGCCCTGATTGAAGTCGCGCATCAAGCCGACAAACACCGAGGCCGCGCCGAATTTGCCGAGGCGAGACGAACCCGCGGGTTCGTACTCGGACAATTTGCGCCACGGGTCGAAAGCCCGTTCAAGAATCTCCACTTGCATCACGTCTCCGCCGGTCTCGGCAAGTATCTATAATACTCCCCCGCGCACGAAACACCAAGAACGATGGAACAACGCAAATTCATAGCCCTCGGCATCGCGGTACTGACGGTGTCCGACACCCGCGACGAGGCGAGCGACAAGTCCGGGCGGCGGCTGGTCGAGCACCTTGAGACCGCGGGACACCGCTGCGCCGGAAAGCGCATCGTCGCCGACGACGTCGCCCTGATCCAGGCCGCGTTGTCGGCGTGGATCGAGGACGACAAAGTCAACGTCGTGCTCACGACCGGCGGCACCGGATTGACCGGACGCGACAACACCCCGGAAGCGGCGACGGCGTTGTTCGACAGGAAGATAGACGGGTTCGGTGAAATGTTCCGCGTGCTGTCGTACGAAACCATCGGCACCTCGACGTTGCAGTCGCGCGCGGTGGCGGGCGTCGCAGGCGAAACTTTCATCTTCTGCCTGCCGGGTTCGCCGGGCGCGTGCACCGACGCGTGGGAAAAACTGATTTGCAAGCAACTCGACTACCGCACCCGTCCGTGCAACCTGGTCGAACTGATGCCGCGGCTCGGGGAGTCCGTCCGCCGCGAATAGACCGGCCTCAGCCGCCGATGTAAGACATTTCGATCTTCTTCAACTCGGCGGTATCGTCGCTGCGCAACTCCGAATAGCGGTCGGTGCGCCGACGCCAGACGCCCCTGATCCATTCGCCCAACGCCTCGTCGGAGTCGTCGCTGCGCAAGGCACGGCGCAAGTCGTGCCCGTGCACCGCGAACAAGCAGGTATACAGCTTGCCTTCCGCCGACAATCTCATGCGGCTGCAATCCCCGCAAAAAGGCTGCGTAACCGAGGCGATGACGCCGATTTCCCCGCCGCCGTCGCGGTAGCGCCAGCGTTGCGCGACCTCGCCGCGGTAGTTGGCTTGCAACGGCTCGATCGGCGTTTCGGCGTTGATGATTTCGACGATTTCCGCCGCCGGCAGCACCTCATCCATCCGCCAGCCGTTGACGGTGCCGACGTCCATGTATTCGATGAACCTCAAGACGTGCCCGCTGCCGTGAAAATACCGCGCCATCGGCAGCACCTGATCGTCGTTGGCACCGAGCTTGACCACCATGTTGATCTTGACCGGCAAACCGGCGGCGGCGGCGTGGTCGATCGCGTCGAGTACCCGGGTGACCGGAAAGTCGCAGTCGCTGAGCGCCGAGAAAACCTTCTGGTCGAGCGCGTCGAGACTGACGGTAACCCGGGAGAGACCCGCCGCCGCCAATTCGCGCGCCCGTGCGGCGTCGAGCGCGGAGCCGTTGGTGGTAAGGCTGAGATCTTCAACGCCTTCGACCGCGGCGACGTGCTTGATCAGCACCTCGAGGTTCTTTCTCAGCAAAGGTTCGCCGCCCGTCAGGCGGATTTTGCGAACCCCCATCGAGACGAACAACCTGACGCAGCGGACGATTTCCTCGAAAGACAGTATCTCCGAACGCCGCAGGAACTTGTACTCCGAGTTGAACACCTCTTTCGGCATGCAGTAGGTGCACCGGAAGTTGCAGCGGTCGGTCACCGAAATCCTAAGATCGTGTATGCGCCGGCCCAATTTGTCGGTGATTGCGTTCACGTTTTCAATTTTACTCGAATCGCCTCAGGGCCGGACGCCCGGGAGTCGTTCCGGAATCACCCCGGAATCACCCCGGAACTATCTCGGCGCGCCTCAGAGACGCGCTTCCAGAAAGCGCATCACGCGCCGGATACTGTCCTCGGCCGCGGCTTTGTTGTAGCCGACGCGGTGGCCGAAATAGACCGAATCCCGCCCGGGCACGTCGAAACTGTGGTACGCCTTGGGGTACACCACCAGCTCGTAACTGCGCCCGGCGCGGTCGCCGATGCGCATCTCGCGGCAGCGGGCGGCGGGCGTCCAGTCGTCGTGCTCGCCGATCAGCACCAGCAGGTCGGCGTTCAAGACGGGCAACAGGTCATAGCAATAAGGATAAAAAGCGACGACGCCCTTGAGGTTGGAGAAAACCGAGTCGACGCCGAGTTGCGTAAGCAAGGAAGTCGTGGCCCCGTGCGACATGCCGACCAGAAACACGTCGTCGCGACGGAAACGCCCGTCGCGCATGACCCAGCGCAAGGCCGCCGCGGCGTCCATGCTGCGCGTCATCGGTGCGACGCGGAACACGTCGGCGCAGATATTGGTAACCCCTCGCTGCGTCAGGCTGTCCACTTGCAGCACCGCAAAGCCCGCGTCAAGATACAACGGCAGCCACACGCGGTCACGCTCTTCCCATATACCGTTGCAGCCGTGCAAATCAATCACGACGGGATGAGGCCCCGCGCCTTGCGGCAGATGAAGATAACCCCGCACCGGCGCCGATTCGCCGGCGAACGCAATCGCTGCCGGCGGCGGTGAAACGGCGCAACCGCCGGAAAGGCCGAGGAGAAAAGCGGCGAACAAACCGACCGGAAAGCCGGCAAGGCGCGAGGCGCCGCGCGGACGGCGCGGCAGGTTCAACGGGGGCGGCTTGGCCAAACTGAACAAGACGGGCGGCCTCTCATGGATATAATTGCTTCAAGTCAACCCGCCGGGAGTTAATATCGTGAGACAGTTGCTGGTTCTCGCGGCAATCGCAGCGTTCGTATTGCTTGTGCGTTTATGGTTCAAGCAACCCCGCCCGGCGCGCCTCAGATGGGCTCTTTATATCATAGTCGCGGTCGTCGCGGGTCTCGCTTTGTTCGGCAAGCTGCACTGGTTGGCGGCGCTCGGTGCGGCGATTGCCAGCGCGTTGCCGATCATCGTAAAGAAGTTGTTCGTGCTGTTCCGGTATTTTCCCCTGCTCAGCGGGCTTCTCAGCCGCGCCGGCTACGGCAGGAGCGGAAACGCGCGTTTCGAAAGCGCGTGGCTGCGCGTCGAAATCAACCCCGCCCTCGGAACGCTCGACGGCGAGGTGCTGCAAGGCCAGTACCAAGGACGCCGCCTGTCGTCCCTGAGCCTCGACGAACTGAAGAAGCTGCGCGAAACGTTGCGCGAACGGGACGCGAAAAGCGCCTTGTTGCTGCAAAGCTACATTGCGTTCAGGAGCCGCGCGCGCGGCGGCGCACCCGGTGCCGCGCCGCAAGGCACGATGACGCGCAACGAAGCACTGAGCATACTCGGCTTGCAGGACGGAGCGACGCCCGAAGACGTCGACCGCGCCTACAAGCGCCTGATGCAGAAGATACACCCCGACCGAGGCGGCTCTTCCTACCTCGCGGCAAAAATCAACCAAGCGAAGGAAACGCTGATCAAGGAACAATGAAACTCTTCGACCTGCTCCGCGGCCCTCGCCGGGACGCGACCGACGCCGGCACAAGGAAACGCAAGACCCGCGCTGCGACCAGTGTCCGTTACGGCGGCATGGGCGAACGCGAATTGCAGCTGAAGATGGAACTGATCCTCGAGAACTTCATCTCAGACCGCAACTATCAGGTACTCGAGCCGGCCAAGCGGCTGAGCGCGTTCAGCATGTCCGAGCAAGAGCGCTTTCTCAAGGCCGCCGAGCGCCTGGCACGGCGCAGCCCGAACCTCGCCCACCGCTTCTGCCTCGACGGGGTCGCGGCGCTGACCGCGATGTCCGAGGACGAGTGGGACGAATGGCTCGAGGCAATCGAAACTCGGTTGCGCGACGAAGACGAACGCGCGGCGCTTGAGTACCTGCAAAACCTCGACGCCCACCTGCAAAAAATCACGCCGGCGCAACACGCGGTCGCGCTCGAGGTGATCGCTCCGGTGCTGGAGCGCTTGGTCACCGCGCTCGGCGGACGCCGGCTGGCGGTGCACGAAGGCGAGGAGTCGTTCACCGACACCGAACGGATTTACCTGCCGAAAATCTGCTCGGCCTTCCCCGACGAGAAAAGAAACTTCGCTTTCTACAAGGCGGTCTCGGTCTTTCTATGGGCGCAAACCAGATTCGGAACCTGGCGCATCGACGTTCCCCGCCTGCTCTACGACGCTTCCGACCCCGACAAAGCGACGGCGTTGTTTCAGGTGCTCGAGAACCTGCGCCTCGACGCCTGCATCGAAAGGGAGCTGCCGGGCGTCGCGCGGGTCATCGCCGAATTCGGACGCCAATCCGAGCGCTTGCCGGACGACGACGGGTGGCGGCGCGCGGCGCGGCGGCTGGCCGAACCCGACGCCGGCGCCGAAGACAGCCTCGGGATGATCACCGAGCTGTACCGTGCACCGATGCCTCAGGCGACGATTTATCAGGGGGCGTTCAAGCCGACGCTGGTGATGCGCGCGATGAAAAAGCGCGTCGCCGCCGAACGGGCACAGCTGCAAAAAGAGCTGACGGCGCTTTCGGACAACCTCAGGGCAACCACCGGCAAGAAGCGATCGCTCGCGTTGCAAGTGGACCACGGCAAAGCCGACGTGTACCGCTTCGAGCTATCGGCGGAAGGAGAAGCGGTCGAAATGACGCCTGAAATCGAACGCCTGCTCGAATCGGTGAAGCAGGACTTCGGGGAAGTGCCGGAAGACTACCTGCGTAGCGGCGACGCCGGCAAACCGGCGGACGCGCAGGACGAGCAAAGGCCGCAAACCGGCGACTCTCCGGTGCTGCTGCCCGAGTGGGATCATTCGATCCAACGCTACCGCGGCGACTGGTGCAGGGTGTTCTTGCGCGAAACCCCCGGCGGAGACCTCGGCTTCACGGCACGGACGCTTGCGCGCCACGGCGGGCTGGTCAAGCAGCTGCGGCGCACTTTCGAAGCCTTGCGTGAAAGCGACGCAACCCACAAGCGCGAACCTTTCGGCGACGACGTCGATCTCGACGCGGCGGTCGAGTCCTTCATCTCGATGCGCCGGGGCGAGGAACCCAACCCGCGGGTCTACCTGCGCCACACCAAGACCGCCCGCAACGTCGCGGTCAGCTTTCTGGTGGACGTAAGCGGCTCGACCAGCGGCTGGATCAATGAAACCGAGAAGGAAGCGTTGGTGCTGCTGTGCGAATCGCTGGAAACGCTCGGCGACCGCTACGCGATTTACGGATTTTCCGGGCGTACGCGAGAACGTTGCGACATTTTCGCGGTCAAGTCCTTCGCCGAAAGTTACAACGACGAAGTGAAAAGAAGGATCGCAGGCATGGCACCGCAGGACTACACGCGGATGGGCGCCGCGATCCGCTTCGCGCGCGGCGAGCTGCTGCGCACGGAAGCAAGAACCCGGATCATGATCACGCTTTCGGACGGTCGTCCCGACGACCGCGACGGCTATCGCGGACGCTACGGCATCGAAGACACCCGCCGCGCCCTGTTCGAGACACGCTTTCAAGGCATCCACCCGTATTGCATCACCATCGACGCCGAAGCCGCCGACTACCTGCCTTATATGTACGGGAGAGCGAACTTTTCCATCGTGGACCGCGTC
>CAYFZO010000002.1:10409-134166 GCA_964347615.1 uncultured Chromatiales bacterium
GAAAAACTGCCTTTCCAGGTCTCGGACGTCTACCGCCGCATCACCAGCTGAACCGACGCCGGTTTCACGGACTGCCGTAAAGCGGACGCCACGGCATCGAAGACACCCGCCGCGCCCGGTTCGAGACGCGCTTTCAAGGCATCCACCCGTATTGCGTCACCATCGACGCTGCCGACTGCCTGCCTTATATGTACGGGAGAGCGAACTTTTCCATCGTGGACCGCGTCGAAAAACTGCCTTTCCAGGTCTCGGACGTCTACCGCCGCATCACCAGCTGAACCGTCGCCGGTTTCACAGGCTGCCGTAAATATGAACCCCGCCGACGTAGGTGCCGATCGCGGACCCGACGGAGGTCAGGATACAGGTCAGCAACGCGCACGCGACGCGGTTGTGCCGCCAACCCGACCAATGCACCGTATCCTTTCGGATGTTCTCGAAATCCAGCACCGTGGGCTTTCTCAAGTACAGCTCGACGGCCGCCGCCACTATGCCCGCACCGACGGTCGGGTTGAGCGAAGTCAACGGCGCGGCAAAGAACGCGCTGACGACGGTCAGCGGGTGCGCGCCGGCAATCAACGCGCCGATTGCGGCGAGGCTTCCGTTGATCACGATCCAATCGAGCACCAATCCAAACCCGAGACCGGTGCCCTGGCTGAAACCCGCGGTGAAACCGGCGAGAATCAGGGCGACCACGATCCACGGGACGAACTTGGCCCATTTCAAGGGCCGCGGCTCCTTGTCGAGCACCTGAATCTCGGCACCGGGGTCCTGAAGCTTCCCCGACAGATAACGCAACAGATACTCGCCGAGACCGGAGAGATGCCCCGCTCCGACGATCGCGAGCATGCGCTTGGGTTTCTCGCGGCGTGCGTAAGCGACGATCTTAGCCGCCATGTAGCGGTCGCGTTCGGTAATCAACGAGCCGTAAAGGCGAGGGTCGAGCGACTCCAACTCGTGAAACATGCCGGTCAGCACGTCGCTTTCCTTCATCTCCTCGACGTGGGCCGCGCTGATCTTATGGCGGCTGAACACGCCGAACACCAACAAGTTGACGAGCACCATGCGCCGCCACCACGGTACGCTGCGATAAACGCGCTTGAGGGTCACCCCGACGTCGCGGTCAATCAACTCCAAAGCCAAGCCGTGGTCGCGGGAGAAATCCACCGCTTCCTTCATTTCGCCGCCGAGTTCGACGCCCAGATGGTCGGCGAAACGCTGCTGGTAAGCGCTGAGGGCGACCAAGGCCGCCATCGCGCTGAGTTTGCGCTCGCGGATGGCTTTCCAGAGGTCCACGCGCGCGATCGACTCGGGGTCAACCAGCGCCTCGTGACGGCGTTTGCACAGTTCGACCCCGACCGCGTCGTATACGCCGCTCGCGAGCAACTGCGCGACGTGCTCCCGGCTTGCCTGCGACACGTGTGCGGTACCGAGCAGATCCACGCGGGTGGCGCCGATCGTCAACGTCGGCAACTGGTCGGGGGATCTCATCAGGAGACGACTTCCTTGCGCAGCGGGGCACACACCGGACACGCCGGGTTTTTCGGAATCTTCAAGCTCCGCCATTCCATGCGCGCGGCGTCGAGAAGCAACAAACGTCCGACCAACGCCTCGCCGACGTCGAGCAACACCTTGATCGTCTCGACCGCTTGAACCGCACCGACGACGCCGGCGACCGGCGCAAGAACGCCGCCTTGCACGCACGACTCCTCGACGCCGACCCCGGCGGGGTACAAACATTCGTAGCACGGCGCGTCGGGCGTCGCCGCGAACACCGAAACCTGTCCTTCCATGCGTATCACCGCCCCGCTGACCAACGGCTTGCCCGTTTCGACGCAGGCGCGGTTGACCGCGTGGCGGGTCTCAAAGTTGTCGCAGCCGTCCACGACCACGTCGGCGCGCGCGAGCTGCGCCGGCAACGTGCTTGAATCGAGCCGGGCGCACACCGCCTCAACCGCCGTCTCCGGAGACAACATCCGCAGGGTGCGCCGTGCCGAATCGGTCTTGTCGCGCCCGACCGCGTCGGTGAAATGAATGATCTGGCGTTGAAGATTGGACAACTCGACGCGGTCGGCGTCGGCGATAATCAAGCGTCCGACGCCGCTTGCGGCCAGATACATCGCAACCGGGGAACCGAGCCCGCCCAAACCGACCACGAGCACGCTCGAGTCGAGCAGTTTCCGTTGTCCTTCGACGCCGATCTCGGGCAGCAGGACGTGCCGGCTGTAGCGCAGAAGCTGCGAGTCGCTCAGATCATGCACGGGGTCGGTTCTTTCTACGGGTTTCGGACGCGGCTTTCTGCTGCGGCGTCATTTCCTTTTGATACTTGGCTTTCCACTCGGAGTAAGGCATGCCGTAGACCAGCTCCCGCGCCTCCTCGTAGTCGACGTCGACGCCGCGTTCCGCCGCCGCCGCGACGTACCATTTCGACAGGCAATTGCGGCAGAAGTCCGCGAGGTTCATCAAGTCTATGTTCTGAACTTCGGTCCTGTCGCGCAGGTGCTGCACCAGACGCTCGAACACCGCCGCTTGTATCGCCTGCTTGTCGTTGTCGGAAATATCAGTCATCACCCGGTTCCCGGAAAACGCCCGTTTCCCTTATTATACGCGCATCTCAGCGGACTGATTGAATGGACACCGTCGCGACGCCCCCGTACAACGACGTCACCTGCACGATACTCGCGGGCGGCCAAGGCTCGCGCATGGGCGGACGCGACAAAGGCTTGGTCGAGCTCGCGGGGCGCCCGATGATCGAGCACGTCATCGAGCGCGTCGAACCGCAGGTCGGCAGCGTCGTCATCAACGCCAACCGTTGTCTCGACGAGTACCGCCGCTACGGCTTTCCGCTGATTTCCGACGCGCGGGGCGGCTTCGAAGGCCCGCTGGCGGGGATGGCGACGGCGCTGCGCCGTTGCGACGTCGCCTGGGTCATGACCGTCCCCTGCGACAGCCCGCTGTTGCCCTTGGATCTTGCCGCGCGTCTTCATCGCGCGGCGGAAACCCGCAACGCCGAGGTGGCGGTGGCCGGCGACGACGAACGCCTGCATCCGGTGTTTTGCCTGTTGTCGCCGCGCGTCGTCGACGACCTGGAGGACTTCCTCGCGTCGGGGCAACGTAAAATAGACCGCTGGTTCGAACGGGTCAACACGACGAGGGTCGATTTCAGCGACGAAGCCGAATGTTTCAGCAACGTCAACACCGACGATGATCTGACCCGAATCGAACAAGCCCTGAAAAAAAAATGAGCAAGCATCCCCCGGTCCTCGGTTTCTGCGCCTACAGCGGCACCGGCAAGACGACCTTGCTGACTTCGCTGCTGCCGCTGCTGAAAGCGCGCGGCGTAAAAGTCGGCGTCGTCAAGCACGCGCACCACAAGTTCGACACCGACCGTCCCGGCAAGGACAGTTACGAACTGCGCAAAGCCGGCGCCAAGCAGATGCTGGTGTCGTCGAGCAGGCGGTGGGCGCTGGTTACCGAATTGTTCGAGGACGAAAACGAAGCGAGCTTGGAGCAGCTGATTGCGCGCTTGGATCACGCCGACCTCGACTTGATCCTGGTCGAAGGGTTCAAGCACGAACCGTTCCCGAAGATCGAGCTGCACCGTCCCGAATTGGGAAAACCGACGATGTACCGGGAAGACGAGAACGTCGTCGCTTTCGCCACCAACGCGGCGCCACCCGACGACGTGAAGATTCCCGTACTGGATCTCGATTCGCCTGAGGAGATTTGCAATTTCATCGTCACACTTTTGTCACAAGCCTGAACGCGACGCGCAAGTGTGCGGCTGATCCTGTATAATTGCACGTTTAACCTCGGTTTTTTGAATGTACGATGGCGAAACAAGACACCAGCGTCAAACTCATCGGGCGGGAAAGCAGCAAGGAGATCGATCTGCCCGTGCTGCCCGCCTCCGAAGGAACGCACACCCTCGACATCGCCAAGCTGCATCAAGCGCTCGGATATTTCACTTTTGACCCCGGGTTCGTATCGACCGCGAGTTGCGAAAGCAAGATTACCTACATAGACGGCGAAAAAGGGCTGTTGCGCTACCGCGGATACCCGATAGAACAACTCGCCGAACACAGCGGCTTCGTCGAATCGGCCTATCTGCTGTTCTACGGCGAACTGCCGAAACGGACGCAACTCGACGAATTCAACCGGCGGCTCGCTGAACACGCCGTACTCGACCGCGAAGCGACGTCGCATCTGCAACGCGCCTTCAAACGCGACGCCCACCCGATGGCAATGCTGATGGCCGCGGTGAGCCTGCTTGCCGCGACCTATCACAAGGAGAAGAACGTCTACGACGCCGAATACCAGGAGATCGCTTTTCTGCGCCTGCTCGCAAAGATGCCGGCAATCACCGCGTGGGTTTTCCGCTACCACTTGGGCAAGGAACCTCTGGACCCGGATCCGAACCTGCCGTACACCGAAAGATTCCTGCACGCGACGTTCGACGGCGGACAAACGCCCATCAGCGACGCTTTCGTGCAGGCGATGGACCTGATCCTGCTGCTGCACGCCGACCACGAACAGAACGCCTCGACCTCGGCGGTACGCGTCATCAGCAGCACCGAAACGAGTCCCTACGCGGCACTGGTCGGCGGCATCGCGTCGCTGTGGGGGCCGGCGCACGGCGGGGCCAACGAAGCCGTGGTCGGAATGCTCGATAAAATCGTGCGCTCGGGAGAATCAATCGAACACTACATCGCCCGCGCGAAAGACAAGAAAGACCACTTCCGCCTGATGGGATTCGGGCACCGAGTGTACAAAAACTACGATCCGCGCGCGAAAATCATGCGTAAGATCTGCCACCGACTGCTGTCCGAGCTCGACCCCGACAACCCTAACCAGCCACTGCTCGACACCGCGTTGAAACTCGAAAAAATCGCTCTCGAAGACGAGTATTTCATCTCAAGAAAGCTGTACCCGAACGTGGACTTCTACTCGGGCATCATCCTCAGCGCGATGAAGCTGCCGCTCGACATGTTCACGGTGATATTCGCTCTCGCGAGAACCGCCGGCTGGCTGAGCCACTGGAACGAGATGATGTCCGAGGGGCACGCGAGAATCTACCGCCCGCGTCAGCTCTACACCGGCAACGTCCAGCGGGATTACGTCGCGGTCGAGGGACGTTGACCCGCGCCTAGCGCAAAGACGGACAGATCTCCGAGAAAAACTCGGCGACGACCGGGGCAAACTTCGCGGCGTCGACCAAAAAGGAATCGTGCCCGTAAATCGAGTCGAGTTCCTTGTATGTGACTTCCCTGCCCGCCTTGACCAGGCCGTCGGCTATCTGGCGCTGCTGTTCCAACGGAAACAGGATGTCGGTGGCGACGCCGACCACCAGCGTGCGCTTGGCGTGCACCCTCGCAAGCCCCGCGTTGACCGAGCCGCCGTGGTCGGCGACGTCAAACAGATCCATCGCGCGGGAAAGGTACAAATAACTGTTGGCGTCGAAACCAGCCGCGAATTTCTTGGCGTTGTAATCGAGATACGACTCGATCTCGAACTCGACACCGAACGGCTCGCCGGAACGCCGGTCGGAGGAAACCCGCGCCCGGTTGAAGCGCCGGCGCCACTCCTCGGCCGCGCGGTACGACATCAGCCCCAGCTTCCTCGCCAAAGTCATGCCTTTCAGCGGCTCCTCGCTCATCCGGTAAGACCCGTCTTCCCAACCCGGGTCGCAACGGATGATCTCGCGTTGCAGCGAGCGTACCGCGATGGTGAACGGCAACGCGCGGCACGCCGCCGAGATCGTCACCAGATAATCCGCCTCGTCCGGGTACTGCAACGCGTACGCCAGCGAGGTCATGCCCCCCATCGAACCGCCGACGACCGCGCACAAGTGGTCTATGCCAATATCGTTCAGCGCGTGGTGGCCGGCTTTGGCGATATCCTCGATCGAAAGTTCCGGAAATTCCGCGCCGTAGCGACGCCCGGTCGCGGGGTTGACCGACGCCGGCGAGGTCGAGCCGAAGCAGCTGCCGAGCGAATTGACGCAGACGACGTAGAAGCGCTTCGTGTCGATCGGCTTGCCGGGGCCGATCATGTACTCCCACCACCCCGGCGAAGAATCCCGCGGCGAGGAGCAGGCGTGGGCCGACGGCGACAAGCCGGTGAACACGAGCACGGCGTTGTCGTGGTTGCGCGACAACTCGCCCCAGGCCTCGTATGCGACCTGCACCTCGGGCAGCTTGCCGCCCCGGTGCATCACGAACTCGCCCATGCCGTAATCGCCGGACAATCTGACGAACCGGGTGGCGGGCGGCACCGGGAAAGGGCAAGATTGAATTTTCTTGACGGCGCTCATCCTGTCTTGTTCCGCGAGCTCAAAAGCGCGTCATTCTACTCGTCGCACACGGGAATACAAAGAACCGCAACCACGGCGGCGACCCCCAGCACTCCGACCGTCAACTGCGCCCAAAAGGGCGTGATGAAAATCAGGACGGTGAACGAAAACGCCACGGCCAACGCGGCGACCGACAGGTTCCTCAACTTGCGCCGCACGCAGCGACGCTCGCGCCAAAACCTGACGTCTTCGCCGAAATACCTGTTGTTCAGCAGCAACCGGTAAAAACGCTCGCTCGACCGCGCGTAGCACGCCGCCGCGATGATGACGAACGGTGAAGTCGGCATGACCGGCACCAGCAAGCCGATGACGCCGACGGTCAGCGACAGGTGCCCGGCGAGCAGGAACAAGTGACGGCTCGCCGCCGAGCTTTTCCCGAATTCGAGGTCGCCGTCAGACAAGACGCCGCTCCGCCAACTCCAGCAACGCGTCCTCGACCGCCGGGGATTTGCCGAGATAGTCGCATACGCGTATTTCAACGCCGGGATGCTCCTCGCGCTTTTTCCGCAACTGCGCCGGAATGTCTTCGGTGACGTGGCGGCCGGCGGCGAGGAAGTAAGGCAGAACGAGCACTTCCCGCGCGCCTGCGTCTATGCACCGTTGCACGCCCTGAGGAATCGAAGGCTCGGCGAGCTCGAGAAAAGCGCATTCGACAAGCTCGAACCGGTCGCGGGCCGCAAGCCGAGACGCGAGCCGGCGCACTTCGTCGTTGGACGAATCCAAGCTGCTGCCGTGAGCGATCAACAAAAGCGCTTTCATCCGCTGAGGTCGGTAGCGTACTCGGCTTACGCGCCGCGAACCGCGAAACGGCTCTCCGAGCGAGCACCTGCGGCGGCTGAGATACCCGACGTGGTGCCCGGGGCGGCACCCAAGACCGCGCCCGGGGCCGCGCCGCCCGGACGTCCGCGCGGACGCCCGCGTGGAAACGACGGCGCGCCCCGATAACGCTTCGCCTTGAACCGCTCGCGTAACCGCTCAACGGACGGATAACTCCGCAGCTGCGAGGTTCCCTTGCGGCGTTGCGCGGACGCTTTATCCGTCGCGCCCGGCACGGCACGGTTCCGCCCGTACGCAAAGCATGGACCACAACGCCCGTAAAACTTGCGGGCGTGCCGAGGTTCGGCGGCGTCGTGACTCCAAACGCGGCGGGAAGCACTCAGCAGACCGGACGAGCCGTCGTGCTTGACTTCCGTCTTTGGATGCAACCGACGGCGGGGTGTGCAATCAGCTTCCATGGATAAATATGGGCATATCATTGTCTCAACTGATATTATACGGACGGCGGGAGCTTTTCGCCGCCCAAACCTCGATTTCGAAGTGAAGAAAACGACGTCCGCCTGTTGCGTTGCAGCCTGTTTGTTGGCAGCGTCGGTTTTGGTCGCCTGTTCGAGCGTCAAGCAGCCGATCAAGAACTTCGGCAAATCGGACATAGATCTGGTCAGCGACATTCACATCCAAGCGCTCAGGACCCACCTCCAGGAACTGACGCTGAAGCTCTACGGAAGAAACCCCGACGAGCTGGGCAAGGCGTCGGGAACGTCGCTTGAAGCTCGCCTCGCTCAAATCCTCGACCACCCCACCGACGTCTCCTACCGGGAACTGGATTACAAGCACAGCGTGCCCGCAATCGAACTGGCCTTCGACCTGGGTTATCGCGGAGACCGGGTTTTTGCGCTGCTGATCGGTATCAGCAGCATGCTGAAATTCTCGTACAACGATCTGGACGAGCTGTTTTTATTCGACAACCTCGACCCGCAAAGCCTTTACGACAGCGCGAGAAACCTGGAGAAAATTGCGTGGCGGCTGCGCAACGAAACCCACCGCGGAAAACCGCTGATCAGGCTGGGGCCGGTGCACGGACAAGGCTCGTTTGAAGACACCGTCAGTCGCATGGTCAGCATCCAGGATTTGATGGCGGAGGTCATCGCGGCCAAGACCCAGCGGGCCGTCAAGAAAGCGGTACAAAGCGCCACCACCTTCCTGATTCCGATCGGGCTTTGAGCCACCCGGGCACCGCGTCAGCCCAAAGCGGTGGAATCTTCGTCGAGCGAATCGCTCATGTGGCTGACAACCGCTTCACCGAAGCCTGAAGTCGTCACCAAGGTCGCGCCCGGCATCAGGCTCTGAAGATTGGCGGCGACGTCCTTGCCGCTGCCCAGCTTTCGCAGACCGGCGGTCAAGCCGCCTCTGACGCGCGCAAGGTCGTAGGTCACGGTCTTGGAGGAAATCGCGCCGGCGACGCCGATGAGAATCAGGTCCGCGGCTTCGCTCCAGCCGACGTGGCGCAACATCATCTCCGCCGACAAGATGATCGAACCCGGATTGACGCGGTTCTTGCCGGCGAACTTCGGCGCGCTGCCGTGCGTCGCCTCGAACACGGCGACGTCGTCCGACATGTTGGCGCCCGGTGCGATGCCGATGCCTCCCACCTGTGCCGCAAGCGCGTCGGAGATATAGTCGCCGTTGAGGTTAAGCGTCGCGATGACGTCGTAATCGGCCGGCTTGAGCAGGATCTGCTGAAGAAAGTTGTCGGCGATAACGTCCTTGACAACGATATCCGCACCGTTGTCGGGATTCTTTATTCGACACCAGGGACCGCCGTCAATGGGTTCGGCGCCGAACTCTTCCATCACCAACTCGTAGCCCCAGTTGCGAAAAGCACCCTCGGTGAATTTCATGATGTTGCCCTTGTGCACCAGGGAAACCGAACTGCGATCGTTGTCTATCGCGTAACGCACCGCCATCCTGATCAAACGTTGCGACCCCTCTTTGGAAACGGGCTTGACGCCGATGCCGGAGGAGTCGGGGAAGCGGATGTCGTCGACTTTCATCTCGTCCTGCAGAAAAGAGATGACCTTGCGCACTTCGTCGGACCACGCCGGCCACTCGATGCCGGCGTAGATGTCCTCGGTGTTCTCGCGGAACACGACCATGTCGGTGGCGGACGACTGCCTCATCGGCGTCGGCGTACCCGGGAAATAGCGAATCGGCCGGATGCAGGCGTAGAGGTCGAGGCGGCGGCGGATCGCGACGCTGAGAGAACGGATGCCTTCGCCGACGGGCGTGGTCAACGGCCCCTTGATCGAGACCAAGCAGTCGCGCATTGCATCGAAGGTTTCCTGCGGCAACCACTGATTGGGACCGTAGACCTCGATCGCTTTTTCGCCGGCATAGATTTCCATCCACGCGATCCGGCGGGAATTGCCGTAGGCGGCGGCGACCGCGGCGTCAACGACCTGACGCATCACCGGGGTGACGTCAACGCCGATGCCGTCCCCCTCGATGAACGGGATGATCGGGTTGTCCGGCACCGACAAAAGGCCGTCGCGGCGCGTAATCGCCGCACCCTGAGAAGGGACCTTTACGTGCTGATACGCCGTCACCGCCGGCCGCCAAACAGCTTAAAACTGCTCTTCCTCGGTCGATCCGGTAAGCGCGGTGACCGAAGACGCGCCGCCCTGAATCACGGTGGTGACGTCGTCGAAGTAGCCGGTGCCGACTTCGGCTTGATGACTGGAGAAAGTGTAGCCTCTGTCGAGCGCCTGAAACTCTTTCTCCTGCACCAAATTCACGTAAGCCGTCATGCCTTGCTCGACGTAACGTTCGGCGAGGTCGAACATGTTGAACCACATGTTGTGAATGCCGGCGAGCGTGATGAATTGGTACTTGTACCCCATCGCGCCGAGCTCCTTCTGAAAACGCGCAATCGTCACATCGTCGAGCTTTTTCTTCCAGTTGAACGACGGTGAGCAATTGTAGGCGAGCAGCTGTTCCGGATATTCCTTACGCACCGACTCGGCGAACCGCTTCGCTTCGTCGAGGTCGGGCACCGCGGTCTCGCACCACAGCAGCTCGGCGTAAGGCGCGTAAGCGAGAGCACGCGCAATCGCCTGATCGAGTCCGGGCTTGGTGCGGTAAAAGCCCTCCGGCGTACGCTCGCCGGTGACGAACGGAGCATCGTAAGGGTCGGTGTCCGAGGTCAGCAGGTTCGCGGCGTTCGCGTCGGTGCGCGCGAGGACGATGGTCGGCACGTTGCAAACGTCGGCGGCGAGACGCGCGGCAATCAGCTTCTGAATCGCCTCCTGCGTCGGCACCAGAACCTTGCCGCCCATGTGCCCGCATTTTTTCACCGACGCGAGCTGGTCCTCGAAATGAACGCCGGCGGCACCGGCCGCAATCATCGCTCTCATCAATTCAAACGCGTTGAGAACCCCGCCGAAGCCGGCCTCGGCGTCGGCGACGATGGGCACGAACATCTCCGCGTTCTCGTTGCCTTTCGCCCATTCGATCTGGTCGGCGCGGGCAAAGGTGTTATTGATGCGTCGCACCACCGCGGGTACCGAATCCGCCGGGTACAACGATTGGTCGGGATACATCTCCCCGGCGAGGTTGGCGTCCGCGGCAACCTGCCATCCCGACAGATAAATCGCCTTGACCCCGGCTTTGACCTGTTGCAACGCTTGGCCTCCGCTCAAAGCGCCGAGGCAGTTGATGTAGTCTTCTTCGTGAAGCAGCTTCCACAGTTTCTCCGCGCCGCGCTTGGCGTAAGTGAACTCCGACTGCACCGACCCCTGCAGACGCACGACGTCCTCGGCGCTGTAACCGCGCTTGACGTGCTTCCAACGCGGGGACTCGTCCCAGTCTTTTTGAACGGCCGCTGTTCGGGTTTGCTTTAGCACTTTTTCGCTTCCTCCGTAAATCTTGAACGAAACTCAGCCGGACGCGACAGCCGGAGCACCCGGAATATAACCGCCGAAAATCCGACCAAGAGTCCGCACCGGAACCATAAAGAGGTTCAGGAAACAGCTGTGTATGATAACGGGTTTTGGCGCACGTGTCTTGCCCTTCCGTCGTCGGAACCTGGTATATACTCCCCCGCCATGAGCTTCAAAACCGCCGATCTCTGCGACGAATACTCGGAGCGTGTCTCGATCGCAGAGCCGCTGTTCCGGGACTTCGGCGGGAAGACGCGATTCAGCGGGCCGATCACCACCGTCAAATGCCCCGGCGACAACTCCCCGGTCAAGGCCACGGTTCAGACACCGGGCGACGGCGGCGTACTGGTCGTTGACGGCGAGGGCCTGCTCAATTTCTCGCTGCTGGGAGACAAGCTCGGCAGGCAAGCGGAGCAAAACGGCTGGGCCGGGTTGGTGATTTACGGCTGCGTACGCGATTCCGAAATACTCGCAACGCTCGACGTCGGCGTCAAGGCGCTCGCGACCTGCCCCTTGAAAACCGTGAAAAAAGATCCGGGCAAGAAAAACGTCCCGGTACACTTCGCCGGCGTGGACTTTATCCCCGGCCATTATCTGTACGCCGACCTCGACGGCATCCTCGTCAGCCCCGTCAAACTCGGCTGAAACCGCCGCGCTTCACCGCGGAGCGATAAGCGCCTCCGAACGTTCGCGGGGCCGGCTTCCCGAAAGGCAAGGCTTCTTGCCCGCGAGAGAGAACCGGAAGACCCGGCTACGCACCGGGGAAATTCCGCAATCGCGCTTTCAGGCGCAGAGAGGCGTTCGATTCACGCCGGAGACGGGGACATACGAGTGACGGGGAAGCGTCCGCAACCCTGCCTCGGTCGCGTTGACTCGGCAAGCGGACTTCAGAAAAAAACGGGCTTTCTGCGGTGGTAGTACTTGACGTCGCGGAAGCTGCCGGCGCTGTCGCTGACGCCGAGGTACAGTTCCTTGACGTCCTCGCGCCCGCGCATGGCGGCGGCTTCGCCTTTCAGCATGACGCGCCCGTTTTCCATGATGTAGCCGTAATCAGCGTAACGCAACGCAATCATCGCGTTCTGTTCGGCGACCAGAAAACTGACGCCTTCCTGTTGGTTCAACTTGCTGATGATCCTGAAAACTTCCTCGACGAACTGAGGGGCAAGCCCCATCGAAGGCTCGTCGAGCAGAATCAATTTCGGAGACGCCATCAGCGCGCGCCCGATCGCGGTCATCTGTTGTTCGCCGCCTGAAATCAACCCGGCGGGGCTTTTGCGCCGGTCCTTGATCCGGGGAAAGTAGCTGTACACCATCTCCAAGCTGCGCCTGACGTCAGCGTGGCTCGCGGTCTTGCGGATGAAAGAGCCGGTCAGCAGATTCTCCTCGACCGTCAAATGCGAAAAGCAGTGTCGTCCCTCAAGCACCTGCACCACTCCTTCGTCCACCAGGTCGCTGGGAGACATCTCGGCGACGTCGCGGCCCGAAAGTTCAATCGTCCCCTTGGTAACCATGCCGCGTTCGGCGGGCAACAGGTTGGAGCACGCTTTGAGGGTGGTCGTCTTGCCGGCGCCGTTTGCACCGAGCAGGGAAATCACCTTGCCTTTCGGAACGTCGAGCGTGACGCCTCTAAGCGCCAATATCACCTGGTTGTAAACAGCCTCGATATTGTTGACGCTCAACAACGGCTGCGTCTGCTCTGACTGGGACTGGGACATGATGCGTATTCTACAGGCAAAAAAAAGGGCAAGGGAAGCGGTTATCCCTCCCTTGCCCCCGGTTGTTATGACGTATCAGCCAATAAATCAGGCTTTAGATGTCAAAGTTGTCGCGCGACTCGGGATCGCTGCAATCACGCTTCGGAAACTCCGGATGCTCCGCCGCGTATTTCTCGGCGTTTTCATCAACGACTTGCTGAGAAAAGTCGCTGCGGCCTTCAATCCAGCCGCTGATGAGTTTCCACTTACGCGCGTTCGCGTCCCACTGCTGGAAACGCGCCTTGTGCAGCGCCGCGTGGTCGAGGCAGGTCACCTTAATCGGAGGCACCACGTCGGCGAGCCCCATCGTGTCCAGGTCCGCTTGGGTCAGCTCGATATTCTCGAAGCCCCAACGCACCATTGAACTGGTCAGCTCCTTGCCGAAACGCTTTTGCGCCACGCGGATAGCCTCGGAAGACATCACCGCAGCCCAGATTCCCAGGTTCCAGTAGACGCTGCCGATGCGGCTTTTGTCTTCCAGGTCACCTTTGCCGGCGTTGTAAAGCCGGTCGATGATTTCCTGAGCCGCAGGGAAGTCGGCGCCCGCCCGGTGGACGGTCACCGCCTGATAGCCGTTGGCGGCCTTACCTGCGGGAATAACGTCCTCGTCGGAGTTACTCCACTCGTTTCCGATCAGCCGCGACACGGAATAACCGTTGCGCACGGCCGTCTGCATCGCAACCGGGTTCATGACGCCCCAGCCACGCAGGAAAACGAACGCAGGCTTCAGTCTGCGGATCTTCAGCCATTGAGCACCTTGCTCGTTGCCGGGATGCGGCACTTCGATCGGCACGTGCTCAAAGCCGTATTGCTCCCCAAGCGAGGTGAGGAACTCGTTGGCTTCGCGGCCGTACGGGGAGCCGTGAAACAGAGTCACGATTTTTTCACCCTTCAGCTTGTCGATGCCGCCGAGCTGCGAACCCATGTGCTTAATCGTCGCATACGCGAAGTCATAAGCGTTGGTGCCCAACGGAAACTGATACGGAAACACGTCGCCGCGCTCCGTCTCGGTTCTGCCGTGGTTCACGCTGATGATCGAGAGCTTGTCTTTGCGCCCTTGTTCGATCAGCGAGGATGAAATACCGACACTCAACGGGTCAAAGTAAAGCGCTTCACCCAGCTCGCCTTTCTTTTGGCGGTGGTAGCACTCGATGCCTTTGGTGCGGTTGTACTCCGTTTCGCATTCATCCCAGACAATCTTGACGCCGCCGATGCCACCATCGCGCTCATTCAGAAGGTTATAGTAATCAATAATCCCCCCGAAGTAGCCCGTGCCACCGGCCGCATACGGACCGACTCTATATACCGGCATCGGTACATAGTAGTCCGCGACTGCCGCGCTGGCGAACAACAACATTGCCACCAGACTGGATGCAGCTACTAAAAGTTTTCTCATGAGAAACACTCCTTAAAGTATTCAGCTTATCGGCATGAATTCAGTTTTGATGCATTCATGCAGACTCGCATTTCTATTGATACTCCACTCAAAAACTTTTGGGGAGTATTTTGTTTTGGGCTATTAGCCTATTACTTTTGAAAAATAACGCAATACCCAAATAAGCTATTGATAATCAAGGCCAAGCCTATCGCCGGCCGCCCGATACATCACTAAAGGGAGAGGGGGGAAGAATCAGTGTGCAAACGGCCAGCTCCTGAGCTTCTCCTTATACCGCTGCCACAAAGCCGCAAACCCGCCGGGCTCCTTGATCAGCAACAGGATAATCACCACCCCGGTCAGCACCTTGGCAAGGTTTTCCACGAAGGCGGAGTCGAGCGCGCCGCCGAGCATCTTATCGCCGATGAAACTGATGACGATGTCGAACAGATACACGAAAGAGGCGCCCATAAATGCGCCCGAAATGGTCCCCAGCCCTCCGATGATAATCATGAACAGCACCTGGAAGGCACGATCGAGCTCGTGCATCCTGAGGTCTATGTTGGTTGTGTACGAGAACGAGAACAGCGCGCCGGCGATCCCGATGTAGAAAGTGCTGATGAAGAACGCGATCAACTTCGTCGCCGCAACCCGGATCCCGATGACGCTGGCGGCGATGTCCATGTCCCTGACCGCCATCATGTTCCTGCCGAAAGCGCTGCGCGTGAGGTTTTTGGCGATCACCGTCAACGCAATCAGGAAAAGAAGCACCAGATAATACTTGCCGGTCGTGGAATTGAGGTTGATTGTCGTGAGAGCGGGGAGGAAATAGTTTTCCGGGTCGAACGTGATCCAAGTCATTTCGTAGTAACGCGACGACAGCAAGACCACCCCGGCGCGGTCATAGTTGACGAAGTAGGTGTAGGTCCTGAAGAACCACAAGATGAAGTAATGCGCGGCGAGAGTGGAGACGATCAGATAGAAGCCTTTGATTCTGATGCTGGGCAGACCGAAAATAACGCCGGCCAAACCGGTCACGATGCCGCCCATGATGAACGCCAGCGGCAACGGCATGTCAAACGGGATGGTCTCGCCGTCGAAGCGGTAGATGAAATTGAACGTCATGATCGCCCCCATCAGCATGAAACCGCCGGTGCCGAGCGAGAGCTGTCCGGTGTAACCGGTCACGATGTTGAGCCCCAGTGCCGCCAAGGAGAAAACCATCAGAGGGATCAGGATCGCAGACAACCAATAGTCGTCGCCGATTTCGGGCACGATGAACAACATCACCGCCAAAATCGCGTAGATGAACCAGCGGTCCTGGCGCAGGGGCAGCATCCGCCGGTCCTGCAGATAGTGAGTGATGATCTGTCTGCCTTCTCGGTAAAACACGGTTCAGACCCTGTCTATGCCTTTTTCACCGAACAGCCCGGCCGGTCTCAGCAGGATGAACAACATCGCAACCAAATAGCCGAACCAGTTTTCGATGCCTTGTCCGCCGAACAGGTCGGCAACGTAAATTTCGCCGAGCTTTTCAGCCACGCCGATCAGCAACCCCCCGACGATGGCGCCGGGTATCGAGGTCAGGCCGCCGATCAGGATCACCGGCAGACCTTTGAGCACCACCGCGGTCAAAGTGAACGACACGCTGATCCGGTCGGCCCACAGCAGTCCCGCGACCAGCCCGATGATGCCGGTCACCGCCCATACGATGCCCCAGATACGCGACAGCGGGATGCCGACGGCCATCGCCGCCATGTGATCGTCGGAGACCGCACGCAGCGACATGCCGGTCTTGGTCTTCTGGAAGAAGAGCGACATCCCGAGGATCATCGTGCCCGCGACAATCGCCGCGAAGATGTCAAAGGACGAAATGAGAATGTCGAGCCACGGTACGTAGTCGGCGACGAATATGGGGTCGGGACTCAGCAACTGGAAGTCGAAAAACTCCGACAGCTTAAGCCCGTGCACCGCCGAGTCCCAGATGCCTTGGGAGAAGCCTTCCAGGAAAACGCTGAGACCCACCGTCGCCATGAACAGCGACAACAGAGATTGGTTGGCGAGCGGGCGCATGATGAAACGCTCGATCAGCAAGCCCATTATGACCATTGCGCCGAGCGTCAGGATGAACGCGTACCAGAACGACACGCCCTGTTCGGTCATCTTGACGAAAGTTAAGCCGGCAAACAGCAACATTGTGCCCTGCGCGAAGTTGAACACCCCGGAAGACTTGTAGATCAGGACGAAGCCGATTGCGACCAGCGAGTACATGATCCCGCTGAGCAATCCGACGACGACGGTTTCAATGAAAAACAGCATGTCGGTTGCTCTTGCGCCAGGCCCCCAGATTAATGCGAAGTCCCGAGATAGGCTTCGATGACTTTCTCGTTCTTCTTGATTTCATCGGGCGTGCCGTCACCTATCTTCTCACCGTAGTCCATCACGATGACGTGGTCGGAAATGTCCATCACGACGCTCATATCGTGCTCTATCGCAACGATGGTGGTACCGAGCTCGCGGTTGATTTCCATGATGAAACAAGACATGTCCTGCTTTTCCTCGAGGTTCATGCCGGCCATCGGCTCGTCCAGCAGCAGCATCTTGGGCTCCATCGCCATCGCCCGGCCCAGTTCGACGCGCTTTTGCAGACCGTAGGAAAGCTTGCTGACCGGGGTGTTGCGGATTGACTGAATCTGCAAAAACTCGATGATCTCCTCGACTTTCTCCCGGTGTTTAACCTCTTCGCTGCGAGACCTGCCGAAATACACCATCTGCTCGACGAAAGTCGACTTAATCTTCAGATTCCTGCCGGTCATGATGTTCTCCAGGACCGTCATCCCTTGAAACAGGGCGATGTTTTGAAAAGTGCGCGCGATTCCCCGCACCGCGGCGTCGTGCGCCCGCATGCGCTTGGCGGTGTACCCGTCAAACGTAATCGTGCCTTGCTGTGCACGGTACACGCCGTTGATGAGGTTCAACATCGAACTTTTGCCCGCGCCGTTCGGTCCAATCAACGCACAGATCTCGTTTTCGATTACGTCGAAACTGATGTCGGCGATCGCTTGGACCCCCTTGAAGCTCAGCGAAATGTTCTTGACGCTCAACAGCGGCCGACGCCCGCCGGAAGAAGCTGATTTGGATTCGGTCGGCATATCGGATGGTACCCTCAAAAGCTTGAGATTCGGAAATCGATCCGGGAGCCGCTGCGCGGGTCGTCGAAAGCGAAGCTCTCCTGCCCGGCGTGCAGCGCCTGAAGCATAGCGGAAAAGTGCTCCGCCATCACGCTTCTGCGCATTTTATGGGTCCACGTGAGCTCCTCGGTCTGCGGCGCCAGCTGCCGGTTGAAAATCAGAAAGTGCGCGACTTCAGGCTGGTCGCCCGCGGCGGCAAGACGCCGGTTCGCTTCCTCGACCTCCTGCCTGATCAACGCCAAAACTTCCGGTTTGGACGCCAGATCCGCGTAACCGGTGTAGCGAACGTCGTTGTGGTTGGCCCAAGCGCTGACGGTCTCGCCGTCTATCGTGACGACGGCGACGAGAGACTCCTCTCCGTCGCCGTGGACAAAAGCCTCGTTGACGTAGAGAGACTCCTTGATTTCCCTCTCTATCACTTTCGGCATGAAAGTCGCGCCGTCGCGTAACTTGCCGAGCGCCGACAGTCGGTCCACCACCGTCAGCTCGCCGCTGCCGCTCATCACACCGACGTCGCCGGTGTGAAACCAACCGTCTTGGTCCAAGGCCGCGGCGGACGTGGCTTCATCCTCGTAATATTCGGTGCAGACGTTCTCGCCTCTGCACATCACTTCGCCGTTGGCGGCAATCTTTACTTCCATGCCGCTCACCGCGTGCCCGACGTTTTTCTCGGTTCTTTCCTCGACCTGCATGGTGGTGAATCCAAGCGTTTCGGTGGTGCCGTAAATTTGCTTCAGCTCGATGCCGAGCGAGTCGAAAAACATGAATACGTCCCTGCTGATTGCGTCGCCCCCGGTAAAGGCAACGCGCAAATGGTTAAGGCCGTAGAGCTCGCGTATCGGCACGGCCACCAGAACGTCTCCCAGAAGCGAACGCTTGTTGCGCGACGCATCCCCCCCGTTCTCCATTCTTTTCATGTAATTATCGTACAGCCGTCTCGACAACCCCCGGGTCAACTCGATACGTTCACGGATCGTCGCGCGAATCTGCTTGTACACGTGGGGCGGCGCGAACAGAACCGACGGAGACACTTCACGCAGGTTCTCCATCACGGTTTCGGCGTTCTCGGGACAACTCAGGCACATGCCGGTGACGTGCGACAGGATGTAACCGCAAAGCAGATTGGTGGGCAAGAAAATCGGCATGAACGAAAGCACTTCGTCGGCCTCGGTTACTTTTTCGGCCTCGGCGACGTACTCCGCGACGTTGATGACGTGGCGGTGGCGCAGAACCAACGCTTTCGGATGCACCTCGACGCCTGAGGTGAACAGGATCAACGCCGGATCGTCACCGCTGCCGGCGGCCACCGCTTCCGTGTAACAGCCAGGGTGTGCCGCGAGGTATTCGTCGCCGCGCTTTTGGACGCCCTCGAAATCACGCACCAGGCGCGGGTCGTAGCCGCTCATGCCCCGCCCGGCGGTGTAAATGATGAGCTCGAACGAAATTCCCAAGGAAGCCAAGCCGAGCACGGCGTCCACCTGCTGCTGGTCTTCAGCCACCACGTAACGAGGAGCAACCTTCTTCAGTCTCTCGACGAGCTCTTCACCCGCAAGGTTGCCGTAAATCGGCATCGGTACCGCACCGATGGACTGACACGCGGTGATCGCGCAGAAAATGCGGGGGACGTTGCCGCCGATAACCGCAACCGCGTCTCCCTTGACCACTCCCGCGTCGGCAAGACCGCAAGCAAAACGGCGCACTTCAACCTGCACGTCGTCCCACGTCAAACTCTTCCACAATCCCAATCTCTTGGCGCGCATGGCCACTTTGGCGCCGCGGGTCCGGGCTTGATGGCTCAGTAGCTGGGGAAGCGTATTCATGATTTTTTTAAACGAATCTTGCGCACCGTTGTTTATTTCATCATGCAAGCCGCCCACCAACTTCGTGCGCCCTGATAATATAAAAAAGCCGTTCGCCTCGGCGAGCGGCGGGCGCATTGTTGTTCCGCGAGGGCGGCAAAAGGTTAGCATTAATGCACAACCCCCCCCATAAATGCAAGTTTCGCCGAAATCCGGGGCATTTCACCGAACCCGCCCGGCGAATCCCGCCCGGGCGGTGCCGCAGGATGCAGCTCGGGCTTGCGTTCGCAACGGTTGCCGTGGTTACGTCGGCCTGCAACGTGAATCAGCCGCCGGCGCACGAGAACCGGCTTTACGCCGTCGTCCGCACCACGCCGGCCGCGTGGTATTTCGAAAGGGATACCAGCAAAGGCATCGACCACGATTTGCTGACGCTGTTCGCCGAGTCGCTGGACCTGGAACTCGAAATCGACTACGTTCCCAACACCGCCGCCGCGCTCGACGCCCTGTGCAACCCCCGGGGACAGTTGGCCGTCGGGCTGCTGACGTCGCCGTCCGCCGGCAGCGACAAATTCCGTGCCGGACCCCGCTACGGCGCACTGAGACAGCAGTTGCTCCGCCGTTTCGACCAACCCCACCCGTCGAGCACCACCGAACTGGTCATGAAGGACGTCGAGGTAGGCGCGGAACCGGCGCAAATCGAAACCCTGCGCCGCCTCAAGCAACGCAACGGCGATCTGACCCGATTGAACGTCCACGAAGATCTCAGCCCGCACGACCTGATTGAACTGACCGACCGGGGGTTCGTCGAATATACGGTTGCCGATTCACACGCAGTGAGGATGACCAAGCGTTTTTACCCGCGCATAAAAGAAACCTTTGACCTCAGCGGCGAACTGCCGTTGCACTGGATATTCGGAGAATGCGCCGGCGACCGAATCGTTTCTTCGGCGGAGGCGTTTTTCGCAAGCGCCGAAACGAACGGAACACTCAAGCAAATCTTCGACCGCTACCACGGGCACGCGACGCAACTCAGCTACCCCGAAAAATTAACCTTCATAGAAAACGTTCAGCGGCGACTCGGACGATACAAACCGTTGTTCGTCGAAGCCGCCCGCGAGACCGGTCTCGACTGGAGGCTGCTGGCCGCGCTGGGGTACCAGGAATCCCGCTGGAACCCGAAAGCGCACTCGCCGAGCGGGGTCGAAGGACTGATGATGCTGACCTTGGAGGCAGCCAAACAAGTCAACGTTTGGGACCGCAACGACCCCTACCAAAGCATCATCGGCGGCGCGCACTTTCTGCTCGACCTCAAAAAGCGGCTTCCCTCCGGGGTCGAGGAACCCGACCGCACCTGGTTCGCTCTGGCGGCCTACAACACCGGTCTCGCCCGCGTCGAAAGAGCGATGAAAGCCGCACGCGACAAGGGGCGCAATTCCCTGCTGTGGGTCGAAGTGCGCGATTTCCTGCGCACCTCCCCATCCAAGCACAAACGTCCTCTGAACGTCCCCCTCACCTTCGTCTACAACGTGCGCGCTTACCGCGACGTGTTGGCGTGGTCCGACGGCGCGTTGCGTTTCGACGTGCACGGCGAAGCGCCGAAAGCGCCCAAGCTACCTAGTGCCCCGGCGCCGATTTGACCGCACCTCCGCCCTTTCGCGCCTGCTTCCGCTTGCGTCTGTCCTCGAAAAACGCCTGCAACAGGGCTGCACAATCCTCCGCGAGCACGCCGCCGCTGACCTCGAGACGATGATTGAACGCGGCAGCGGCGCGCAGGTCGAGCACGCCGCCGAGAACCCCGCTTTTCGGGTCGCGCGCGCCGAACACCAGCCGCCGAATCCGTGCGTGGACCGCGGCACCGAAACACATCGCACAAGGTTCAAGCGTCACATACAAGACCGCGCCGGTGAGGCGGTAATTACCGAGCACTCGGGCGGCTTCACGCAAAGCCAAGACCTCGGCGTGGGCGGTGGGATCGTTTGCCCCGATCGGGGCGTTGCGGGCGCGGGCGACAACTTCTTGCCCCGCCGCGACCACCGCACCGACCGGGGTTTCGCCGGAATCGGCGGCAAGCTGCGCCTGCTCCAGAGCGCAACGCATGAAATCGACGTCGGAGCGCGTCACGGCGAAGACCTCACTCCCATTCGATCGTCGCCGGCGGCTTGCCGGTAACGTCGTAACACACCCTCGACACCCCCGACACCTCGTTGACGATCCGCCGCGCGACCCCGTCGAGAAAATCCTCGGGCAGGCGCGCACGGCTCGCGGTCATGAAGTCGCTGGTTTCGACCGCGCGCAAAACGACGACGTGGCTGTACTCCCTGCCGTCCCCCATGACGCTGACCGACTTCACCGGCAGAAACACCGCGAACGCCTGAGACACCGAGTCGTACAAGCCTCCGCGTCTGAGCTCGTCGATGAAGATTCGGTCGGCCAAGCGCAGGGTCTCGACGTATTCCTCCTTGACTTCCCCTAAGACGCGAACCGCAAGCCCCGGGCCGGGAAAAGGGTGGCGACCGACGATCTCGTCGGGCAGGCCGAGTTCGCTCCCAAGCTTCCTGACTTCGTCCTTGAACAACGAAGACAACGGTTCAAGCAACTTCAGCCGCATGCGTTCGGGGAGGCCACCGACGTTGTGGTGAGATTTGATCAAGTGCGACGACTGCGACGCCGCGGACTCGATGACGTCGGGGTAAATCGTGCCCTGCGCAAGCCAGGCGACCCGGGGAAATTTCGCCGCTTCCCTCTCGAAGACGTCTATGAACAGGCCGCCGATGATTTTCCTCTTCTCCTCGGGGTCGCTCACGCCGCGCAGCGCGCCAAAAAACGCGTCCTCGGCGCGCACGTGCACCAGATCAACGCCTACGTGCTTGGAGAAGGTCTCGACGACCTGCTCGGCTTCCCCCAACCTGAGCAGGCCCGTGTCAACAAACACGCAGTGCAGCTGCGGCCCGATTGCGCGATGGATGAGCACCGCGGCCACCGCAGAATCAACGCCGCCCGACAAACCGAGGATAACTTCCTCGTCGCCGACCCGCCGACGAACCTCCTCGAGCTGCCGCTCGGCGATCGCGTGCGGAGTCCACGACCGCCCGCAGCCGGCGATGACGGTCAAGAAACGCTCCAATATCGCGTTGCCGCTCGGCGTGTGCGTTACTTCGGGATGAAATTGCAGGCCGTAATAACGACGAGACTCGTCGGCCATCGCCGCGACCGGCGAGCCGGCGGTGGCCGCCACCGCCTTGAATCCGGGCGGTATCTCGACCACCTTGTCGCCGTGCGACATCCACACGTCCAAGGTATCGCTGCCGGCGTCGTGAACGCCGTCCAACAGCCGGTTGGAACACACCACCGACACTTGAGCGTGCCCGAATTCCCGGCGCCGCGACGGTTCAACCGCGCCGCCGAGCTGGTGCGCCATCGCCTGCATTCCGTAACAGATACCAAGCACCGGCACGCCGCGTTCAAACACGCTCGGATGCACCGCCGGAGGATCGTCGACGTCGGCGGCGATCGATTCGGGCCCGCCCGACAAGATCACGCATTGCGGGGCGAACTCGGCGAGCACGTCGGCGTTCACCGCCCGCCAGTCGAAAATCTCGCTGTAGACGCCGAATTCGCGCACTCGGCGTGCAATCAGTTGCGTGTATTGCGAGCCGAAATCCACAATCAGCGCCTTGTCCCCGGCGCGCCCGATCGAATCCGCCGGGCGGGCGGCGGCGACCGCGCTGACCCGCGCTTCAGACACCGCGATAATTCGGCGCTTCTTTGGTGACCACGACGCTGTGCGCATGGCTTTCTTCCATGCCCGCCGACGTAATCCGGACAAAACGCGGCTTGGTGCGCATCTCGGCAACGTTGCGGCAACCGACGTACCCCATGCTGGCGCGAACGCCGCCGGCGAGCTGATCCACCACGTCGGCAACGCCGCCGCGGTACGGCACCCGGCCCTCGATGCCCTCCGGGACCAATTTTCCGTATCCGGCCTTCTGGAAATAACGCTCGCTCGAACCGCGCTTCATCGCGGCCAACGAACCCATGCCGCGGTAAGTCTTGTACGACCGCCCCTGATACAGCTCCACTTGGCCCGGCGCTTCCTGCGTCCCCGCAAACAAACCGCCGATCATCACCACGTGGGCGCCCGCCGCCAACGCTTTGGCCGCGTCGCCGGAAAAACGCACGCCGCCGTCGGCGATCACCGGCACGCCGGCACCCGCAAGCGCGCGGCTGACGTCGTAAATCGCCGTGATTTGAGGCACGCCGACGCCGGCAATGACGCGCGTGGTGCAAATCGAGCCGGGACCGACGCCGACCTTCACCGCGTCAACCCCGCAATCCACCAAGGCAAGCGCCGCTTCCGCCGAGGCAACGTTGCCCGCAATCATCTGCACCTCGGAAAAACGCCGCTTGACGCCGCGCACCGAGTCGAGCACCGATTTCGAATGCCCGTGCGCGGTGTCGACGGCGATGACGTCAACCTCGGCCTCGACCAATTGTTCGATGCGTTCAATCTCCTCGTCGCCGATGCCGACGGCGGCGCCGGCGCGCAGACGCCCGAACCCGTCGCGGCAGGCGTTGGGATAATCGCTGGTCTTTTGAAAATCCTTGACCGTAATCATCCCGCGCAGCTCAAAACGCTCGTTGACCACCAGCACCTTTTCAATCTTGTGCCGGTGCAGCAATTGCTGAACCTGGTCCTTGCCGGCGCCTTCCTTTACCGTCACCAGTTTCTCTTTCGGCGTCATGACCGACGACACGGGTTCCTCCAGTCGGGACTCAAAGCGCAAATCCCGGCGCGTGACGATGCCGACCAGGTTGTCGCCGTCAACAACCGGCACGCCCGAAATCTTGTTGCTGCGGGTCAGCTCGATCACCTCACGGACCGGCGCGCTCGGAGACACCGTGATCGGGTCTTTGATAACGCCGCTTTCATATTTCTTGACTTGGCGCACCTGCGCGGCTTGTTCCGCGGCGCTCATGTTCTTATGGACCACGCCGACGCCGCCTTCCTGGGCCAACGCGATGGCAAGTTGCGCCTCGGTCACCGTGTCCATCGCCGCCGAGACGAAAGGGATGTTGAGCGCTATGCCGCGGGTGAGGTGGGTCGTGAGGTCGACGCCGGAGGGCAAGACTTCAGAATAGGCGGGCACGAGCAAGACGTCGTCGAACGTCAATGCTTCTTGAAGGTTCTCCATGGCGGCGTGCTTTCGGGCGATTGTATCATAAGGGGGAACGAAACCTCAGACGCTGATGTCCGACGCCGAAACAGAATTCTCCGAAAACCGGCGCAAGGTTTACACGGTGAGCCGCCTGAACCGCGAAGTCAGGCGGCTGTTGCTCGACCACTTCGAACCGGTCCGGCTTGAAGGCGAGATTTCAAACCTTTCACGGCCCGCCTCCGGACACGTTTACTTCTCGCTGAAAGACACCGACGCCCAAGTTCGGTGCGCGATGTTTCGCGGCAGAAACCGCACGCTCGATTTCAAGCCCGAGAACGGGATGCAGGTCCTGGTGCACGCGCGCGTTGACCTGTACGAGGTGCGCGGAGACTTCCAACTGATCGTGAACTTCATGGAAGTCGCCGGACGCGGCGAACTGCACAGACGCTTCGAGGAAGTCAAACGCAAGCTGGCAAAGGAAGGATTGTTCGAGCAAGCGCGCAAACGGGCGATACCCGAGGCTCCGCGCCGCGTCGGCGTGATTACGTCCAAGCACGGTGCCGCACTGCACGACGTCCTGACGACGTTGAAGAAGCGTTTCCCCGCGATCGAGGTCGTCGTGTATCCGACTCCGGTGCAAGGCGACGAAGCGCCCGCGTCAATCTGCCGGATGATCGAGACCGCCAACTCCCGTCGCGAAACCGACGTGCTGATCCTGGCCCGCGGCGGCGGATCGCTCGAGGATCTGTGGGCATTCAACGAAGAGCGCGTGGCACGCGCCGTCGCGGCTTCCGCCCTGCCGATCATCACCGGCGTCGGCCACGAAGTGGACTTCACCATCGCCGACTTCGTCGCCGACGACCACGCACCGACGCCGACCGCCGCGGCGCAACGGGCAAGCCCCGACCGCGCCGCGCTGCTGCAAAACGCCGCCGACTTGCACCGACGCATGAGGAACCGCCTGACGGAACGGCTCAGGGCAACCGCGCAAACGTTGGCGTTGCAGCAATCGCAGTTGATGCGCTTTCACCCGGCAACCCGCATCGAGCAGTGGATGCAAAAAGTGGACGAGGCGGGCGAACGCCTGCGTCTCGACGCCAGAAACTTCATGGACGTCGCGGCCCGGCGGCTTGCATTCCTGAAGACGGCGCTGGAGCATCGCGCCCCGTTGGGCGACGTCCGCGCCGCGGCGGCGCGTTCGGCAAACGCCGCAAAAGCGATGAACCTCGCCGCCGGACGCGCGGTTCAGGTGCATCGCCACCGTCTCGAGCAGCTCTCGGCGCGCCTTGACGCCCGAAACCCGCTTGCCACGCTGCAACGCGGCTACGCAATCGCCATTGACGAACGAGGCCGTGCGATTCGGTCGGTCGGCTCGGTCGAAACCGGGCAGAAAATCGAAGTGCGCGTAGCGGACGGACGAATCGGCGCCACGGTGAAAAGGCTGCACCGAGAGAAACAAACGACGTGATTCGCGCGGTTTGACGGGCGCTTGAACCACGCCGGAGCAGTGCCGGAATCGCCGCCCGGCCGTCGGGCCGGATGGACCCGGGCAACGCGGGAGCGCCCCGACCTCCCGGAACGGGGCAAGCGAGGCCGGTGCCGGCGGGAATCTGCATCAGGAAGCATCGACCGGGTCCCGATCCGGCTCTGAGGCAAGGCTTTATCGCCTCAAAATCAAAGGCTGTTAAATCAAGACATTATCACAGCCTTGCGACCTGAGGCCCATACAGGCACTTGCACACGTTGGGCATAAGTTGTAAAAAGCGTGCGCCCAAAACAAGCCGACCAACCGAATAAGGCCAAACCAATAAGGAAACTGTAATGCCCGTAAAAAAGGCCAAAAAAAGCAAAACCAAAAGCGCGAGAAAGACCGTCTCGCCGCGGAAAAAGACCGTCAAGAAAAAGGCGGTGCGCAAAAAAACCCGCAGCGCGGTCAGGAAAAAAAGCGCGACCGCGAAGAGAAAAACCGCAAGGAAAAGCGTGAAAAAAGGCGCCGCCAAAAGGCGAACCGCGTCTTCCGCCAAGAGAACCGTCCGTAAGAAGACCGCCCGCAAGAAGGTTGTCCGCAAGAAAGTCACCAAGAAAGTCGCCCAGAAAGTCACCAAGAGTGCGGCAAAAAAGAAAAAGGTCGCCAAGACGGCGAAGCGAAAGCCAGCACCCAAAAAGAAAACCGCAGCCAAGAAAAAGGCCGCTTTGAAACCACGCCGCGCGGCGACCAAACCGAGAAAACAACCACGAAAAAAACCAGGGGCGCGCATGCTCAAGCCCAAGGAAGAAAACGCGTCGCTCAGGCCGTCCAAGGCCTATCAGATCAAAAAAGGCGAACCCTACATGAACTCCCAGCAGCTAGAACACTTCAGTAAGATGCTGTTGGATTGGAAGAAAGAGCTGATGAAAGAGGTGGACAGGACGGTTGATCACATGAAGTCTGGCGCCACCAACTTCGCCGACCCTGCCGACCGGGCGACTCAGGAGGAAGAATTCAGCCTGGAGTTGAGAACCCGCGACCGGGAAAGAAAGCTGATCAAGAAAATTGACGAGGCGCTGGGCATGATGGACATGGATGAATACGGCTATTGCAGCTCATGCGGCGCCGAAATCGGCGTGCGGCGACTCGAAGCACGCCCGACCGCAACGCTTTGCATCGACTGCAAAACGATGCAGGAAATCAAAGAGAAACAGATTGCTGACTAGGGGGCCGACTAGGGGGCCGACCAGGGGGCCGACCAGGGGGCCGACCAGGGGGCCGACCAGGGGGCCGACTAGGGGCTGATTAAGGGGCGATCGGGGCAAACGGCGGCACCGCCGCCAAGCGAGGTGCCGCAAAAAAGCGTTTTTTGGGAGGAGACGTTCGCCCCGGGAATTTCAACTCTCCCGGCTCAACTCTCCTGATCCTGATCCTTCAGCCACTGCCACGGAGTCTCTTTCACGATCAGGAAATAAATCCAGATGTTGCCGACCACTGCGATCAGAAGCAGCACCGCGGCCCCCAAGCTCCACAGCACGTTGTGCATCACGTCCCGAAAGCCGATGAACTCCATCAGTGCCCATATCGCGAAAGACCAAACCGCCATGGCGGCAAAAGCTGTTAAGGTTTTCATGTTCTCCCCCTTGGTTGTCAAACCGTCGTGCTAGCGCCCGCCCGGTATCGTGCTTGCGTCCAAAAACTTATCATAGAAAATACTTTCTTCGCAAAGCCCGGCTTCGGTCAGCGCCTTGATGCCCGCGTCTATCATCGGAGGCGGGCCGCACATGTAAGCTTGGCAAACCGTGACGTCAAGCAGACCGGGTTCGATGTAACGGCGGTGGAGATGCTCGGTGACAAACCCCCGCGGCCCGTCCCAGTCGCTGTCGTCCGGCTCGTTGGAAAGCACGAATTCAAACTCGAATTTATGGTCTTTATGCCAGTTTGAACGGATCTTTTCCATTTCCTCCCGGCAATAAATATCGGCCTGGGTGCGTGCACCGAACAAAAACACCGCGTCGCGTTGAATCTGGTCGTTGCACGCGGCTTCGAGCACCGCCTTGACCGCGCTCATGCCGCTGCCGCCGGCGATGCAAATCATCGGTGTGTCGCCGTCGCGCAGATAAAAATTGCCGTAGGGCGCCACCACCGTCAAACGCGTCCCTTCACGGTTTTCGCCGAACAGCCACTCGGTGAACTCTCCGCCGGGGACAAGCCGCACGTAAAAGGTAACTTCTCCCTGGTTTTCGTTCTCGGGCGCTTTGGCGAACGAATAACTGCGTGGTTTGCTCAAGCCCGGGTATGAAATCTCCGCGTACTGCCCGGCCAAGACCCCGGCGGGAATCGGCTCGTCGCAAACAATCGTCATCTCCATGATGTCGTGGGTCAGGCGGCGCGCGGAATTCAAGCTGCCTTCCCGGGTCACGACCGCAATCTTGCCGCTCTCCTCGAGCTCGACTTCGACCGCAACGTCACTTTTCAGCGCGGTCTGGCAGGCCAGGATCATGCCCTGGTTCAGCTGTTCAGGCGTCAAGACGTAGGAAAAGTCGTTGAGTGCCTTGATCTTGCCTTCCTTCAAGAAGCACCTGCACGTGCCGCAGCTGCCGACCCTGCAATCGTGCGGCCAATCAAGTCCCGCGGCGAGCCCCGCGGCAAGCAGGTTTTCACCGGCTTTCACGGTCAGCTCGTGTTCCGAGTTGATTGTCGCTCGCCAATCTTTTTTCTTAAACAGTCCAAACACCGTGAATAAAACCGCTGAAGTTAACCTCACTGCACGGGACACGCGCTTTCCCAAAAATAAAAGCGCCTGAGCCCATGATAAATGAGATCAAGCGCTTTTAGAACAGAGCTTCACGCCCGAAAAGCTTCCGCCCGGGATAAACCTAGACGTTGATAGAGATATCCCGCAACCGCCCTTCCTGCATGTCGTCCGCCGTCGGGACCGTCGTGAACGGAATGATTTTCTCCTTGCTCGTGCTCGGATGGCTCTTCACTTTCTCAAACCACGCGCTGATAGCGGGTTTCGAATTGACCACGTCGGCACGTCCCTTGACGTGCAGCATATTGGCGCACGCCGACCAATGAATGTCGGCCAAGGAAAAGTCACCGCATATAAAATCGCCTTTTTTCGGCGGGTTGGCGATTTGCTTGTCCAATGCGTCGAGAATCGGAGCAAGCTCCGAAACGGAGTCGTCGGCAATCATCTGCTGCGCCCGTCCCATCGCGACGGTAATCCACTGATACATGATTGCGCGGTGAACACCGTTTCTCGGCACCAGCGACGGACCGAAACCCTTGTCGTCAAGGTATGACATCACGGCCAAAGTGCCGTAGACCGCATATTTGATGTCTCTCAGGGCCGGTGCTACCCCGAGAGGGGAAGTGCCGCTGAAATCGGAATCGGCGCCGGCGCTGTTCGGGTCAATCACCTTGGCTTCAATGTCCACGCCTTTCTCGGCGGCGGTCTGCAAACATTTGGCAGTATCGATGCACTTGGGGTGCCCGTAAATCAACATCCGATTCCGTAACTGATCGCCAATCATCTCAAAACGCCTCCTTTTTCTGGCTGGTCATCAAGAACACCGCCGCTTCAGCTACGGCGGCGCACGGGTCGCTGCGCCCGGCAGCTCCCAGCTGGCAAAACGCCGCGCTTAGCTCTCGTGTACGGTCAGTGCACCGGACGGGCACAGCTTGACCGTTTCACGAATGACTTCTTCGCTGGCGCCACTTTGGTCGATTACAAACTTACCGTCCTCAACCTTGAACACGGTAGGCAGGTTCTCGACGCACTTACCCGCGTGGATGCAGGTGCCCTCGTCCCATCTTACTTCCATTGTCGGTATCCTCCATATATATCAAAACGAATAGGCACAAAAGTCCTTTCCGTCGTTATCGCTCCGGAACGACCCGCCCCGGAGGCAAAAGCACGGGTCCCGGGGGCAACCCCGAGACCCGCGATTTCTACCACGTCGGCCCGGTGAACCCTCAGGCGTAGCCCGCCTGCTTGTTCATCAGGTCCGCAATCCGTCGCTCGCCTTCAGAAGCCTCCTGCTCGTCCCACTTCTTCAACTGCTTCTGCATCATGGTGTGGAACAGCATCGGCAACAGCGCCACGCCGAACAACGCAAAATAGCCGTAGCCCGTGTTCGGAGCGCCCACTTCGTCCAATTCCCAAAAGTGGGTCTCGCCTCGGTCGTGGTGATCCGCCTGACGACCGATCTCGATGAAATACCAACTCGTGAACGCCGTCGAGTTGTCCCACGAGTGGCGGTAGTCTATCGGCTGACCCTTCTCCCGGATCAGACCATAGTGCTCCATGTAGTTCAGCGCCTCCAACTCAAAGTTCGAAACCAACCACATCACCGCCAAGCACGCTATACCCGTCCACCCGCCGGCGAACCAGAACAGGAACAACGACGGAAGGCTCATCGCGTAGCCGCGAAGCCAACGATTCTGCCACGACAAAAACGGAACTCCCAGACGCTCCAAGCGTTGCTTCTCCATGCTGTACAGAAACTTCGACTGACCCAGGTGGGACTTCGGAAAGTGAAGGTAGATGCTGCGACCGCGCGGGGACGTCGCCGGATCGTCGTCGCAACCCAACTCCAGATGATGGTTGTATACGTGCGCGTAGCAAAAATGCGACGAACAACTCAATCCCATCATCCACCGCGAAATCACGAAACTGAAGCCTTTCGTGTGCGCCAACTCGTGTCCGTAAATTATCCCGATCCCCATGAATATCGCCGAAGACAGCGCCGCGCCCGCCAGTTGCGAACCCGTGATCCCCTGATACACCGTGATGCCCAGAATCTCCATCGTCCCAAAAGGCACCGCGTTCACGTATTCATACACTCGCCACGCCAGGTTCAACTGCAACAGAATGAAAACCGCAAGCATCAGATACATCACCGCGTTCTGAAACGCCGGTATCCCATACAACTCGCCGTCCTCGTCGAAACCCGCGCCCATCGTGCGCCACGGCGTCAATGCGTCCAGCACAATCGCCATACCGAGCATATACACGCCCAGCCATACCCACGGGCCGCCTATGAATACGCCGTACATGCCCAGCACAATCGAAATCGGCGCCAGCATGTAACGACCGTTAATCAGGAACTTCTTCATCGTTAAGCCTCCAGCTTGTTTACGTTGTTTATGAGGTTTGTTCTCTGTTTCCGGGAGGATTCGGAACCCAGCCCGACGTATAAAAGAGAGTGCCGTTCGGCACCCGCTTAATCTCAATTGCATACCACAATTGCCCGACTACATCCAAGCATACATGCAAAAGCCTCTATATAACAATTGGTTAAGCTTGTGAATATCAGGCGGCAACCCTATGTCGAGAACGCGAGCGACACCGAATTGATGCAGTAGCGCAGGCCGTCGGGCGGCGGCCCGTCGGAAAAAACGTGCCCCAGATGCGCACCGCACGAGGCGCAATGCACCTCGGTCCTGACCATGCCGTGCGAACAGTCGGGTTCGGTTTCAACGCAAGTCGAATCAAGCGCTCGGGAAAAGCTCGGCCAGCCGGTACCGGAATCAAATTTGGCTTCGGATGAAAACAACGGCGACCCGCAACAGCTGCATTCATAAATCCCGGGGGTCTTGCAGTCGTGATATTCGCCACTGAACGCAGGTTCGGTACCTTTGAGTCGGCACACGCGAAACTGCTCGGGGCTTAGGGCGGCGCGCCACTCGGCTTCCGACTTGACGACCTTTTTCACGGCTTGCACCCCACTTGCGCCCCACCTGCACCTCGGGCCGACGGCGGAATCAAGTCTTGGAAAAGCGGCAAAGCCCCCGCGGGACAATCAGGCTGAATCCCTCATGCTGAGGCGAATGCGCCCTTGCCTGTCGATTTCAAGCACTTTGACCTTGACGACGTCGCCCTCGCTCAACACCTCCTCCACGGTCTTGAGCCGCCGCCCGTCGGCGGCAACCTGAGAGATGTGCACCAAGCCGTCCCTGCCGGGAAGAATCGTAACAAACGCCCCGAAATCAACGATTTTCGCAACCCGCCCGTCGTAGATCTTGCCGACCTCGACGTCGGCGGTCAATTCTTCGATTCTGCGTCTTGCTTCCTCCGCGGATGCGCCGTCGCTGGAGGCGATAACAACTTTGCCGGAATCGTCAACGTCTATGACCGTACCCGTCTCTTCGGTCAGCGCGCGAATCGTCGCGCCTCCTTTGCCGATAATGTCACGAATCTTGTCGGGATTGACCATTATCGTGAGCAGCCGCGGCGCGTACGGCGATAATTCGCCGGGGGCGCTAATGACGGCTTCCATCTTTTCCAGAATATGCAGCCGAGCCTCTTTGGCTTGGTCGAGCGCTACCGCCATGATTTCCGGGGTCACGCCGTCAGCCTTGATATCCATCTGCAACGCGGTTACTCCTTGCTTGGTCCCGGCAACCTTGAAGTCCATGTCGCCCAGATGATCTTCGTCGCCGAGGATATCGGTCAGCACCGAAAACTTGTCGTCCTCCAAGATGAGCCCCATCGCAATCCCGGCCACCGGTGCCTTCAAAGGCACACCGGCGTCCATCAACGCCAAGCTGGTACCGCACACCGAGGCCATCGAACTCGAACCGTTGGACTCGGTGATCTCAGAAACCACCCGCAACACGTAGGGGAACTCGTCCGGGTCCGGCATGACCCCGAGCAAGCCTCGTTTCGCGAGCCTGCCGTGACCAATCTCGCGGCGCTTGGGTGAACCCATAAAGCCGGTTTCCCCGACGCAGTAAGGCGGAAAGTTGTAGTGCAGCATGAACCGGTCCTTGCTCTCGCCTTCAATCGCGTCGATGATTTGCGCGTCTCGGTTGGTACCCAAGGTCGCCGCCACCAACGCCTGCGTTTCACCGCGGGTGAACAACGCGCTTCCGTGGACGCGGGGCAAGACCCCCGTTTCTATATTCAGCGGCCTGACGGTGCGGGTGTCGCGTCCGTCAATACGGGACTCGCCGGAAAGGATGCGTCCGCGGACAATCTTTTTCTCAAGCTTGGAAAAGCAGCGCAAAGCCTTGTTCTGCTCTTCTTCGTCCTCGATGCTTTCGGCCAGTTGATTGCGAAGTCCATCGAGGCGCGTGCGGCGCTGCATCTTGTCGGCGACCGTGTAGGCCTCCTCGACCGGCGCGCGAAAGCGAGCTTCCAGATCGGTCTCCAGGCCCTCGTCGGTCGCCGCCGGCGTCCATTCCCAGCGCGGCTTTCCGACTTCATCGGCGAGTTCGCGGATGGCGCGGATCGCCGGCTGCATCTGCTCGTGTCCGAACATCACCGCGCCCAGCATCTGCTCCTCGGTCAGCAGCTTGGCCTCGGACTCGACCATCAGCACGTCTTTTTCATTACCCGCAACGACCAGATCCAAGTCCGACTGCACCAACTGGCCGAAAGTCGGGTTCAGCACGTACCCCCCGTTCAGATAGCCGATCCTTGCGGCGCCGACCGGGCCGTTGAAAGGAATGCCCGATATCGCAAGCGCGGCCGAGGCACCGAGCAACGCCGGCACGTCGGCGTCCACGTCCGGGTTCAGCGACACCACCGTTGCGATAATCTGGACTTCGTTGATGAATCCTTCCGGAAACGACGGGCGCAACGGGCGGTCTATCAACCTGCAAATCAAGGTTTCCTTTTCGCTGGGACGTCCTTCCCGCTTAAAAAAACCGCCGGGAATCTTGCCGGCGGAATAAGTGCGTTCCTGATAGTTGACCGTCAGCGGGAAAAAGCTTTGATTTTCGGCGGCTTCGCGCCGTCCGACGGCCGTAACCAGAACGATGGTGTCGGACACGTTGACCAGCACCGCACCGTCGGCTTGGCGCGCGTAGCGGCCGGTCTCCAGCGTCACACGGTGTGCGCCGTACTCGAACGTCTTGGTGGTGGGATTCAGCAAAGTCGCCGGCTCAGGAGCGCAGGCCCAACGAAGAGACCAAATTCCTGTAGCGGTCTGGTTTTTTCGACTTGAGGTATTTAAGCAGCTTGCGGCGCGAACTGACCATCTTCAGCAATCCGCGCCGGGAATGATGATCTTGCTTGTGCTGTGAAAAATGCTCGGCCAGCGCGTTGATGCGCGCGGTGAGCAATGCAACTTGAACTTCCGGAGAACCCGTATCGCTCTCGGTTTGTCCGTATTGTTTTACAACCTCGCTTTTTTGCTGGATTGTCAGCGACATATCGCTAAAGTCCTTTGTTTCCTTCTTGTATCAGGAAGCGATTATAGCCGAAGTCGCCCACCCCGTCCACACGCGCATCAGTGCGACGAGGCGTGAGCAAAGAGCGGCCGGCCCGGGTCGTCGTTGCCGGGCGTTCCGGACGTCTCGTCGGTGCCTCGACGCCGCGGCGTCAGCCCGCGTTCCCCTCGTCTCCGGCGTCAAGAGCCGCTTTGACCGCCCCTCTCGACCTCGCGCACGGCCTCGCGCACCGCGTCGGGAGAGATCTCGGTGAGACAACGGTAATGTCCGTAGCGACAAGTCCTGCTCCAGCAAGGGCTGCACTCCAGGTTGAGCCACAGACACTTCGACCGGGCGATCATCGGCGGCGTATAGGCCGGTGTCGTCGCGCCGTAGAGCCCAACCAACGGGCAACCGATCGCGGCGGCGACGTGCATCAATCCGGAATCGTTGGTCGCCGCGAATTCAGCCACCGACATCAGATCTATCGCTTCCCCCAACGTCGTACGCCCGCACAGGTTCACCGTCGCGGCACCCGAGGCCGCCTTGATCCGTTCGCCGATCTCACGGTCGGCGGCGGAACCGAAAATCCACGTCTGCCGTCCTTCGGCGGCGTAACGCCGCGCCAGCTCGGCGAAGTATCGCGGCGGCCACTGCTTGGAGCGCCCGAACGCGGCGCCCGGCATCAACGCAAACACCCGCGCGTCCGTCCCCAAGCCCAACCGACGCAAACAAGCGTCGCGGCAATCGGGGTCCACTCTCAACGCGGGGGGCGGCGTTTCAATTTCATCGGCGGGCGAAGCGTCGGGCGGCTGACCCAGAAACACGAAGCGAGTCACAACCCTCGGCATCGCTTTCTCGTCGAGCGAGCGAACGTCGTTGATCAGCCCGTAACGCAGCTCACCGCGAAACCCCGTCCTGACCGGCACTTCGGCGAACCACGGCAACAGGGCGGCTTTCAAGGAGCGCGGCAAGACGATCGCCTGCTCATAGCCACGTCCGCGCAACCTCTTGCCGAGCCGCCGGCGCACACCGAGCTGGAGCTCGCCGTGCCCGACCGGCATCTCGATCACGCGCGAGACTTCCGGCATCCGCCGGAGCAAATCCGACGACCACGCGGGGGCAACGACGTCGATCTCGACCTCGGCGTCGCGCCGTTTCAATGATTTATACAGGCTCTGGGCGAGCACCGCGTCGCCGACCCAGGCCGGCCCGACCACCAGAATGCGTTTTGCCGGAACCGCCACTCCGTTCAATCACCGCCGTCGCCGCGGATCCCGGCGATCAAGCGGCTGGTGGAAAAGCCTTCAAGGGACTCGAGAATCACCACTTCTCCGCCGTGCGCGGTTACATGGTCGTAACCGACCACTTTCTCGGCGCTGTAGTCGCCGCCTTTGACCAACACGTCCGGTGTAACGCGCTCGATCAGCCGTTGCGGCGTGTCTTCGGAAAAGGGCACGACCCAGTCCACCGCTTCGAGCGCCGCAAGCAGACGCATGCGCTCGGGCAGGTGGTTGACCGGGCGGTCCCGCCCCTTGAGCCGCGTAACCGAAGCGTCGCCGTTGACCGCAACGATCAGGCGTCCGCCCAGGGCCGCCGCGCGCATCAGATAATCAATGTGTCCGGCGTGAAGGATGTCGAAGCAACCGTTGGTCATCACGATGCTCTCGCCGCGCCCGCGGGCCGCCGCGACCAGTTCCAGCAGTTCGTCTTCGTCGTGGACGCCGTGCGCCGTGGGCGTCGCGGCGAAACGCCGGCGCAATTCCTCGGCGGAGACCGCCGCCGTGCCGGCTTTCTCGACGACCAACCCCGCGGCGCAATTGGCGAGACGCGTCGCCTCGAGCAGCGAAGCACCGGCGCAAAAAGCCGCGGCCAGCACCGAAATCACCGTGTCGCCGGCACCGGTGACGTCGTAGACCTCGTGCACCTCGGCGGACAAATGCACCGCGGCGCCGTCCTGCACCAGCGAGATACCCTCGCCGCCGCGCGTCACCAGCAGCGCGTCAAGGCCGAGGGCGTTGCACGTCGCTTCACCCTTGCGTTCGAGCTCGTCGTTGTCGGCGCAAGCACCGGCGACCGCCGTGAACTCGGCAAGGTTAGGCGTCAGCACGCTGGCACCGCGGTAGCACGAGAAGTCGGCGCTCTTGGGGTCGACGAACACGGGTTTGCCGGCTTCGCGCGCCGCCGCGATCAAACGCTCGACGCGCGAAAGGCAGCCTTTCGCGTAGTCCGACAGCACGACGGCGTCAACGTCCCCGAGCCGTTCGGAGAACGCCGCTTCGACCGCGTCGTGCGGCGCGGCGGAGAAACCGTCTTCAAAATCGATCCGCAGCAGCTGCTGCCCGCGGCTCATCACCCGCGACTTGATGATGGTCGGACTGCCCGCGACGGTGACAAACCGACACTCGACGCCGCGTTCGTGCAACAGGCGCTCGAGCACGCCCGCGTCGCCGTCGTCGCCGACCAGTCCCAACAGAACCACGTCGGTACCCAAGCTGCTTGCGTTGACCGCGACGTTGGCCGCGCCGCCGGGACGCTCCTCGACGCCGGCGACGTTGACCACCTGTACCGGCGCTTCGGGCGATATGCGTTCGGCCGGGCCGAGGTAGTAGCGGTCGAGCATCACGTCGCCGGCGACGAGCAAACGCACCGAGGAAAAATCGGGCAGCGGCGCGGCGGGTTTCATTTGCGCGGGGCTTCAGACAAAGGTAAGCCAGTCGGCGTGGGCGGGCGACCTTCCGTGCACCAGGTCAAAGTACAAGGACTGCAACTTCTCGGTCACCGCCCCGCGACTCCCGCCGCCGATGGCACGTTCGTCCAACTCGCATACAGGCGTCACTTCGGCGGCGGTTCCGGTGAAAAACACCTCATCCGCCGCGTAGACCTCGTCGGGCGTCATGCGCCGCTCGCCGACCTCAAGCCCCTGCTCGCGCGCCAGTTCGATCACGGTGCGCCGGGTGATGCCGTCAAGCGCCGCCGACAAATCGGGCGTGAACAACGCCCCGTCGCGGACGATGAACAGGTTCTCCCCGCTCCCCTCGCACACGAACCCGTCGGCGTCGAGCATCAAGGCCTCGTCGTAACCCGCGTCGCAAGCCTCGCGCAAAGCCAACATCGAATTGAGATAGCTGCCGTTGGCTTTGACCCTGCTCATCGTCGGGTGGGAATGGCAACGCACGAACGACGAGGTCTTGACCCGGATGCCTTTCTTCATGTTGTCCTCGCCGAGGTAAGCGCCCCACTCCCAAGCGGCGACCATCACGTGAACGCTCAACGCACCGGCGTGCAGCCCCATGCTTTCGGAACCGTAAAACACCATCGGCCGGATGTACGCCGATTTGAGATCGTTCTTGCGCAGCACTTCCTTTTGCACCTCGTTCATCTCATCCGCCGAAAACGCGAGCTCCATGCTGACGACGCCGGCGGAATTGAAAAGCCGCTGCGTGTGATCCTGAAGCCGAAAGATCGCGGTGCCGGCGTCGGTCGCGTACGCCCTGACGCCTTCAAACACCCCCATCCCGTAATGCAGGGTATGGGTCAATAAATGTACTTTGGCTTCTCTCCAAGAAACGAATTCGCCGTCGAACCAGATCCACCCGTCGCGTTGTTCCATCGACATCAGTTGTTTTCCTTATGCAGAACCGGCAGGGACAAATAAAGTTTTCGGGAGTGCGAGACGGTGCGACGCCTATTCTATATGCACCGCCGACGCCGCACCCGCCGGCGGGCGACGTACCGACGTCGCGCCGACGCCGTGTTGACAAGCACACGGGCAAAGCCGATAATAAGATTGATTTTTATTTAGGTTTCGAGCGGGACTCGACTGCTGTGGAGTTAACCTTATGAATTTACGACGTTTTCACCGCGTCATCCCCCTCGCCGCACTGGTGCTGATTCCGCCGGCGGCGGCGGCGGAGGCGGTCAACGTCTACTCGGCGCGTCAGGAAGCCCTGATCAAACCGCTGCTCGACCGCTTCTCGCAAGCCTCGGGAATCAACGTGAACCTGGTGACCGGCAAGGCCGACGCCCTGATTGCGCGGCTTGAACTTGAAGGCGAGAACAGCCCCGCCGACGTGCTGATCACGATCGACGCCGGACGGCTCCACCGCGCCAAAACCGCCGGCCTGCTGCAGAAAGTCCCGTCAAAAATCTTAACCGACGCGGTTCCCGCCAATTACCGCGACCAAGACGGCCACTGGTTCGGTCTGTCGCTACGCGCGAGAGTCATCATGGTGGTTACGGGCAAAGCCGGTGCGACAATCTTCAATTCCTACGAGTCGCTCGCGTCGCCCGCGTTGCGCGGCAAACTCTGCATCCGTTCGTCGGGCAATATATACAACCAGTCCCTGACTGCCTCGATGATTGCGGCGCACGGTGAGGAAGCCGCGCTCGAGTGGGCACGCGGACTGGTCGCCAACCTTGCCAGAACGCCGACCGGCGGCGACCGCGACCAGATCCTCGCGGCGGCGGGCGGGCTGTGCGACGTCGCGGTCGCCAACACTTACTACCTTGCGATGATGCTGTCGGGCGACAACCCGCGGCACCACGAGGCCGCGCGCGCGGTCACCGTGGTGTGGCCGAACCAGGACGGACGCGGTGCGCACGTCAACGTCAGCGGCGCGGGAATCACCCGTGCGGCAGCGAACCGCGAAGGCGCGACCGAAGCGGCGCTTCGGCTGCTCGAATATCTCGTGTCGGCGCCGGCGCAGAAATGGTACGCCGAGGTCAACAACGAATACCCGGTCACCCCGGGCGTCGAAATCAGTCCCGTGCTGCAAGCCTGGGGAGGCTTCAAACGCGACGCGATTGCGCTCGAGAAGCTCGGGGAACTGAACGTCGCCGCCGTGAAACTGATGGACAAGGCCGGCTGGAAATAAGCGGATGACGTCAGCCGCGCTCAAACCGGTGCCGGCTTTTTCCGCGCCGTCGCGCGGGCGACGAGCGCTGAACGCCGCCACGACCGCGGTCGTGGCGTTGCTTTCCCTGCCCTTTCTCGCGCTTGTCGCGCAGCTGTTCGCGCCCGAGTACGAAATCTGGTCCCACCTTGCCGACACCGTACTCAAGCATTACCTGATCGAGTCGCTGGCGCTGTGCGCGGGCGTCATGGCCGGCACTCTCCTGCTCGGCGTCCCGACCGCGTGGCTGTGCAGTGCTTGCGACTTTCCGGCGCGACGTTTCTTTGAATTCGCCCTGATCCTGCCGCTGGCCTACCCCGCTTACATCGCCGCGTACGTCTACACCGGCATCTTCGACTACGGCGGCGTGGCGTACGCGTGGCTCAGCGCCGCAGGCTTGCACGCGCCGCTGCCGATCCGCTCGTTGGGCGGCGCGATCGCCGTGCTGACGCTGGTGTTCTACCCTTACGTTTATCTGCTTGCGCGCGCCTCGTTCATGCAGCAGTCGAACCGGATCATTGAAGCCGGACGCACGCTGGGCACCCGCCCGGGCGGTTGTTTCCTTCACGTTGCGCTGCCTGCCGCGCGCCCGGCGATCATCGCCGGCGTCGCGCTGGTGATGATGGAAACGCTCGCCGACTTCGGCACCGTCGAGTATTTCGGCGTCAACACCTTCAGCGTCGGCATCTTCCGCACTTGGTTCGGCCTCGGCAGCATCGCGGGCGCGGCCCAGTTGTCGGTGCTGCTGCTCGCGTTCGTCGTCGCGTTATTGATCATGGAAAAACGCGCGCGCCGCCGGGCGCGGTATTACGACGTCGAGCCGCGTCCGACGATCCCAAGCTACCACCTGCGCGGGGTCCACGCGGCAGGGGCAATCGCCGTCTGCGCGTTGCCGTTGCTGCTCGGCTTCGCCGTCCCGACCCTGCAACTGTCGACGTGGGCCGCCGAACGCCTGCCCGAAACCGAGCTGTCCGGCTACGCGACGCTGGTCGCCAACAGCTTCGGCTTGGCGCTTGCAAGCTCGCTCGTCATCCTGACGCTTGCGGTCGTGGTCTCCTACACCAAACGCCTGTGCCCGACCGCCGGCGTCAAGCTCGCGGTGCAGACGGTTTCCTCGGGGTACGCGATTCCCGGCGTCGTGATTGCAATCGGCGTGCTGATCCTGTTCTCGGCGCTCGACCGGTGGGGCGGGCTCGCGTTGGGCGGCGGTTTCATCGCGCTGACGTTCGCGTACGCGATCCGCTTTCTCACGCTCGGGTTCAATCCGGTCGAAGCCGCGCTCGAGAAAGTGTCGCCGGATCTCGACCACGCCGCGCACGCGCTCGCCGCGTCAACGCCCGAAACCCTGGCCAAGGTCCATCTGCCGCTGATACGCGGCGGCCTGCTGACCGCGGCACTGCTGGTCTTCGTCGAGGTCATCAAGGAACTGCCCGCAACCTTGGTGTTGCGTCCATTCAACTTCAACACGCTCGCGGTCAGGGCGTTCGAACTCGCGTCGGACGAAAGACTCGCCGACGTCGCGTTGCCTGCGCTCAGCATCGTCGCCGTCGGCGTACTGCCGTTGATCGTGCTCGCCAGGGCGACGCGCACGCCCTGAACACCCCCCCCTGAAAGCGCGCCGCGCGCAAAACCGACGCCCCGCGAACTCGAAGCCGATACAATGGGGCCGGGTCATGCGTAAGTTGCTCGACATCCAGAACCTCAGCGTCTCGGTCGAAGGCCAGACGGTCGTCAACTCGGTCTCTTTCGGACTGAAACCCGGCGACGTCGGCTGCCTGCTCGGCCCGAGCGGCAGCGGCAAAACCTTATTGCTTCACTGCATCGCGGGGTTCCGCCGCGTCGACGCAGGCACGATCAGCCTCGACAACCGCCCTCTCAGCGGCCCCGGCGTGCACCTGCCGCCCGAACAGCGCCGCGTCGGCATGATGTTTCAAAGCTACGCGCTGTTCCCCCACCTCAGCGTGGAAAAAAACGTCGCGTTCGGCATCCGAAGAATGGACAAGGCACAACGCGAACGCAGCGTCGGAGAACTGCTCGAACTGGTCGGCTTGACCGGGCACGGGCACAAATACCCGCACGAACTGTCGGGCGGCGAACAGCAACGCGTTGCGCTCGCCCGCGCGCTCGCGCCCTCCCCGCGACTCCTGCTGCTCGACGAGCCGTTCTCGAGCCTGGACACCGAGCTCAGGCTGCAACTCGCCGAAGAGACCAAGCAAGTCGTCACCGAACGCAACATCACGACGCTGCTGGTCACCCACGACCAAGAAGAAGCGTTCGCAACCGCCGATATGCTCGGCGTGATCGACGACGGCCGCCTGTTACAGTGGAACAGCGCCTACGACGTCTACCACAAACCCGCCTCGCGCGACGTCGCCACGTTTATCGGCATGGGCAGCATGCTGCGCGGAGAAATACAGCACGACGACCGCGTTGCAACCGCGCTCGGCCGCTTTCCGATGGGACGCGGAGAACGCGGGTTTGCCCGAGGCGAAGAAGTGGACGTCCTGATCCGGCCCGACGACGTCATCCACGACGACGCCAGCCCGATGAAAGCGGTCATCCGCAAGAAACAATTCCGCGGCGCGGAGTTTCTGTATCAGCTGCAGCTCGACAGCGGCGAGACCGTGTACTGCTTCGCCCCCAGCCACCACAACCACCAGATAGGCGAAGCGCTCGGCATCACGGTGGACGTCGAGCACGTAATCATCTATTCGCGGCAAAGGCCAGCCCGATCAGGCGCAACCGCTAAGAACTAGAACGCCAACGAGCGAACACGGACCGAAGCTCGCCAACAAATCGCGCGAAAGACCCGTCCTCTCCCACGACCCGGTCCAGATCCATCTCCACCACGACGTCACGCGCGAACTCGGTGCCGTCGAGAAAAAGAGTCTGACCCGTCTTATGGATCTCCTCCCTTAACTTCTGCTTGTAGCGAAAGTTCGACTTCCGGTCAAGCCGAAGCGAAGATACTTTCCGCCGTCACAAAATCTATTCTACTCCGCCTTAGAGGGCAAGATCTTGTCGAACAGCTTCTTGAGCTTACCGGGCCCTTTCTCGACTTCGGGAGCGCCTTTGAAGTCCACCTGCGGATCGTCCCAGCTGCCGTGCAGGTGGTAGCGCAGAGTGACGACCTTATCCACTTTCGAGCCGAGATCGGTCAGCTTGTCAACAAGAAACACCGCGGCGGCGCCGACAGGGCCGGCGAGCAAGGCACCGGCGACCGGCAGACCCGAGCTCAGGTTCGGCACGACGACGACCTCCTGGTCGTACTGCTTATTCCCGACGTCGGTGGTGCCGCTGATCGACATCGCCAGCGCGGGCCCTGCGACGACAAAATCCTCGGTCCGCATGACGCTGTCTTGAAATCTGACTTCTCCTTCCAAGGTGTCGAAAGCCAACCCTTTCTCGATAACGTCGCGGAAGTCGAGCGACAGACGCCGCACGACGTGGCCGATGCTGAACAGCCCGAGCAGACGACCGACACCGGGATCGGCTTTCTCGACAACGCCGTCCTTCAGATTAATTACGACTTCCCCCTTAAGTTTTTCAAGCGCGAACCCGGCGGGCGAGCCGGCCCAGTCGACATCCCCGCTCAGGGAACCATCGCCGCCTTTAAGGCTGCTCGAAACGTCGAGCAGCCGCAGCATCCTCCCGTAGTCGCGTCCGTTCACGTCAAAATGAAAACTGCTGAGGTGCCCTTGCTCGCCGAACGACCACTCCCCACTCATCACGCCCACCGTCTCACCGGCTTCAAAAGCGAGCCGGCTTATCCTCATGCCGCTACTCGACGGTTCGGTGACAAGGTGCAGCTTGGACACCTGCAGATTCCCTAACCGGAACTCGGTGGCTTTGATTTCAAGCGGCGGCACGTCCGCCGGCTCCAGCTTCGAGGTGCCGGTCGGCGTACTCTTCGGCAAAAACAACCTCTCCATCTGCGCAAACACGGCGCCGTCGCCCCCGGGTATGAAGACCCACCCCTGCGCCCACGAGGCGTCCACCCGCAGCTTGCGCCCGCCGGTGGCGGGCTTGAGATCGACAAACGTCTCGCCCAACGGTTCGCCGCCTTTGCGCAGTTCGGCAAACGACAAAGCGACGTGTTGCAGATAGGGGCTGCCCCCGGCACCGCTTGAACCGAACCAATCGTCAAGTTCGACCGGCTGATTGATTACGCCGCCAATCCTGAACCGCCCGCGCTCGGGCGGCGGCTCGCCCGGACCGAAATGCAGATAACCCTGCGGCGTCGGCGAACGCGCACCCGCGTCCCTGATCAGCGCCGCCCTGACGTCTTCCCCGTAAGACAACTCATACCGGGTCGTCTCGCCCAGATCGACGTCCGCCGAGAACTCGCGGCGTCGAGCCGCGGTTTTGCCGAACGGCGACGGCAAACCGATCTCGACCCCTTCAAGCGAAGAAGACAAGGTCATTTGCAACTCATACCCGCCTCCCTCGCGCAAGTTCGGTATCAGCAACTCGGCTTTCCACGGCGCCGTTCCCCGCACCGCGCCGCGCAGAGGCGTTTGCGACAGGTCGATCAATTCCGCCGCGGCCAAGTCGCCCTCGATCTCGAGCCGGGTCGCGCCCTGAGCGGGCGCCGCTTTGGCCCGCACCGGCACGCCGTTGAGCGTCGCCGCAAGCGACTGCGAACTGCCGCCGTTGCGATCGAAGTCGAGCGCGCCCGTCAAGTCGCTGAACTCAAGGTCGAGCGGCGCGACCCGCAAAGACGCCTTGTCAAAACTCAGCGTGCCGTTGACCGAGACGGGCTTGTCGACTTTCTTGCTCAACGGCGCCTTGACCGACAACCTGAGACTGCTGCCGCCGCCCGGCTCCAGATTGCGCATCACGACGCCGTCGGCGTCCACCAAGCGCGCGTCCTTGAGGTAATCGAGCACGCCCGGAAGCGGCCCCGTGCCGGACGCGGCGATGATGACGAAAGGTCGGGCGAGGTCTTCTATCTCGACCCGCGCCGACTGCGACAGCAATCCGTAATGTTCCAGCTTCGACGCCTCGACGACCAAGCGCTGGTTGTCAAAAACAACCCGCGCGTCGAGTTCGTGCAACGGTCGCCGATCTTTCTGGTAATTCAGCGTCGCGCCCGCAATCTCGCCTTCGGCGTGAAACCGCCCGTCGCCGTCCTTGAACGGAAACGACGACAACGCTCCGCTCAACTCGACGCGGGCGGATTGCAGAAAGCCCGCGTCGAACGCCCGTTCGAGCCACGCCTTAAGCCGCGGATTGATCCCGTCGCGCGGCAAAAAACCGCCGACCGAGGTCAGCGGCAGGTTTTCAAGCGACAACGCAAGGTCCAGCGACGGCTCCTCTTCGTCGAACCACGCAAGACGTCCGCCCAGACGCGCCTCGCCCAGCCTGAGCGACAGCTCGTCCGCACGGACGGTGCGAACCGCGCCGTCGTCGCTGTAACGCAACGCCGACGAAACACCGTCGAGATCGAACGAGCGGTCGGCCCAACCGGGAAACCGCACCGAGATCTTCTCCAGCGCCAACTTGCCCCGAGCCGTCTTGAGCGCGGGAAGCGAAAGCAGTCGGTCGACGTATCCGGCAGCGTATTCGGCGACGAAACGAACCCCGTCCTCGATCAGGCGCAACCGGTCGCGGTCGCCGCCCCCGGCAGCAACTCGGGCGGAAAACTCAGGGGGCGTGAAATCAGGGTGGGACAAAGACGCCGACAGAGAAACCGAACCGCTTCCGGCGGAGACCTCGACGATTCGCGCCGACTCTTCCCCTCGTCCCGCGGCAAGCCGTGCACCCGCATCAAGCAACGCCGCGTCGAGTACCGGCATCCTTAACACCAGACCGGCGCCGTCCCCATAATAATCAACGGCGGCGTCGGCGTTGTGAATCACCAGCCGCGACGATTGCCAACCGACGTCGAGCATCCCGAGCCGCCAACCGGCTTGATGTGCCCCCCACGACAGACGCGAGCGCGCCGAAATCGGTTCCGGTTGCGCCCCGGCAGCGCAAGCGTCGCAGGCAACCTCGCCGTCAAGCCATTGCAAAGCGCCGTCGCGCCAACCGCCCCACAGCTCGACGTTCAGCAGCCCCGTAGCGGCGCCGGGCCTGCCGACTTGACGCGCCCATTGAGCCAGGTCGGCGTCGTCGGCGCGGACGTAAACCCGTCCCGCCCCCGCGTTGGCCGGGGCGTTTTCCCGACTATCTTGCTCGGGCGCGCCGACGTCGAAATCGGCGACGACGTGCAGAAACCGCCCGAGCTCCGCAGGCAGAAACGTCTTCAAGCCGAACCGAAACCGTCCGTCGCGGAATTCAAACGCAACGTTGACGTTACTGAACTCGTGGTCGCTACCAACCCGTTCATTGCGCCAACGGACGTTCGCGTTTTCCAAGTGAAGGCTGACGCCCGCCGCCGCGGTCCCGCCCGAGGCGCCTTTGAGCAGATCGTCCAGAGGCAGAAAACCGGAGACGCGCGAACGGCCCTCGGCGTCGGTCACAACCAGGAAGTCGGTATCGAAAACGCGCAAGTCGGAAACCTTCACCGCGGCACTCAACAACGACCCGAGCAAATCAAATTCAACGTGCACCCGCCGGGCACGCAACGCTTGGTCGGAGACGCCGGGCGGCTTGATCTCGACCTGAGACAGCTCGACAATCGGCTCGAAGCCACGCAACACCCCCTGCACCGTGCCCACCCGCACCTCGACGCCGATCGCTTCCGACAAGAACGCAACGACGTCGTCCGCGTAATAGTCCGCGTACGACAGCGCAAGCCTCAACCCCAGCGTCAACCCCGCAAAGAGAACCAGCGCCGCGGCGAAAACCGAAGCGACGCGCCCGACCATCACGAGACCTCCAGCAAACCGACGCGCTCGAACATCCGTGAGACGACGAACAACGGCAGCCCCATCACGCCGCTGTAACTGCCTTCGAGCCGCTCGACGAACGCCGCGGCGCGACCCTGTATCGCATACGCACCCGCCTTGTCGCGGTATTCGCCGGTGTCGAGATACGCTTCGATGCGCCCGGCACCGAGTTCGGCGAACTTGACGTCGCTGCAATCGAGACGAACGTCTTCATCGCCGCCGTGCAACAGCGCCACACCGGTCAGCACCCGGTGCATCCTGCCCGACAAGGCGGCGAGCATCTTCGCCGCCGCGGAGCGCCCGGCGGGCTTGCCGAAGACTTCGCCGTCAAGCACGACGGCGGTGTCCGCCGCAAGCACCGGCAAAGACGCCTCCTTGAGGCGCTTCGCTTCGCGCGCCTTGCAACGGGCCAGCCGCACGACGTAATCCTCCGGCGCTTCCGCCGACACGCGCGTCTCGTCTATGCCGACGGGGGCCGACTCACAGACGACGCCCAGCTGTTCAAGCAGCTGGACGCGACGCGGGGAAGCCGACGCCAGAATGACCTTGGGTGTACGCAACGCGGTCATGATTGACTGAAAATCTGCATCAAGCGCGAATTATGACACCCACGGCGCATCGAACCCCCGCCCGTCCGACGCCCCCCCCGCCGTTCATCGCCCCGGTTGAACCGCCCGCGGAAAATCCGGGAACACGCCAGGGCAAACACCGGCAAACACTCGGGGAAACGGCGCGCCTATTCTCGATGGTAAGAAGGCCCCGACGGCAACGACCATCCTCGACACAGCTGCTCGATGAGCATCAACCGCTTTGAAAACGACCAGCTCTCGCCGGCACCCGCCTCGCCTGTCGAACGTGCCGACGTCGCCGCAAGCACCGCGCGCCTTTCCTTCTCGAGACACGCCTGCACCGAAACGCCGCGGGTGCGCTTGACCTGAGGCACTTCCTTGACAACGATCGGGCACGCCGCGTTCATTCGCTTAAGGTATTCGCCGGCGCCGGCCTCGGCTCACGCGGGCAGGCGGCGGCTGACCGGGACAATGCAAGACTTCACCGCTCAACCCGCGTCGCGCGCGTCGGCGTTGCGTTCGGCGAACGTTTTGTGCTCGGTCCGCCACAGCTGTTCGAGGTTGTAGAACTCGCGGGTCTCCCGTTGCATCACGTGCACGACCGCGTCGCCGAAATCCAGCAGCACCCATTCACCGTCCTCCTTGCCTTCGACGCCGAGCACCTCGCCTCGTGCCTGCTTCACCCGTTCGACAAGCCGCTCGGCGACCGCCTGCACGTGGCGGTTTGAAGTGCCGGTCGCAACAAAGACGAAGTCGGTGATCGTCGTCTTCCCGCGCACGTCCATCATCACCAAGTCCAGCGCCTTGGCGTCCTCAAGACCGCTCCTGACCAGCGCCGCCAGCTGCTCAGCCTGCATCGTATCCGTAAAGACGGTGGCGACGGATGTAATTCCACACCGTGCCGGGCATCAGGTAGCGGGGCTGCTCGCCGCGTTCGAGCAGGGCGCGTACCGCGGTGGACGACGCGGCGACGACGTCGTTGTCGAACCGGCACACCCGTCCCGCCGGCCGCCGCGCAAGCTCGGCGAGCTCGGCGGGGCCGCCGCTCGCCTCAAGCAGCGGGTGGTCCGCGCCGACCTCGGCGCAATCGGGGCGACGGGTGACAATCAAGTGAGCCAGCTCAAGCAGCTGCCGGTAATCACGCCAATGGCAAACGCCGCCGAACGCATCTTCGCCCATCATGAAAGCCAGCGGCGCGTCGGCACCCAGCTCGGCACGAAATCCGCGCAAGGTATCCACCGTGTAGCCGAGGCCCTCGGCCTGCATCTCGCGGACGTCCACGACCATCCCCGGCGGACGCAAGACCAAATTGAGCATCGCCAAGCGGTGTTCGTCGGAAGCGAGGTCGCCGATACGACCCTTATGCGGATGCAGGCGGCTGGGCACGAAAACCACCCGCGCGATCTCCTCTCGCTGCAGCAGCTGCAAAGCCGGTTTGACGTGCCCGAGATGAACCGGGTCGAAAGCGCCGCCGAAAATCGCGATGATTCCGCCGGGCAACGCATCCTCTCTCAGGCTTTAAGTGCGAACGTTGCCGTCGCCGAACACGACGAACTTCTGCGTGGTCAGACCTTCGAGCCCGACCGGCCCCCGCACGTGAAGGCGGTCGGTGCTGATACCGATCTCCGCACCCAGACCGTACTCGAAACCGTCGGCAAACCGCGTCGACGCGTTGACGATCACCGAACTCGAATCAACTTCGCGCGTGAACCGCCGCGCTTTTTCCTCGTCCTCGGTCACAATCGCGTCGGTGTGGTGCGAGCCGTGCCGGGCGACGTGCGCCAGCGCCTCGTCGAAGCCGGCAACGGTTTTCACCGACAAAATCGGCGCCAAGTACTCGGTGTCCCAATCTTCTTCGGTCGCCGCCGCTGCGCCGTTGAGAAACGGCAAGCTTCTGTCGCAACCCCTGAGCTCGATGCCCGCCGTACGCAACGCTTCCGCGGCTCGCGGCAGGAACTCGGCGGCGATTCCGGCGTCGACGAGCAAGGTCTCCATCGCGTTGCACACCCCGACGCGTTGCGCCTTCGCGTTGACGGCGATCGCAAGCGCCTTGTCCAGGTCGGCGTCGCGGTCGACGTAGACGTGGCAAACCCCGTGGAGATGCTTAATCACCGGGATCTTCGATTCCTCCGACACCCGTTCGATCAACGCTTTGCCGCCGCGCGGAATAATCACGTCAATCAAGTCATCGAGCGAAAGCATCTCGCCGACCGCTTCGCGCGAAGTCGTCGCGACGAGCTGCACGCACCCCCGCGGCAGCCCCACCTCGGCGATGCCCGCGTGGACGCATTCGGCGATTGCCTGGTTGGAACGCATCGCTTCGGAACCGCCCCTGAGCAGCACCGCGTTGCCCGACTTCAGGCACAAGCCGGCGGCGTCCGCGGTTACCGTCGGGCGCGCCTCGTAGATGATGCCGATGACGCCGATCGGCACCCGCATCCGCCCGACGCGGATACCCGACGGACGGGACTGCATCCCGCTGACCGCACCGACCGGGTCGTCGAGCGCGACGATTTGACGCAAGCCTTCGGCCATCGCCTCGATGCGCTCGTCGTTCAACGCCAGACGATCGAGCAAGGCGTCGTCCATGCCCTTGCTCCTGCTCTGCGTCAGATCCTTGCGGTTTTCCTCGAGCAGGCGCGCACGGGCGTCGAGCAAGGCCGCGGCGATCGCTTCCAAGGCTCGGTTCTTTTGCGCGGCGTCGGCGGCGCCCAACGCCCGCGTGCTTTCGCGCGCCATCTCAGCGAGACCGCGCACCGAACCTTTTTGATAGTCGCTGCTCATCGTTTCACGCCTGCGTCGCCGGACGATAAACAAGGCGCCTGTGCATCGCCCGCGCACCCGCGATCCGGAGCGTCAACTCGAGCAACTCGTTCCACTCGGCGTCGTCGCCCACGCCCTTGGCCGCCTTGTCGGCCTCGGCGCACCAGAAGAGCAGGCGTTGCCAGCGCGCGCCGAGCTTTCTGCCGAGCGCCTTCTTCAGGATCCCGCGCTTGGTGCGCCATTCGCTCCTGAGCAAGGCGTCAACGCTTTCGCCGGCGGCGACGCGCCGTTCGAGCGTCGCGAGCTTCCTGACCTGCGCCACCAGTCCCCACAACACCAGCACGATCGGCTGGTTCTCGCTCCTGAGCCCGCGCAGAACCGTCACCGCGCGCTTGCCGTCCCCGACGACCGCCGCGTCGGCAAGGTCGTACGGACTGAACCGGGCGTTGTCGCCGACCGACGCAAGCACGTCTTCCTCACGAACCACTTCGTCGGGATAAAGCAGCGACAACTTGATCACTTCCTGCGCCGCCGCGAGCATGTTGCCTTCGGTGTGTTCGATGATGATGTCAATCACTTGGCTTTCGGTCCTCAAACCCGCTTTCAAGGTCCGCTCCCTCAACCACGGTTTCATCTCGGTCGGTGTCTTTCGGTAGACCTGCACCAAGACGCCGATCTCGGCGGCTTTCTTGACCCACGCCAGACGCCCGTCGAGCTTCGGCGTACGCACCATGAGCAACACCCCCTCGGGAGGCGAGGCGACGAACTCCCTGAAGAAGTCGCTGCCACCGGACTTGGCCGACATGAAACACACGTCGAACAGCTGCCGCGTCGAAAACAACCCCAGATTGTTCGAAGCAAGGGTCATCCGACTCCAGTCAAATCCGTCGTCGACCGCAAACAGGCGGTGCTCCTCGATGCCTTGCTTGCGCGCCGCCGCGCGAATCAAGTCGGCGGCTTCCATCCTTTGCAAAGGCTCGTCGCCGACAATCAGGTAAATCGGCGCGAGCGGTTTCTCCAACGCCGCGGGCAACCGGTTAAAATAGGTTTTCATTCGTTGATTTTACCGCGAGCGGAACCTCTACCGGAGACCGAACCATGCCCTCTGAAACCGTTTCTTTCATCGGCCCCGGCATCATGGGCGGACCCATGGCGCTGAACCTTCTCAAAGGCGGCCACCGCCTTTTCGCCTACGCGCGGCGGGCGCAGGCCCTCGAGCCACTGGCCGAGGCAGGCGCCGCGACCTGCGCCTCTTGCGCCGAAGCCGCCGCCGCGTCCGACTTCTGCATCGTCATGGTATCAGACACCCCCGACGTCGAAGAGGTCCTGTTCCGCGAGGACGGGGTCGCGGCGGGGGCACGCGCCGGCAGCGTCGTCGTCGTGATGAGCACGATCTCGCCGCAGGCGATTCCCGGGATGGCCGAACGGCTTGCGCAAAAGGAGGTGCACCTGCTCGACGCACCGGTCTCCGGCGGCGACGTCGGCGCGCGCGCCGGTACCCTCTCGATCATGGTCGGCGGCGAGGAAGACGCCTTCAAACGCGCTTTGCCGATGTTGGAGTGCATGGGCAAGAACGTCGTGCACGTCGGCGCCGCCGGGGCCGGACAGGTCGCCAAGACGTGCAACCAACTTCTCGCGGCACAGACCATCGCCGCGGTCGCCGAGGCGTTCGAGTTCGCACGCGCCGCCGGGGTTGACCGCGCCAAGGTGCGCGAAGCACTGCTCGGCGGCTTCGCCTACAGCCGCGTGCTCGAGCTGCACGGGCAAAGAATGCTCGACGACGATTACGCCCCGGGGTTCAAGGCCGAACTGCATCTGAAAGACATGAACATCGCGGCGGATTTCGCCGCCGAGAGGCAACTCACGCTGCCGGGCACGGACGCCGCACGCGGCCTCCTGGAACAGTTGGTCGCCGAAGGCGGCGGCGAACTGGATTCATCGGCGATAGCCAAAGTGGTCGCGGCGAAAGCGCGGTAACAGCGGCGGCAACGTCGATTCGGTCCGGGGCCGGGAAAACACGGGGCCGCTGGCGCTTCACGCAATCAGCGCCCGATCGTCGAAAGGCGCAGCACGATCTTTCTGCACAGTTCGGCTTCGAGGTCTCCGGCGACGGTGCGTTTTTCGTTCTTGGAGAGCAACGGCCGGTCGGGGTCGGTCAAGTACGCGGCTTCGGCCTTCACGGTCTGCTCGGGCAACAAGGTGTCAAGCTTCTTCCCGCCCGAGCGCACGCTGAACGACGTTTCAACGGTCAGCATGTACTCGCGCGCCTTGACGTCGTCGCCGACCGCGCTGCGCCTCTGGCGTTCGCGTCTGCCGGAAAAAATCAGACGCGCCGACGCGCGCGCCGGCGACACCACCTTGACGCCGTAGCCGTGCAAGGTGACGACCAGCGTCTTGCGTAAGCTTTCATATCGTCCCAGCCCCTCGATCGAAACCCGCTTCAACACCGGCGAAAAAATCCGCCCTCGGTCCTCGCCGGACCCGGCGAGGTGATAACCGCAGGCCGAGAGCGCCGCGACCAGCGCCGCCGACGCCGCGAACGCCAACGCGCGAAAGACGAAACCTCGGAAAAGCGTCATTTATCCACGACGAAGTTGACCAGCCGGTCGGGCACGACGATGGTCTTGCGCACCGCCGCGCCGCGGGTGAACCGCTTGATTTTCTCATCGGCGAGCGCGGCTTCCGCTACGGCGTCGCGCTCACTGCCGACCGGCATCTCGATGCGCCCGCGCAGCTTGCCGTTGACCTGAATCGCGATCTCGCAGGTCTTCCTGACCAGCGCGTCCGGATCCGCCTGCGGCCACGGGCTGTCTATCACCGCGTCGTCGTGCCCGAGCAACCGCCACAGGGCGTGCGTGACGTGCGGCACCACCGGCGACAACGTCCGAACCACCGCCTCGAACCCTTCCTGCCTGACCTCGTGCCCCGCGCGCGAGCGGTCGTCGAAACGCGCGAGCTCGTTGAGCAGTTCCATGTTGGCCGCGATCGCCGTATTGAACGTGTAACGCCTGCCGACGTCGTCGCTGACCTTGGCGATGGTCTCGTGGACGCGGCGGCGCAGCTCGACGCAACGTTCCTCGTCGCCCGCGACGTCTTCCGAGACGGTGCTTTCGCAATGCTCGGACACTTGCTTCCACAGCCGCTTGAGGAAACGGTACGCGCCCTCGACCCCGGCGTCGGACCATTCGAGCGACTGTTCCGGCGGCGCCGCGAACATGACGAACAGACGCACCGTGTCGGCGCCGTAGCGCTCGATCAGTCCTTCGGGGTCCACCGTGTTGCCGCGCGACTTCGACATCTTGGCACCGTCCTTGAGCACCATGCCCTGAGTCAGCAGCCGCTTGAAAGGCTCGACCTCCTTGACCAGCCCCATATCGTGCATCAACTTGTAGAAAAAGCGCGCGTACAGCAAGTGCAGCACCGCGTGTTCGATGCCGCCGACGTATTGATCGACCGGCAACCAGTAATCGGCCTCGTCGCCGAGCATCGCGGTCTCGCAGCCGGGGCTTGCGAAACGGGCGAAGTACCAGCTCGACTCGAAGAAAGTGTCGAAGGTGTCGGTCTCGCGCAACAGCGGCTTGCCGGCGCGGGTCTTGCCGGTGTCACGAAAGGCCGGCGCGTGCAACGGCGACGCGCCCGGCTCGAGCTCACCGCCTTCGGGCAAGGTGACCGGCAGATCATCGTCGGCCACCGCCTCGACCCGTTCGCCGGCGTGCAACACCGGTATCGGCGCGCCCCAATAGCGCTGGCGTGAGACCCCCCAGTCGCGCAGCCGGTAGTTGACGGCTTGACGCCCCCTTCCGACCTGTTCCAAGTCGGCGGCGAGCGCCTCGAAAGCGGCGTCGAAGTCCATGCCGTCGTAAGCGCCCGAGTCGCAAAGCACCCCTTTCTCGACGAACGCGCCTTGCTCGACGTCAACGTCCTCCCGTCCGGCGTGCGGACGGATGACCCGGCGGATCTCAAGCCCGTAGAGCTTGGCGAACTCCCAGTCGCGCTGATCGTGGGCCGGCACCGACATCACCGCGCCCGATCCGTACTCCATCAAAACGAAGTTCGCGCACCACACCGGCAGCAACTCGTCGGTCAACGGGTGGCGACAACGCAAACCCAGGTCGAGGCCGGCTTTCTCCTCGACGGCGGCGGCGGCCTCGGCGGTCGAACGCCGTCGGCACGCCTCGACGAACCCGGCGATCTCGGGCTCGGATTCGGTGAGCCTCCCGACCAACGGATGCTCCGGCGCAAGCGCGAGGTAGGTCGCGCCCATCAGCGTGTCGGGGCGCGTCGTGAACACCGTGATCGAATCGTCGCGTCCGTCGAGCTCGAACTCGATCTCCAGCCCCCGCGAGCGACCGATCCAGTTGCGCTGCATCGTCCTGACCTGCTCGGGCCATTCGTCGAGCAGATCGAGGTCGTCGAGCAACCGCTGAGCGTAATCGGTGATGCGCAAGAACCACTGCGGAACGTTGCGGCGCTCGACCGGCGCACCCGAACGCCAGCCCTTGCCCTCGATAACCTGCTCGTTCGCGAGCACCGTGTTGTCCACCGGGTCCCAATTGACCCACGCCCGCTTGCGGTACGCGACGCCCTGCTTGAACAGGCGGGTGAAAAACCACTGCTCCCAGCGGTAGTACTCCGGCTTGCAGGTCGTGATCTCGCGCTCCCAGTCGTAACCGAAGCCGAGACGGCGCAGCTGCCCTTTCATGTGCTCGACGTTCGCCTCGGTCCACGCGGCGGGCGCCTGCTTGTTCTGGATCGCCGCGTTCTCGGCGGGCAAGCCGAACGCGTCCCAGCCCATCGGCTGCAGCACGTTCTTGCCGAGCATCCGCTGGTAGCGGCTGATCACGTCGCCGATCGTGTAGTTGCGCACGTGCCCTATATGCAGCCTGCCGCTGGGGTAGGGAAACATCGACAAGCAATAGTACTTCTCGCGCGCCGGGTCGGCGACGGCGCGAAAGCAGCGGTTTTTCTCCCAGTATTCCTGAGCCTCCCGCTCGAGGCGTCGCGGGTCGTACTTCTCCATTTCGTTGCGGGCTAAGACTCGCCGGTTCTGCCGTAGTTGTCCTCGAAGCGTTCGATGTCGTCCTCACCGAGGTAGTCGCCGCATTGCACTTCGATCAGGTGGGCGGGGTCGGTCCCCGGATTCTCCAGACGGTGCTTGGTCTCGACCGGAATGTAGGTGGACTCGTTGACCCTGAGCGTGAAGCGTTCGTCGCCGCGCGTCACGAGCACTTCCCCGCGCACCACGACCCAATGCTCAGAACGGCGGTGGTGAAGCTGCAAGGACAGGCTTTGCCCGGGGTTGACGACGATGCGCTTGACCTGAAAGCCGGCGGCGGCGTCAACGCTTTCGTAAGACCCCCACGGGCGATAGACCTTGCGATGTTCGGTCGCCTGAACCCGCCCGAGCCCGCGCAGTTTCTCGACCATGCGTTTGACCTCCTGCGCCTTGCCGCGTTGCGCGACCAACACCGCGTCGGACGTCTCGGCGATGATGCAGTCGTCGACGCCGAGCACGGCGACCAGGCGTCCTCCCGCGTAGACGACGTTGTTCGAGGCGTCGGCGAACACGACGTCGCCGGCGGACGCGTTGCCGTCGCCGTCGCCGTCGAGCAACGGCGCGAGCGCCTCCCACGAACCGACGTCGCTCCAGCCGATTTTCGCCGGCACCAACGCGACGTTGCCGGCTTTCTCCATCACCGCGTAGTCCACCGATATATCGGGGCACGCCTCGAAAGCCTCACGCTCGGCGCAGACAAAGTCGAGGTTCGGCGTGCGCCCGGCGTACGCCTTCTCGCACGCCGCGTGGATTTCCGGCGCCACGGCGCGCAGCTGTTCCAGATACGCACTCGCCTTGAACAGGAACATGCCGCTGTTCCAGTAATACTCCCCCGATTCAAGCCAGCGTTGCGCGGTCGCAAGGTCGGGCTTTTCATGAAACGCCGCGGCGCGATAAACCTCGCCCGCGCCGAGATCCAGCACCTCGCCCCTGCGGACGTAGCCGTAGCCGGTTTCGGCGCGTTCGGGGACGACGCCGAAAGTCGCGAGCATCCCTTCGCGCGCCGCTGACGCCGCCGCGTGCACCGCCTTGGCGAAGCCGTCGCGGTCGGAAACCACGTGGTCCGACGGCAACACCAGCATCAAGCCGTCGCCGTCGTGCTCGATCAGGTCAAACGCCGCGAGGGCGATCGCCGGCGCGGTGTTGCGCGACACCGGCTCGACCAGGATCGAGAAGTCGACGCCCTTGAACCCGCTCAGGTTGTCCGAGACGAAAAACCGGGCGTCTTCGCTGCATAAAAGCAGTACGCGTTCCGGCGCGAGCGACGTCGCGCGCTCGAGCGTCGCGCGGAACAGGTTGCTCCCGGTGCCGCCGGGCGACGGCACCGGGGCAAACTGTTTCGGAAAACGCTTGCGCGACAACGGCCACAGGCGCGTGCCCGCGCCGCCGCACAAGACGACCGGCGTCAGGTTCAGTTGGTTTTCCATACCCGTCGCCTCGCCGCCGCAACCGCAAGGCCAAGCACCGAAAGCAAGGACCACGCCAGCACCGGGACGTCGCCCCAAACCGAATACGGAGTGCGCCCGCGGCGCGGTTCGACCGTCGCGGTGAGCAGCTGTTCGGCGAACTGCCGCGAACGTTCGACCACGTTCCCCTCGTGGTCGATGACCGCCGAGACGCCGGTGCTGGTCGCCCTGACCATCGCCCGCCCGGTCTCCGCCGTGCGCAACCGGGCAAGCTGCAAATGCTGATACGGCGCGGTCGAGTCGCCGAACCACGAGTCGTTGCTGACGTTGATCAAGTAAGCGGCCTCCGGCAAAGCGTCCATTATCTCACTTGCGAATGAAACTTCATAACAAATCGAAACCCCGACGTCGTGTTCGCCGACGCGCATCAAAGGTCGGTCGCGCCCGGCCTTGAGATCGGACATCGGAATCAGTATCCACGCCCTGAAAAAGTTCAGCAGACCACGCAACGGCAGGTATTCGCCGAAAGGCACCAGATGCCGCTTGCGGTAGACCTGCGGCGGGGACGCGACCTTGACCAGCGCGTTGTAAGCGCCGCCGTCCTCGTCGCGCACGAAAGCGCCCAGCACGAACTCCCCGCCGGCTTCACGGATCTCGTCGCCGAGCGGCACCGCCAGCTCCTTCTCGAGCAAATCGTAATACGCCGGCACCGCGGTCTCCGGCCACAGCACGAGATCGGCGCCCAGCGCGCGCGCGCTCAGCCCGCGGTAAGCCTCGACGATGCGCCGGAAGTTGTCCCGGTCGAACTTGAGGTTCTGCTCGACGTTGCCTTGCGCCAGCGCAACCTCGACGCGCTCTCCGGCGGGGGCGGTCCATTCAAGCAACGCCGAGACCGCACCCGCGACCGAGACCACGACGAAAGCGCCGGCGGCGACGATGACAGTCCGGGTATTGCGACGTGAGAAGGCGAGCACCAGACAGCCCGCAAGAAAAACCACAAGCCACGACGCGCCGGTCGCACCGAACACCGGCAACACCCCGGCGAGCGGAGAATCCACCGCCGCCTGCCCGACGAAGTTCCACGGAAACCCGGTCAGCAGAACGCCCCTCAACCATTCGCTCAAGCTCCACAGCGACGGATACAGCAACAGGCACGAAGGCGCAATCGGAACGAAGCGCGCGGCGCACGAGACCGCCCAAGCCAAAGCCGCGAAATACACCGCCAAAGCCGCGACGAACAACAAGGTCGCCGCGACCGCAAGCATCGCCGGCGCCTCGCCGAAGTCGTGCAAGCTGTAATAGACCCAGTAGAAGCTCGTGGCGAAATGCGCGAAACCGAAAACCCAGCCGCTCAACGCCGCCGCTTTCGGCGTGCGCCGCCGCCACGACCACAGCACCGCCGCCGGCACCAGCGCCGCGAGAGGAAACCACGACAAGGGCGCGTAAGCGCCGGTCAGCGCAACCCCCGCCACCGCGTTGAACATCAGCCCCTTGAACGCAGCGGCGCCGATTGGATCAGCCCTTTTTCCTGACCGACAATAAATGGATGCGCCGGTCGTCGGCGCGGACGACCTCGAACCGGAAGACGCCGATCTCGACGCTCTCCCCGCGTTTCGGCAGATGGCCGAAAGCGTTGACGACGACGCCTCCCACCGTGTCGGCGGAGCCGTTGGTCAGCCGGGTCTTGAAACGTTCGTTGAAGTCTTCCAAGGGAGTGAGCGCCTTGACCTGAAAATGCCCGTCGCGGTGCGCGAAGATATAGCTGTCCTCGTCAACGTCGTATTCGTCGGTGATGTCGCCGACGATTTGTTCGAGGACGTCCTCGATTGTCACCAAACCGGAAACCCCGCCGTATTCGTCCACCACGATCGCCAAGTGATTGCGGTTGTTGCGGAACTCCCCGAGCAGCACCTTGAGCCGCTTGCTCTCGGGCACGATCACCGGCGGGCGCAAGTGCTCGTTGACGTCGAGAGACCGATTGCCTTCGTTGCTGAAGAAGTTCAGGAGATCCTTGGCGTGGAGTATTCCCTCGATCTTGTCGGGGTTGTCGCCGACGACCGGAAAACGCGAGTGTGAACCGTCGGTGACCATCGCCAGAATCTGTTCGGCGGTCGCGTCCTTGCGGATGACCTTCATCTGCGGCCTCGGAACCATGATGTCGCGCACCCGCAGGTCCGCGACGCAGAGTACGCCCTCGATCATCACCAGCAGGTCGCGGTCGAGCACGCCGTCGGCGGAGGCGCGCTTGAGCATCGTAATCAGTCCCTGCGAATTGCGCGGGCGCAGGCACAGCCGGGCGCTAAGACGCCGCAGCCAGCTTCTACTGGGAGGTTCTTCTTTGACGTCCTTACTCATCGGATGAACGATCGGCGACCCGCACTCGGTAGGGATTCTCAAAACCCAGACGGCTCAGAACGGCGATTTCCCGTGCTTCCATCCGCTCGGCCTCCCGGTCCTCGGCGTGGTCGTAGCCTTGCAAGTGGAGCATCGCGTGAACGAACAGATGCGCCCAATGGGCGACGGGCTGCTTGCCCTGCTCGCGCGCCTCGGCCTCGACCACCGGCGCGGCGATCACGACGTCGCCAAGCGGCTTCGGCTCGCCGCCGGGCGGCATCGGCGCGTCGCAAGGGAAAGCCAGCACGTTGGTCGGCGCAGGCCGGTTGAAGTGCCGCCGGTTCAACGCGGCGGACTCCTCGACGTCGACCACGACCACGCACACCTCGAGCCCCGCGTCCGGCCCGGCCTTCGCACCCGCGTCGAGCGCCGCGTCGGCCCAGCGGTTGAAGTCGGCGCGCGCCGGAACGTCGAAACGGGCGAGGTCGTCCAGGTTCGTCTTCAGGACGACCTCGACGGCGCGCGGCGGGTTGTCCTCACGACTTCTCTTCATGGTCCTCGTAGGCGCGGATAATGCGCTTGACCAGGGCGTGGCGAACCACGTCCTCGGAGCCGAAGTGCACGAAGTTGACGCCTTCGACCTTGTCGAGCACGCGCGTGACGTGCCTGAGCCCCGACTCCCTGTTGTCGGGAAGGTCCACTTGGGTGACGTCGCCGGTCACCACGGTTCTCGAACCGAAGCCGACGCGCGTCAAGAACATCTTCATCTGCTCGATCGTCGTATTCTGCGCCTCGTCGAGAATAATGAACGCCTTGTTCAGGGAGCGCCCGCGCATGTAGGCCAGCGGCGCAATCTCGATCATGTTCTTGTCGATCAACTTGTTGACCCGGTCGAAACCCATGGTCTCGTAAAGCGCGTCGTACATCGGCTTCAGGTAAGGGTCGACCTTCTGCGCCAGGTCGCCCGGAAGAAACCCGAGCCTCTCACCGGCCTCGACCGCCGGCCTGACCAGCACCAGCTTGTCCACCGCGTTCTTCTCCAGCGCCTCGACGCCCGCCGCGACCGCGAGATAGGTCTTGCCGGTGCCGGCCGGGCCGATGCCGAAAGTCAGGTCGCAATTACGCATGCTCGTCAGATAATCGGCCTGGGCCGCGCCTTTGGCCTTGACCCGGGTGTGGCGCGTGCGCACCAGCACGTCCTCGCGCTGCGGCTCCTCGACCACCTTGTGCAAATTGGCGTCCTGCAAGTAAAGGTGAACCTCGTTTGAAGTCAGTTCCTCGTCTTCGGTCGTGTCGTACAAGGCCTTGATGATCTTGACGGTTGCACGACCCGCCCCCTCGGAACCGGAAACCGAAAAGTAGTTGCCTCGGTTGAGAATCTGAACGCCGAAGCGTTGCTCTATCTGGCGCAAGTGCTCGTTCATGGGGCCGCATAGATTGACCAAGCGGGGATTGTCGGCGGGCTCGAGAACGAGCGAGAAGCTGCGGATTCGGTCTGTCAAAAAAGTCTTGGGCGCACCGGTCGATAACGTGAGCGTCATTATAGCAAGTCCGAAACCCCGCCCGCGCGAAGCCCTGCGCGCGGCAAGGCCCCGCCGGATTCCCCGTACCTCCCCCCTTAAGCCCGCACCCCGCGCAAAGAGTTGGGCAACGCCTCGGTAATCCGCATGGACAGGAACTCGCCGGGGCGGGTTTCCTGCGCTTCGAAATTGACGACGCGGTTGTTCCCGGTGCGTCCGCACAGCTCGCCGCGGCCTTTCTTCGCTTCGCCTTCGACCAGTACGCATTGCACGCTGCCGACCATCCGGTTCGAAATCTCCGCGGCGTTTCGGTCGAGCCTCGCTTGCAGGGTCTGCAGGCGTTCTTTCTTGACCTCCGCCGGCGTGTCGTCGGGCAACGCCGCCGCCGGCGTCCCCGGACGCGCGCTGTAAATGAAACTGAACGACTGGTCGAAACCGACCGCCTCGACCAAGTCCATCGTCTTCTGAAAGTCCTCGTCGGTCTCGCCGGGAAAACCGACGATGAAATCCGACGACACCGATATTTCCGGCCTGAGCTCGCGCAGCTTACGGATGATGGATTTGTATTCGAGCGCGGTGTAGCCGCGTTTCATCGCCGCGAGCACCCGGTCTGAGCCGCTTTGCACCGGCAGGTGCAGGTGGTCGGGCAGCTGCGGCACGTCGGCGTACGCCTCGATCAGCTCGGGCGTGAACTCGATCGGATGCGAGGAGGTGTAACGGATGCGCTCGACGCCGTCGAGCGCGGCGACGTAGTACAGCAACAACGCAAAGTCCACCGGCGTACCGTCCTCGGAGACGCTGCGGTAAGCGTTGACGTTCTGCCCGAGCAAGGTCACTTCCCTGACCCCGCCGGCGGTGAGCCGCCGGATTTCCTGCAGGACGCCGGCGACCGGACGGCTGACTTCCTCGCCACGGGTGTACGGCACGACGCAGAACGAGCAGTATTTGCTGCACCCTTCCATGATCGAGACGAACGCGGTCGGCCCGGTGACCCGCGGTTCGGGCAGGCGGTCGAACTTCTCGACCTGCGGAAACGAGACGTCAACGAGGCGTTTCTTGCCCGCCACCGCCTCGTCGAACAAGCGCGGCAGACGGTGCAGGGTCTGCGGGCCGAACACGATGTCCACGCACGGCGCGCGCTCCTGCAAAGCCTTGCCCTCCTGGCTTGCGACGCAGCCGCCGACGCCGATGACCGTGCCCGGCTTGGCGGATTTCAGCGCTTTCCAGCGCCCGAGTTCGGAGAACACCTTCTCCTGGGCTTTCTCGCGCACCGAGCAGGTGTTCAGCAACAGCAGGTCGGCCTCCTCGGGCGTCTTCGCTTCGGTCATGCCATGTGATTTGCGCAGCACGTCGAACATCTTGTCCGAGTCGTACTCGTTCATCTGGCAGCCGTACGTCTTGATGTGAACCTTTTTGCTCATGCCGTTTTCCGCAAGCCTTCGGGCATTGCTTGCAGCGACCGTCGATTATACAGCGTCCCCGGGACCCTCCCCGGGAACTCCCCCGGGAATCCCCCTGGGAACCTCGGGCGTCAGACTTGCACACGTGACAACCCTCCCCGCCGACGTCAGAACTTCAGACGAAGACCCGCGGTCGCGGTGCGGTCCTTGTTCGGCCGCGCGCCGTACGGATGACGCGCCACGACGTCGTCCTCGTCGGTGAGGTTCTCGACGCGACCGAAAATCTCGACCTTGTCGGTGAACCGATAGTTGGCCGCCAGATCCAGGGTCCAAGTCTCGTCGGTGCGCTCGAACCTGCCGCACGACGCGCGTACGCACACTTCGTCGACGTAGTTGGCGCTCAGATAAGCCGCCCAATCCGCCTTCTCGATCCCGACCGACGCGCGCATCTGATGCTCCGGGACGTAGGGAATCGGGTCACCCTTGCTCACGTCGCCGAAGAAGTCGGTGTCGGCAACGTCGGAATCGAACTCAGCGTCCATATAGGTATAGCTCAGCGAAAACGGCGTATTGAAGCCGCGGTCCGGCGTCAAGTCGAGCGTGAACAACGCCTCGACCCCCTCGACCGTCGCGGCGTCGCCGTTGAACGCGTCGCCCGCCTCGCAGTCGGAACCCGACGACGAAGTGCATTCGCCGAGAATGTTGTCGTAGTCGCTGACGAAACCGATGACCTCACCGCGCAGGTTGGCGCCCGCGTAGCGGAATCCGAACTCGTAGTTGATCGCGTCCTCCTCGTCCACGCCGGGCGCGTTGCTCGGCGCGGTGAACCCCTTGTGCACGCCGGCGAGCAAGGTCCACTCGTCGCTCAAACGATAGAGCACGCCCAAGCCCGGCAGCCAAACGCTGGTATGGTTCCTGCGGCTGTCCCGAAACACCCGAGCGGCGCCGTCGGAGTAGCGGGTCCGTTTCTGAGAGATATCCTCGTAGCGCACCCCCGGACTGAACGTCCAGTTGCCCCAATCTATGCTGTCGTAAACGTGTATCGCGACGGCTTCGGCCTCCTGCACGCGATTGCCGGCGTTGCCGAGCTCGCCGAGGTCGTCGAGCACCAGTTCACCGTTTTCCTGGTGGTAGGTACTGTTGCGTTGCAGCCGGTCCTCTTCGTCCTCGTGGTAGCGTACGCCGACCTCCAAGTCGTGGTGCATCGCACCGAGCTCGCCTTGCCAGTTGAAACCCAGCTGCACGCCGCGCGAGTAGTACTCACGCGCGTTCGAGCGCAGTTGGATGCTGCCGTCGGCGGTGTCCATCGTGCCGTCGAGGATGGCCTGCAACTCCGCCGGGGTAAGCCCCTCGTGGTCTTCACCTTTGTTGATCGCCTGGATGATGCTGAACCAGCTGGTGCGGTCGAAATCCTCGGCGTTCATGCTGCCGTCCGCGTCCAGCCCCTCGGTCTTGAACCAAGTGCGCTCGTGCTCGTTGTCGTAGGCGGTGACCGAAAAGCTCATCTCGTCGCTCAAGTCGAACTGGTAGCTGAGAATGTACTGATGGTGCTCGGTCTTGATGTTGTCGAGCGAAGACACGCCGTAGCGACGGTAGGAATCGGCGTCGAAGTCGGCGTCGGTCAGGCCGAGATAACTTTGATCCGAATCCTGGTCGGCGTACTGAAACTTGAAATTGACGCGGTGGCGTTCGTCGGGCGACTGATACCCCAGCTTGAACGTGTAGTCGTCCACGCTCAATCCGGTGTCAACGCCGCTGCGGTCTACGTGCTGGAAGCCGTCGGAACCCCATTGGTGGGTTTCGAGCAGGAAACTGAAGCCGTTGTGCAGCCCGCCGCCGTAGTAGCCGTGGGCGCGACGGGTCGCGTCCTCGCCGCCCTCGGCGAGCAGCGTGCCGCCCGACTTCTCGGGGATCGGCGTCGAGATCATGTTCAACGCGCCGCCGATGGTGTACGGCCCCTGCGTAATCGCCGCCGGGCCTTTCAACACCTCGAACGCGTACATGCGTCCCGGCGTCGGGAAGTAATAAGCCGCCGGCGCGGAATACGGCGCCGGCGCAATCAACACGTTGTCCTCCAACAACGTGATGCGCCCGCTGCGCTCGGTCGCAACGCCGCGGATACTGATGTTGGGACGCAAGCCGTAACCATCTTCAACCTGAACCGACACGCCGGGCACCTCGCGCACGATGCGCTGGATATCGGAATAGAAAAACTTCTCCAACTCCTCAGGACCGATGAAATAAGCCGACCCCGGAATCTCCTCGACGCGATGCTGGCTGCCGAGAATGACGATCTTCTCGTCCAGCTCGGTCCCGGCGACACCGATAACCGGCGCCGCGACACAAGCCAGTAAAACCAACCCGCCGACCGACAACGGCCTGAAACGTCGGTGCGGCCACCGCTGCGCGGACTCTGCGAACAAGAACATGGGCTTTTCTCCTTTAATAAATGAGTGTTCGCGCTAGCCTACACAAATGCGATAGGTAATGCAAATCATTATTATTTATATTATAGAGAAAACCCGCGCCAATCGGCGCCTGCCGAACACAACCTCTTGAAATTACAAGGAAATCAGGGAGATGACCGGGAGCTTATGAAAGCGTAAAACCGCGGCGCGAAACCGGGCAGCCCCGACGGACAAGGGAACTATATTAAAGAAGAGTTGACGAGCAACCCTCAGATCAATCCGACGCTTCATCACCCGACCAACATCGCCAGCTCCATGTCCAGCTGCCTCGTTCCTGGAGGCCGACCCGCCAGATACGGGCAGGCGTCATCAATCTGCCTCATTATTATTGAGGCGAGAGGCAGGCGCAGCCCGTCTTGTCAACTGATGTATAGAAGTCCCACGGATAACCCCGCCAAGCAAGCTCGGGAAAGCTGACGAAAAGCCCGCCGCCCAACGAGGCGCGTCCGTCACGAATCGCCGCGGGACGCCGCCGCTTCCCGGACCAAGGCCTCGACCTCGCCGCTGCGTCTGGTGTCGGCGGCCTGCTCGATCTTGTCGAGCAACGCCTCCAACGCCGACCACTGCGGCGGCGCGTTCTGCAGCCACAGGATTTTCGGATGGCCGGTCTCCAGGACGTTGCTGCCGGTCAGCAACTCCTCGTTCAACTTCTCGCCGGGCCTGAGCCCGGTGTAGTGAATCTCGACGTCGCCCATCGGGCGGTCTTCGCTTTTGACGCTCAACCCGCTGAGGTGGATCATCTTGCGCGCGAGCTCGCCGATGTTGACCGGCTCGCCCATGTCGAGCACGAAAATCTCCCCGCCTTTCGCCATCGCCCCCGCCTGTATGACCAGCTCGACCGCTTCGTTGACCGTCATGAAGTAGCGCGTCGCGGCAGGGTCGGTGACGGTCAACGCCTTGCGTTCGGCGATTTGCTGGCGAAACAAAGGCACGACCGACCCCGACGAGTCGAGCACGTTGCCGAAACGCACGACGCTGAAGCGGGTCTTCCCCGCCCCCGACGAAGCCAAGCCTTGCAGGATCATCTCGGCGAGCCGCTTGCTCGCCCCCATCACGCTGGTCGGACGCACCGCCTTGTCGGTCGAGATCAGAACGAACGTCGCGACCCCGGCCTTGACCGCGGCCTCGGCGACGACGCGCGTGCCGAGCGCGTTGTTGCGTACGCCCTCGACGACGTTGCCCTCAACGATCGGCACGTGCTTGTAGGCCGCGGCGTGATAGAGCGTCTCGATCGAACCTTCGCGCAACACCGCCTCGATCAGGTTACGGTCGAGCACCGAACCCAGCACCGCCGTCAACGAATCCCCGCCGCCGTGCTCGCGCAGACGCCGCTCGATCTCGTACAGGGCGCTCTCCGACTGCTCCAGGACGACCAGCCGACGCGGGCCCAAATCAAGCACCTGGCGGCACAGCTCCGAACCGATCGAACCGCCGGCGCCGGTCACCAATACGTTGCGTCCCTTGACGTCGGCCTCGAGCGACGCACGTTGCGGCGGCACCGGGTCGCGCCCGAGCAAGTCCTCGGCGTCCACCTGCCGGAAGTCGGCGAAGTCCACCTTGCCCTGAGCCAGCTCCGACACCAGCGGCATCAGACGCACCCGCACCGAATACGGCTCGAGCTTGTTCACCAAGCGACTGCGTTCCTCGTGCGAACGCGCCGGGATCGCAATCAACACTTCCTTGACGCCGTAGCGGTCGCGAATCTTTTCGAAGCCCTCCAGCGGATGCACGCGCAAGCCCGCGACGTGGCTTCCCTGCAGACTCGGCGCGTCGTCGAGAAACGCGACCGGCGACACTTCGGCGCTGTGCTGCAACGCGGTCGCCAACTGCACCCCGGAAGAACCCGCACCGTAAATCACGATGCGCTCGCCGGCGGTGTGCCGCAAAAGCCAGCTCGCGACAAGACGTCCGACGCCGACCAGGGCTAACACCAGCAACCCATAAATGAACACGACTGAACGCGGCAAGTCGGGAAACCGCAACAGCAAGGCAACCGATACCCACGCGAGCACCGCAACGATCACCCCTTTCGCTACCATCCACAGAACCTGAAACCCGACGTGGCGCACCACCACCCGATACAAACCGAGATACGCGAAAAACGGCAAGGCCAACACCGGCGCCGCGACGAACAACGGCCACCACTTGCCGGTCACCGCAACCGGTTCGCCGAGACGTAGCCAGAAAGCGAGCCACAACGACAACGGCACGACCACCAGGTCGAACACGACGGCGAGGAACACTTTCCATCCGCCCGGCAACTCGAGCAGCCACTCGACCGCCGCCGCCGCGGCATTCCTGACAAGCTTGGCCATCACGTTACGAAGAGGCGGTGTGGCGCGCGGTGAACAACACCGACGCCACCAACGGCGCGAGCGCGACGCCCGCCAACGCCGCACTCCATACGGGCCACAACGCCGCGGCGACCGCCAGCGGCGTCAGCCAGAACAAGTTGATCGCCCCAATCGCCAGCGAGACGGTGCGGTGCGCGTTCGCCCGCGCCTGCTCGGGCGACAACATCACCCCCTCGGCCTTTTGCAAACTGCGCGACAACCTTTGATACGCATGTCGGCGATGCGCGTGCGACAAACGCTCGCGGGCGACGACGCGCAACACCAGGGTCACGGTCGAATCGGTGAAGAACACGCCGAACAGGATCAGCCAGCACCACACGTTGACCCCGACCATCTCGCCCGGCCCCGAGGTCACCAACGCGAACTGCGCCAGCAGGAAACCCAGAAACCCGCTCGCCGCGTCGCCCATGAAAATCTTCGCCGGCGGCCAGTTCCAAAGCAGGAAACCCGCGACCGCCGCCGCCAGCAACCACAAGTAAGGCGCCAACACGTGGCCCGGGGCCGCGACCGCAAGCAAGATCCACGCGCCGATCGCCATCGTCACCGCCTCGACCGCCGCGATGCCGTCTATGCCGTCCATGAAATTGAAAAAGTTAAGGCACCACACCATCGCAATCGCCGCCAGCGGCCAACCCAACCAAGCCAAGTCAATCATCCACGGCCCCAGCGGAACGTCGGGCACGCCGAAATACACGACGCAGACGAACGCCGCCGCGAAATGCGCCGCAATCCGAAACGACGGCGATAACGAACGACGGTCGTCAAGCCAGCCGACAACCGCGACCACCAAAGCGGTCAACCCGATCACCGAAGCGTCGAGCGCCTCCATCGCGGTCGGCATCGACCATACCGACAACGCCGCCGCGACGACAAAAAACACGATGATGATCGCCACGCCGCCTCCGCGAGGCGTCGGCTTGAGGTGCGAACTGCGGGCGTTCGGGACGTCAAGCACCCGATGCTTCAGCGCGTAATCGCGGGCGACGCCGACGCCGAACACCGACAACAGGAACGAAACGACGGCAAGTATGAAAAGCATGATGAGGGCGAATGAAGCGTGTTCCTTATGAATAACCGGCGCCGGCTGCCGGGGAGCGGAGAATCAAGCTCGAAGCGCAACCCGGCCGACACATTATATTAAAGGCTCTCACGCATCTTCGGAAACCGAGCGTTTGCGGCGGCGATCCGGCAGAAACTCCTCGTATATTTCCGGGTCCGGGTCCAACTCGACCACCTTGCCGTCGATCCAAGTCACCACCTTGGTTTCGGTCAGATAGGCGATAAAGTGGGCACGTCTGTAAGCGCGACGGAGCGCCGCCAAGACACGCTCCTGATCCAAACCTTCCGGCTCGTCCTGTTTTTGTTCGGACACTTTTTTCACTGCTGCTTCGTTTTTCCCTCTCTCCAGCACGGTCGGCGCTCGCCCGGCGTTGTCATACAGAGTCCAATCGTCAACGCAACGGCGATAGATTGCCTTGAAGTTTCCCAAGCCGCTTGCGAAACGGTGACGTATCACTTCTCCGGGAACGTCGTGCCCGCCTTGCCGCACCCTGAATTCTACCCGCCGGATCGCCTCTTCGGGAGCCGGAAGCAACAGGAATATCAGACTGACGCGGTATCCGTTCTCGCGCCATCCGTGAATCCGACGGATATAACCCCGCCCCGACAACGTCGTCTCAAACGCGAAGTTCCTGCCGGCGCGGGCGTGACCGTCAATATCCTGCAACAGCAACCGCCCGGCGCGGAAACCCGAAGCACCCGACTGGAACGGAGACAAGCCCGCCGAAATCAAGTCCGCATTGACAAAGATCAAGCAATCCTTTTCGCGAGGCAGATACTCCCGGGCGAAAGTCGTCTTGCCGGCGCCGTTCGGCCCGGCGATGATGATGATTTTCTTGGTTGGCATCGCGACCTCTCTGCAACGCCCTCGACAGCCGGCAAACCGCGCTTGAACCTGCACGGGCGGGCGATTTTATCACCCTGCTTGGCAGTAACCTGCCGTCGCGTACGCCAAGTGAGCAAGACAACGCTCGCAAAGGACGTTGTTAAGGGCATGGGTGCGATGCCGACGTCTCGCCGCGCCTAGCCGACTACGAGTTCTCCCACAACTACCAACACCCGCACCGGGTGCTGGCTTCGAGCATTCCAATGGAGTATCTTGAGCACCTCGGAATAGCTGTTTGAAAGAGAGGCCTTTTGTCTCATAATGTCCTGAACCCATACATTGACGTAGAGCACGTACTCTCATACATTATCCTGTTCTCGTATTTCCCTCAGGATGGGTCTATGAAGAAAATAAGCATCAAAGAGACGACATTCGAACGTCTCCGCCGCCACGCAAAGCCGCTAGAGGACACCTCGGACACCGTTATCAACCGGGCACTGGACGCGTTGGAGATGCGAGATGGAAACGCAGCACCCCCAGAGAGAGCAGACGATGAACGAAGAATAGACCCAAGCATGCTCCCAGACTTGAGATACACCAAGATCATCGATGCATCCGTTGACGGAAGCGATATAGCACGACCAGAATGGATTCGCTTGTTCGGCCGCATCGTCATCCTTGCCACGAAAAAGCTCCCTGATCTTGAGAAAGTTAAGCAGCTATGTTCTGTGAAAATGGTCGAGGGATGGAAAAAGGATAAGGGCTATCATTATCTGGAAGAAATCGATAAATCAGTCCAGGGAAAGAGCGCGAACGCTACCTGCCAGTCAGTGGTAACAGCGGCGCAGGAACTCGGCATCTCCATTAACATCGGACTCCAGTGGAGGCGCAACAAAAAAGCGCCGCACCCTGGAGAACGAGCACGTTTGGTCATATCCGAATCTTAGCAGTCCGGCAACCGGACCAGGGCTGTGTGAAGCAAGGCTGGGAAAAATACGCGAGCCGATAATAAAACACCGAAAGAAGATGGAAAAGGCACGTTGATTCCGGATTATGAAACAGAAATCGATTACCTGAACTGCGAATCAATATCTCGAAACGCCCAGTGAGTATACTGTCTCATTAGAGGCCGCTTGATTCCCCGATGTCATAATGTACTGAGCCAGCCGCGCGGCAACTTGCTTGGTTGTTGAACTTCAGCTATCGTTGTCACCGGGAACCTTGGAGGCCCAATGATGAGCAAAGAAGACTTACGCGACTCCCGTTTTTCACAGGACCGGACACGCCCCAGTGAGGCTGAAGTTATCCAGCTTCTCCAAGAAGCGGCACGACAGTACGAGGAGTACATGCGTCTTGCAGATCTGGCTGACATATCCGCGGAAGATGAAATCATCTATCCAAGATACGCATGGGACAATCCTATAGGACTTATAGTGGAGAGGCCGTCGAATGCCGGGTTGAGTTGGTCTTCAGAACGGATTGAAGCGCATTGAGCCAGCCAAGAGAAGCCATCACGTATTCCTTAGCAAGGCGAAATTCCGCAATATCAGGAGAAGCTTCTATAAATCTTGTTCAACTGAACTCGGTGAACTCGCCCGGCACAATCCTTTACTTCTCCTCCTTTCCATAAGCCAGACGTCGTTCATGCAGCATTTTTTTAAGGCGGGTTGCCGTTACCGTCGTCTTGTCGGATAAGATCGAGTCTTTAATAGCATCGTTGCACGCTTGCGCAATTTCAGAGTGGCTGAGGCCTTCGGATTCTTTCACCACAATTTTCAAAGAAAAACCTTTATTAATAAACTGTGCAAGGCGATTTTCTACGAGGCGCTTGATTTCATTTTCGTCGGGAAGGTGGTAGTAAAGCACGTCGTCAAAGCGGCGAAAAAGCGCTCTGTCCAAAATCTCAGGATTGTTGGTGGCTGCCACAATCAAACTGAGTGAATCATCTTGCTCGATAAACTGTAGGAACGAGTTAAGGACCCGCCGCATTTCACCCACGTCATCACTTCGCCCCCGTTCACCTCCGATTGCATCGAACTCATCGAATAGATATACCCCGCGTTGATCTTTGATTACGTCGAAGATTTGCCGAAGCTTGGCACTAGTCTCACCCATGAATTTGGTTACCAGCTTATCCATGAGGATCGTATGAAGCGGCAGATGCAGCTCACCCGCCAGAGCGGCTGCTGTCATCGTCTTGCCGGTACCCGGGGGGCCTGCCAACAAAAGTTTGCGGCGGTTGTTCAGACCATATTTCTTTATTTTTCCCTGCTGGCGATACTCCTGCAGGATACGGCTGATGCGATCTCGCATACCGTCGGAAACAATTAGATCCTTAAGCCGCTCCCGAGGTTCAGTGGAAATTACTAAGTCACTTAATTCTCGCTTAAAGGGGACGATTTGAACCTGAGTCAATTTAGCCTTATCTATGATGGCGCGTATTTCACGCGCGAGCGAACCGTGCCCCTGATTTGCTTCATGAGCCGCCAACTGCAAGGCAACGGTAACGAACCGCTCGCGCTCGTCCCCGAAATGAGAACGTATAAGTGACTTTAGTTGATCAGCTGTGGCCATGGCCGCTCACCGAGCCGGATTCTCGCACTTTATAGCCCACCGATTGCAAACCCAATCTCAAAAAGCGCGGCAAGCAAGGCCAAAGCCGCGTGGACAAGTGCCTCAAGTGCCTAAGTAATACTCGGCGACAAGAAATCAGCCGCCCGGCGTCAGCCGGTTAATGGGTGGTTGCTTCGGCGTAGACCGGCGACGGGAGCGTCGGGTATGCGCGACGCACGTGACGAAAGACTTCCTCCGATATCTTCCTGACTTCTTCCTCCGTGTAGAGGTTGGCGGAAAGTCCACTTTTGTCGTTGAAAAGAAACCTTTCGATGTCGGTTCTTACGCCGTCGCTCGTGCTCTGTTTCTCCGTCCACTGATAGGCGCAAAGCGATCGGGTTTTCAACGTCTTCAATAAGTCAACCGAAACGTTTTTGATCCGCTTGATCTCCGCCTTGCTCAAATCCGGCTTTCTCAGGAGGTCGAAAATCGCCAGCTGCTCCTCGTCCAAACCTTCTCGAACCGCCCGGCTTTCCTCCTCGTCCAACTCATCAGTCAGCTTGATCAACTCCTCAAAAACCCTCTCGATCGTTGCTTGGTCTTTATTGCGGTTGTATTCCTCGACCAGTTTCTCGTAGTGCGTCTGGAAGTTGGTGCGCATCGGATTTTGCTTCAGCAGGCGTTGCAACTTTTTTTCCACGATATGCATCAGCGTTTGGGTGGCGGTACGTCTCGTGGTGCTTCTCTCAAACTCCACTTTCAGTTTCTTGGCGTTGACGTGGCTGATATCGTAAAGCTTCGTGTCTCTGACCTCGCCGTCGGGAGGCTGAGCCACAATCGCCTCATCCACGACGCCGTGCAGCGCGCGGATGACGTCGCTGATGTCCGCTCTATCGCGGTCCTGTTGCAGGCTCTTGTAGATGATGCTGATGGCCTTGTGCTCCGCCCGGTACTCTTCCATGCCCTTGACGTTGATGCAGGCTTTGTAGCAGTTGAAAACCTCACGGCACATCACCTCGAAACGCTTGCGGGTTTCGTGGCTTTCGTTGACCGCCTCTTTGCAGGCTACGATGGCAGCGTTGAGAGCAAAGCCTTCCTGCCCGATGACGTCGTCCAATGAGGTCTGTCGCTCTTCAAGGAACGCCCGCACCAGCGCAATCGCCTGAGCCAGCTTCTCCAGCAGCTTTTCGATGGGCTCGGTGGGACCGCCACCGCCTTCGCCCTCGCCCTCGCCCGGCTCTTGGGCACCAAAAGTCGCCAGCGCACGGCGCAGATGCTGGAGGATGCCGCAGTAATCCACGATCAAGCCGTTGGTCTTGCTTTCGTTGACGCGGTTGGCGCGCGCGATGGCCTGCATCAAGGTGTGCGCCTTGAGCGGCTTGTCGAGGTAAAGCGTCGAAAGGCTGGGGACGTCGAAACCGGTCAGCCACATCGCGCAGACGACGGCAATGCGGAAAGGATGGTCCTGATGCTTGAACGCCTCGTCGAGCGGCATGGACACCTTGCCTTGAAACTCAGGCCTGCCGCGCATGGATTCCGGCAGGTCCACGCCGTCCTTGATGAGCCTGCGGTGCGGCCTGATGTCAATACCCCACTTGCGAAACGCCTCGACCTCGCCTTGCTCCTCGCTGATGACCACCGCCATACGGGTTTCTTTCATCCAGTTGATCTGGTTCCGGATCTGCACCGCTTCCTGTTCGTCGACGCATCGCTTTTCCGCTGCCTCCAACTCGCCGATGCGCTCGCGCCAATGACGGTCGATCAACTCGTACATGCGCACGCAGGTCACCTTATCTATGCAAACCAGCATCGCCTTGCCGCTTTCCCAAGCCGTCGAGTAGTGTTCGACGAAGTCCCGCGCGACCTGATCCAGGCGTTTCTCCGCGGTCATCACGTGGTAATCCCGCCTGAGCTCCTGCTCCAGACGCTGCACCACGTCTATATCCTCGGTCTCCAAATCCCCGAACTCTTCCAGCTTGTTCGCAATGCGCTCGTTCAGGTCGCCGACGGCGATGTCGAGCTTGTCGCCGCGGGCATCGTAGTAAAGCGGCACCGTGGCCCCGTCGTCCACCGCGCGCTGAAAGTCGTAGGTCGAGACGTATTCTCCGAAAACCCGCCGCGTGATCTCGTCGTCCTTGAACAACGGCGTGCCGGTGAAGCCGATGTAACTCGCGTTGGGCAACGCGTCGTGCATATTGCGCGCGAGATCGCCGTACTGAGTGCGATGAGCTTCGTCGGTGATGACAATGACGTCGTCCCGGTCGGAATACGCCTCTCCCGGCCCGATTTCCTGATTGAACTTCTGAATCAACGAGAAGACGTAGGACTTGTTCTCGCCGAGCAGACGTTTCAAATGCGTACTGCTCGCCGCCCGGCAATCGTCGCTCTCGTTCGTCACTTCGCAACCGGCGAAAGTCTTGTAAATCTGCACGTCGAGGTCGAGACGGTCGGTCAGCACCAGAAAGGTGAAGTTGCCGCTGAGTCTGCGATGCACCTTGCGGGTGAACATGACCATCGAATAACTCTTGCCCGCGCCCTGCGTGTGCCAAAAGACGCCCAGCCTGCCCTTGCGCGCCTTGCGCTCGCGCACCGCCTCGATCGCGCGGTTGACGCCGAGAAACTGATGGTTGCGCGCGAGGATCTTCCTTGTCTTGCCGGTGGAATCGTCGAAAAGGATGAAGTTCTCGAACAAGTCCATGAAGTTGCGCTTGTCGCAGACGCCCTTGAGCAAGGTCTCCATGTCCACCCTGCCTTCGTCGCCCTCGGCCAGCCGTTTCCATTCGTGAAAATGTCCCCACTCGCTGGTGATCGACCCGATTTTCGCCTTGTCGCCGTTGCCGAACATGATGATCGCGTTGTAATGGAACAGATGCGGGATGGTGACACGATAGTCGGAGTAGTTCTTTTCAAAAGCCGTCCGGAGATTCCGATGGATGTTCTTCAACTCGACGAAGAGCAGCGGCAAGCCGTTGATGAACCCGACGACGTCGAGCCGACGGCGATAAAGATCGCCGCGCACCCAGAGCTCACGCACGCAGAGGAAGCGATTGTTCTCCGGCGCGTCAAAGTCAAAGACCCGCAGCCTCTTTCGGACCGACTCGCCCTTGTCGTTGCGAAAAGAAACCTGCACGCCGTCGCGTATCAGCGCATACTTCTCCTTGTTGGCGGGCACGACGTCCTGCGAAGCGGTCGGAGCGGCAATCTTCCGCACCGCGTCGTCATAAGCCTCATCAGGCAGGCCCGGATTGAACTCGACGAGCTTCTCGCGCAGGGTGCGCGTCAGCACCACTTCATGGTCGGAAGCTCGACCCAGCAGACTGTCCGGCCCGAAGTCCTCCCTGTTGTAAGCGTAGACGGATTCCCAACCGAGCTGCTGCTCCAGATGATCCGCCATCGTTTTCTGGACGATGGTGTCTTCGGTGTAGTTCATTTTTTCTCCCGATATACCGGATATATCGTACTCACTAATGCCTTGAATTTCTTACCTCGCGTCCATACTTGAGCGGGCAACACAAGGCCGCCGCAGTTAAAAATATCAACTGGGATTTTCAACAAGGCGACGAGGAGGAATATCCTTAATCTCCGGCGCACGACCGCCTAACTCGGCAAGCCGCCGCGCACTTTCCCGTTCTATCAATGCTTTCAACACTGTATAACTTCGTATGAAAATATATTTTATTCATTTTCCGGCGCACCGATTCCAACGCGCGGAGCAATGCGCTCACGAATTTCCTCATAAATAGGAATACCAATAATAGGAATATCAACTCCTTCAACGATTTCAAGAGTTACAGCGAGTCCGTATGTCACAGGTTTTTGGACATCTTCCGCATCCTTCCGGCAATTTACTTTAATTGTGAAAATACCGTCATCCACTATCGCAACAGATTTAGAACCTTCGAACACCTCGTGCTGTACGGTCCCTCGCCGAGACGTATTGTTGTCAATCTCTCTGCGAGAGGTCTCGACAACATTTGGGTTATTCTGGTCGTTCACTTCAAACCACAACTGCGTAGAACGATAGGCTTGTGTATTCACCGCGACAGGAGATATCCAAGCTAGCGTAACTGTAAGCCGTCGTCTTACATGCTGTGCACTCAGAGAAGGAGGTAAAGGCAAGCCAAAAAGATGGGCGCCCTCATCCAAGAGTTCCCCATACCCAAGTACTGTAGCCCTCTGTGCTGTACACGCCAAAACACGAGTATGGTCTGGAACACCGTAACCCAACCACCGACTAATCCATTTTTTTGTATCTCTTCCATCAATTTCGGGTTGTAAAGCAGCTTTGAGATGACCCCTTATCTCCCCCCAAGAACAACCATGAACAACCATGGCTTTGATAAGAGAAGTTATATATCGATCCGGTTCGTCCTCAGGCTTTTGCTCCTTAAATATCTCCAGCAGGGTGTCGTGACAAATCGCTGCCGTTCTGGAAGTCAGGGCAGCTGCATTACTGGTTCCACAACAATTCTTAACTCCATTTAACTTTCCACTTACACGGCCAAGCGTAGCTGTTCGATTTCCTGACGCATTCCCGCCGGATGATATTTGAAATGTTGTATCGGGATTGTTTCCATGTATCTCCCGATAAAGAACTCGCCCTCCATTAAACAAAAGATCCGGTTTAACGGATCTTCTATATCCACCCCCAAATGCAGAAATTGGGCTTGGCAACTGATGCTTAAACAAATCAACTGAACTTCCCTGATAATCTTCTTTCGAAGCATCGTGATGAAAAGCACCAACCGCGATGCTATTGATGCTCTCACTTGGTGCCAAGATTCTTCTTTTCCGCTCATCCTCGTACAAAGCCTTAACAACTTGCTTTTCTTTTTCTTCATCCGACAGGCGATTAAACTCCGTTGTCGGCATGTTGATTTTGATATCCTCTTGATGGTTTCCCGCGCTAACGACAAAAAGAACCGGGTATTTAACGCTCAACCAATCTAATAGCCTAGCTAAGGGACTTAACGCTCGTGTGAATTGCCGGCATCGGTCGCCAATTGAAAAATTGATTACTCTAATTGTCGGGGCGATGGCCGGAGTCGAACCTTCGCCCTCAAATATACGACGAACGGCTCGATGAATATAATCGACCATCAAAACATCACGTGGTAAAGCCTCCGAGGGTGTTTCGCTCGATTGAACAGGTTTCATGACGGGGCGAACATAAACAGGACGAGAAAGCGGTGATGTCCCATCGTTCAAATCACCATGAACAACTAAAGACGCCATTGCAGTTCCATGTGCCCGATTTGAAACTGGATACTCTGAGGCATAATTATCCGGGTCATCGATTATCAATCTATTTTGGAGTAACTCATGATTTTCTAATGGAAGCCCATCTAAAATTGCTATAATCGGGTCCCCCTCTGGTACCGCGTCTTGTTCCAGCTTATGGCTAGATAGGTTTTCTTCCATCAAGTATTTTCCCGTCGTCATCTGACCAACAGGGCGGACAAACATTACTTCATCACTCTTAATAAGATCTACATCCTGATGTTCGATAATGTTTTCAGCTTCACCTGCCGGTATTTCTGCAAGTAACGCATGATAGCTGATATCGTCAATTACGCAGCTGCTAAGAACCATCCCGTTAAGACTGCTAACTAAAGTTTCAATCCTTTCTTTAGCATTTCGCCTTTTTTCTTTGGCAGCACGAAACCACAACTCGACTTCAAATCGAACTGGGCGGTTCTGGTCATATTTCAAATCTTCTTCCCAAGCATTCAAAAGACCTGTCTCGTCAAGACGGTCTTCAACGTCCCACCTACGAATATTTCTAAGCCATTTGAAAACCTCTTTAAATTTAGCTTGACCTCTTTCAAACACCACCCTTTCATCTTTCTGGTACCGTCGCCAAAGTGAAAGCATTTTCCGAAGTGCTTTTTGGTTAGACATGATCAGGTAAATACGACCCTTAAGCAGCTTCTCTCTGTCTTCCTCATTATAAAAATCCTCGTCAGGCTCGATATCATCAACTTCAATTTCACTTAACCATTCGAGGTCGGGTATTTTCTTTACTGCATTAATGAAGTTTCCAACACTACCAATAGTCTCAATCACCAGCACTTGCTCCGGGTCAACCCCCGCCGCAGTTTGCTGGATTTTCACAGCTTTTTGAAGGTTTTCAAAAATTGGAGAGAGACGTCTTCCTTGCCGCCCATGCTCAGGTCTGTGAACTCCACGAGGAAACGAACTAGGGCGCTTAGTTCTATCAGCTGCTTCCGGCTTCGGAAACAGCAGCAATGGATAATCCGGCATTATGCATCTGCTCCATTCTGCTGCTTCGTTTTCACCGTCCGTGCTGCCCAATTCTTTAACGTGCGGTCAACAACTTTTCGCATATCAGAACTAGGCTGTTCAAGTACGTACTGTCGGAAAACGCTTGCGCCGAACTCCTCCGCTTCAGCAAAATTCACTCCATAGAGTTTTTTAGCCATCGTTTCCGGGGTATAGCCAAGAGGCACCTTAATTCGCTTTTCAAATCTAGTGAACCACTCCGCGAGCCTAGCGCGAGTTGGTTCCGGTAGAAACATGCGGATCTGAAAACGTCGCCAAACGGCACGGTCCAACAGTTCCGCATGATTTGTCGCACCAATAACTAAAACATGACTTGGTAAAGAATCAATTTGTATTAACAAAGAGCTGACCACACGCTTGATTTCTCCCGTTTCATGCCTGTCGCCCCGTTCCTTTCCGAGAGTCTCAAACTCATCGAAGAACAACACGCACTTTCTCGTGCGTGCATACTCCAAAAGGCGATGTAATCGAACAGCCGTTTCTCCAAGATAGGTTCCGATAATACCTTCATAGCGAACCAACAAAAGTGGAACCATCAAAGCGTGTGCTAATGCCTCAGCAAGAGACGTCTTACCGTTACCGGGGGGGCCAATCAAAAGTAATCGGTTGCGCGGCTCCACGTTGTAAGACCTGAGAAGGTCTGCCCGATGGTGTTCCTCGACAATCTCTTGAGAAATCTCCTGTACTTCCTGAGGAAAAATTAAATCATCAAATGCGAGTTCCGGCACTATCTCTTGAACAAAATTGGAGACATTCTGGTCAAGTGCCACGCTGCCGTTAGGGGACGAACGCACCTCAGGCGACGAAGACAACAGCTTCTCCAGCCTATCTGCAAGTACAGTGTGTCTTTTAGCCCGTTCGTCAACGATAATGGCTTCAACGATCTTGCGAAATCTAGCTCTGTCACCGGTCGCGCCAAAACGAACAAGATCAGTCAGTAGGTCAGCTCTAGCCATTAGATGCCTCTAATCATGCCATTCACGCCGCTATCTCTTTGCTCATCCAAATACAGCAAGAGTGGGTTACAGGTATAAGCAAAAATACCAACGCCTATCCTAAGATTCGCGCTTTGGCGATTCATTGGCTGCATACGTTGCATGAGTTTCCTCTCCGTTGGTTTCCAAGCATTATACCAATCTATAAGAACATGAGCCGCCGAAACCTCGCGCCCTCGTTTTCGCCAATCCACAGGCCAAGCAGTTCCTTGTAGATTTCGAGATTCGCTCTCAATGCCAGATGCACGGATTGCGTTACACTCTCGCCCGGCCTGCTTCCCGAGTTGGTTGGGAATTACGCGTTGGTGTGGTCGGTCGTTGAGATAATCATGGGATTTTTTGTTGCTTCACGATATGCATCCAGCCCTCTATCTGCAGACCGCCAACCCTCACAAACTTTCATGACTTCCGGGGTACCTGGCTGCCTCAGCACTTCCTCCAGCATCACCGCTTGATTCGACTGGCACTCTGATTTCTGCCCAGAATTTGCCTGAGGGTGTTTTGTCGTCTGCTTTGACATGTTCTTCATTGCTACTTTGCCTCCTCAAATTGTTCTGGCGGATACATGGCTATTCCATAATGGGTTATTTGCGGCTCCGCCTGCTCCCTGAGCCATCCAACGAAACCGTAAATCCTGCCGTTTGTAGCGGTAGCACGTAACACGGATAAAAGGCGTCGGCCAAGAGTCCTAACCAAAGCGGAGGCGTGATGTGTCTTGAAACTCCGGGGTGCTGCCTCTCAACTTGGCGAATTGTTTCGGGCTTTCCCCTTTATCAACGTTTTCAGTGCTGTTTCAGCAAGCTCGACGCTTGAGGTGATACCGGTGACCGCCTGCGCCTGGGCCAGCAAATCGTCGTCTATTTTCAGCGTTATTGTCATTTTTACCTTTTTTGTCGAGAAATCGATTTTGAATTATTTCAGTTTTTCTCATTCTCGATACTCTTAACTGAAACAATTTCCTGTCTTGGCACAACAATACTGGTTTTAGATTTTACATCTCGAAATATATAAAATTCCCTGCCATTAGCTATCAATACCATGTTTTCTTCTGGGTAGAAAGAAGGATCAGAAAATGTAAATTCATACTTTTTCAGGCTGGCTAATTCTTCGTAATCAAGAGTGTATATGTGCCCCATCAAAGAGCGAGCAAAACTCCATAAAAAAAAACATAAAAAGAAAAAACAAAATAAAGTTGGGATTGGTCTTTTAAAAAATTTCTTTGCAATAAACTCAGAAATAAAAAAGCTAGACATTAAGCCTATGAGACCAATACCACCTACTATCAATAACCAATCATTATTCATATAACCAACAATAATCGATATAATAGGTAGCGCAATAACCAAGAGAATAAACTTGTGAAACTTTTTGGATTTCCTTTCTTGTTCTATTTGATATATCGATTTTCTAGAACTATGATAGTAGCCCATGTATGCCGCAATAATACCAAATAGAGCAGATAGTAGAGCAGACTCAGTCTTTTCTATACTTGAAGTAATATAGTCTTCCACTGAAAAAAAGTTTGATACATCAATATCGAAATGACCAAGCAGAATTCTGTTATAAACATAGCCAGTAATAAAGAAAAGCGGAAGGATCAAGGCTGCAATTTTTCCGAGGCTGGAAAAATCAATAGAAATTTTGGGTGCATCCCGATCTGTAATAACAGACCTCACCCGCTTTATTTCTTTTTTGGTGTCTTTGTATATCTTTTCTAGTGACTTATCAGTTAACGGAGCGGCGTTTGGGTCTAATTCCTTTGCTTGCTCCATATAGTACTTCGCCAATTCCTCTCTTCCCCAAGGAAAACATTCCAAGCGATGACTAACCAACCAATACTTTTTTCGGATAGCTTGTACATGCTCGTTGTTTGCGACGCTGTTTATTATTTCTTCTACACGCTCCTTATGAGCATTGTATTTCTCTCTAAAATTTTCAATCTCACTTCTTCCCATAGAAGAATCAGAATCTAGATCCGGCATCTGCTCATCAAATCCCTCAAGTGGAGCAAGTTTCATTCCGGCAATCCAGATAGTGTCATCTAACTTTTTGTCATGGCCTGGAAGACGAGCATCAGGTAATGCTTCTCTGATTCTCAGTAGCAATAGAAACCTGAGAGAACTCCAGATCTTTAATGTACGTCTATGCAAAAATGTATTTATTTTACTAAGTGTCCTCATAGAAAAAACATAAACCTTTACCCCTAACTTATACTTGAGACATTTCAAGGCCTGCAAAATTGCGTTTGGTTGCAACATTTTTATCATGGTCCCTAACAACAAACTTATTACTTACGGTTTTTATCTTGGAAAATTTTCGAGTTGTAAAACGAAGCAATAACTTCCTGATCCGTCTCATCAAAATCCGAGGTAATCCAAATCTTCCCTTTCAGCATGCTCAGCTTGTGCTTGGTTTTCTTCTCGCGGTTTGGACTTTTGGCGAGTCAGGTTTCATGAGTATAAGGAGATACTCGCTTCACAATCAAGTCACCGTCCAACCAGTGACGGAGCCAAACAAATCGCCGCTTGATGGCTTCGTCCGCATATTGGCTGAAAACAATGCCTTAAAATCAATTTCCCTAACGTTATCTGACATCCATGTTCCTCCGGCTTTCACTATGTCTGCATTGCCGGCATCCTTGTCTGTCGTCCGCTTCACCCACAGCGGCACCCATCTCCTCTTAAGGTTCTCCATGGCCCCGTTCCACGTCCCGCCCGTACTCCCAGAATGGACTACCGCAGCGACGTCGGAAAGACAGTAAATATACTTGTTCCGTTGCATGGCGTTACCTATGCTAAATCGCGCATCCGGACAAAACGGCGATATCAGCGCAAGGTTATTTGCCACGACGTAATCATGATACTTAACACTGGAACAGGCTTGCAGAAGATTGCTCACCATCACTCCAACCACCATTCCTCCCGCTTCGAGCGCGCCCAGCATGGCCGCTTCATCAATTCCCCTAGCGCCCCCTGAGACAACCAAGCAATCATCAGCCGCCGCCAAAGCGCCTAGCCCGCGAGCGTAGATTAAATCCGTATCAACTGCGTTGCGTGAACCAGCAACGGCTAAACCGCCAAGATTGAGCAGCGCCTTATCTCCGAAACCGAACAACGCAGCAGGCGCATCTAGCCCAAGACGCTGCTTCAGACGTTTGGGGTAATCCGGGTCAGACCGTGTTACCACCCACAGCCCCGCACGAAGCCATTTGTCCATAGCTAGCTCAAAAGCCGCCCCACGGCTCATCAGGCTTTCAATGCGGTCCAGGGTAATCGTCTTATCCGACCAACCACCGAGACGTTCACTAAGGCACCCGGTCATCAGCTCCCCTGGTGTCAACGACTTCTCTTTCAACCAGAACGCAAAACGTCCCCACTCTTTCGGGGTCAGCGGCTTGACCCGTTCTTGTCCGGAGTCTGAAAAATCAGCCGTCAGCAATAAGACTGCCTGAGTATTAGGCGAGATAGGCATTTATCTTCCAATGCTCTTTGAACCCGCACTTAGAAAAGCAAACCACAGCATTTGACCGTTCTCTCCAAGCTTGCGTTGTATTCTTGATAAACACTGATTAGGAACTTTGTTTAACTTCGTATATCTGCTAGTCATCATTGAGTCTCTTTGGCATGTGTTCCCGGCAAACGAAGTCCTCATTTATCAGGCGGGGGAGCAACAGGTCACGGCTTTGAGATAATTTCGAGTTCAACCGAGTAAGTTTTTGGATCTGCTGTCGTAACGGGTATACCTTTTCGAAGAACGACGTCATAAGTTCTGAAGAAGGAATCAGAATATTAAAATCAATCAACAATTTGGCATTTGCACTTTTCCTGGTCGCACCGCCGCTTGCACCAAAGATAAAATCCCGATAGGCACCATCGTCGAGCACATAGAACAAATACAGAGTAGGAATGTCTACCTCTGGCTTTAGTGTGAGCCGAACCAAGTAGGAAGCAAATACAGCTTTTTCTTCCGTTTCGACAATCGCAGACTTGCCAGGATCAGCCATCCGTACGACAACGATGTCTCCGATTTTCAGCGCATATTTATTAAAATCCAGATTTTCTTCAGAGCAGTAGGGAACCGTACTCCAATTAATATAAGATGTTTTGTTGATATCTGTTCCCCTTAAGAATTTTGGCCCAATAGGCTCACTACTCGCTGTTTCTGTAAATCCGTACTGTGTAGTCACAAGCTCAGACAGATGTTTCCTTTCCCAGCCTTCGGGAACGCCGTCGGTGATTTTGGTGTGTTCGCGGCCGGGGAAGCGGAAATGGACGAACCACTCTTTGTAGAGTAGCCGGGCTGCTTGTTCGAGCAATTGAATCCGTCGGCGGTTGTTTTCTATCAGGTCGTCGTAGACGGAGAGGATGGAGGCGATGCGAGTTTGTTCCTCAACATCCGGAACTTGAACAACTGTATTTTCGACTACTGTCTTTTGCGCCCTTTGTCTTCCCGAAGCCCCAATCATGCTTTTGATTGCTGGTTCTCGGATCGCGGGAGAACAGGACAAGTAGTAAATAAAGTCTGAAACAGATATTCCTTCTCTAGCACGAAAAACAAAAAGCTCTGTGGAGCCAAATCCACTGTTCTCTTTTAGCCCATTGATTTTTGCCGTTTTACCGTGTTCCAAACACGGAGTAATACGTGCAAAAATAGTGTCTCCATTTTCAAACCTTGCTCCGCCACCACCTTTCCAGATACGTACATCACTTGGTTCAACAAACTTGTTATGCGGTTTAACATCAGACATTTCAATAAAGGGATACGGAGACCCTTTTTCTAAAGCGATTCGAGGTTGAATCTCAGCAAAATCCCCAAATTTGAACTCTTTCCAACTCATATTCTCAACCCCCAACCATCTTCCATCTCGCCTGCCACTTTCCAATATCACTACGTCTATATCCTCGCCCTCGCTCCGTCACCCGATATCGCTGATTCTTCGCCGTTGGCGACTCATGGTGGGTCATCTCCACCAGCCCCAGGTCTAAGGCTGGGCGAAAGTATCGGGTACGGAACGCGTAGCGATGTGAGAACTCCATCCCCGCCATCAGTTCCATCGCTGTCTTTGGCTCGTTCTGCAGGGCGGCGGGCAAATGAAAGACCGAACTTGCGATTAGCGGGCGTTCGCCGATTTGTCCGACCAGCGCAAGTATCCGCGGGGTAATCTCGTACGGCGGCGTCTTGCTGCCCGAGCTCATATCCCCAAGTCCCTGAAGTTCTTCTGTATCTTCGCCGCCAACTTTTGCGCTTCGCCGTTGAGTTTCTCCAGCTCATCGTGAATGTCGCGCATGGTTTGTCCGAAGTCGAAGTCCTCATCTTCCTCTTCGGGAGCGACGCCGACGTAGCGGCCCGGGGTCAGGCTCCAATCGTTGGCTTCGATCTCGGCACGGTCCACGAGTTTGACCAGTCCTTCAACGTCGCGCAGTTTGGCGTCAGGAAAGCGTTCGGTGAGCCAACGCGCCTGCTGCCGGAAGTAGTGCACTTGCTTGAGTTGCTCGACGGCTTGTTCGCGGGCGGCATCAGCGCTCTTGCGGGCGCGGTTGATTTCGCCGTTGCGCCAAGTGTCACTGCTTTTGGCGTCAAGTTCTTTCTCGCAAATCTTGATCAGGCGAGTTGCGATCTTGAGGGGCAAGTCGGCTTGCTTGGCGAGGTCGCGGCTGGTCTCGGCGAGCGGCGCAAGGCGGTCAACGGCTTTCTTGAGCGCGCCGTTGGTGGTTTTCTGTTTCTTCCAAGCGGTGCGCTGTTCGGCGGTCGTCTTTTCAAAGGCGGCAACGTCGCTTTCAAACGCGGACAACGCGTTGACGAACTTCTTGTGCGTCTCGGCGTGCGCGTCTTTCGCCTTGAGGGTCTTGATGAACGGAGCCATCGTCTCGCGCAGCGCAGTCAGCGCGGCGACAAAATCGGGTAGCGGCTTGATTGCGGCGCCGTCTTGGTTCTCGGTGTCGAAGCAGTCCTCGGCTTCCTGAACGACGCGCTCGCAATAGTCGGCGACCAGCTCAAGATAGCGGTCGGTCTCACCGCGATAAAGCTGGACGATCGCGAGCAGGTTCCGTTGTTGCTCGGGGCTGAAGTCGCAGATGTTGCGGGTGACCTGACGATAGACGTTGCGCGCGTCGATCATCAGGACCTTGTCGCGGCGTTGTTTCGGCTTGGCGCGGTCGAAGAACCAGAGTTCGCAGGGCACGGCGCGGGTGTAGAAGAAGTTCTGGCGGATTGCAATCATGACGTCCACGTCGCCGGTCTTGACGAGCTTCCGCCGCACTTCGGCCTCGCCGCCGCCGGCGCTTGAGGCTTGCGACGACATCACGAACCCGGCGCGTCCTTTCTGATTGAGGTAGCTGTAGAAGTAGCTGATCCAGACGTAGTTGCCGTTGCTGACCTTGCCTTTCTTGTTCACCCCGGGCGGACCGAAAGGCAGGCGCGGGTCGTTCTTGATCTTGTCGGCGTCTATCTCATCCACGTTGAACGGGGGATTGGCCATCACGTAATCGGCCTTGCCGACTTGCTCGTGCGGGTCGTCGTAGTAGGTGATCGCCTGCCGGATGTCGCCTTCAAGTCCGTGCACCGCAAGGTTCATCCTGGCCAACGAGATCGTGGTCGCGTTCTTCTCCAGGCCGCGGAAAGTAAGTTGGCCGGCGGGGTCCTTGCCGTGTTCCTCGACGGTGCGCGCGCTCTGCACGAACATGCCGCCGGAGCCGCAGGCGGGGTCGAGCACGGTGCCTCGTTGCGGGTCGAGCACGTGGGCGATCAACGAGACCAGCGAGACCGGCGTGAAGAACTCGCCCTGGTCGTGGGCTTTCTCCCCGGCGAACTTGGTCAGGAAGTATTCGTAGATGCGGCCGAAGACGTCGCCCGAGACACGTTTCAATTCATCGGGGTTGAGCGTGCGCAGCAGTTCGCCGAGCACGTCGTTGTCGAGCTCGCGGTATTCGTTCTTCGGCAAAGCGCCCTTCAGGCTGGCGTAGTCCTTTTCGATGGACTCCATCGCTTCGATGATGGCTTTGGCACGGTCTTCGCCGCCGGGCAACGCAACGAGATTCTCAAACCGCGCCTTCCGTCGCAGAAAGATCGCTCTTTGCGCGGAGAAATCTTTCGCCCCCGGCCTTTTCCTCTTGCCGCCCCAAGTCGACATCCCCTCCTCGACCTTGTCCTTGACCGCAAGATAGCGGCTGTAGGCGTGGCGCAGGAACACCAGCCCCATCACCGGCAGGAAGTATTCGTTGCTGGCGTACTTCGAGTTCGAACGCAACGTGTCCGCCGCCGTCCACAGGCGGCGTTCGATCGCTTCGATGTTCTCCAACTGGCTCATGACGAACGGGGTTGCGCGAAAGACGGAGACCGACGGGATCGTGTGGTTTTCAGTATTGAAAGGGTCGCGGCACGAGCACCGTTACACGACCGCCACGACTTCTCCACTATCGGTTTTTTGAGCGTGTCTCCGTCTAAGCTCGCTTCGACCGGCGATTGCTTGAACTTTCGGCTCCCCGGTCAAGGCTCGCTTATTAAACACCATCCAAGACGTCGGTGAGCAGGTTGCGCCACGCCATTCTGCCGGACGGGCGTGCGTACGCATCCAGTTGTTCACCGATTGCAACGATAAACCCACGCCGTCCTTTAGGATGGAGTTTAGTGGATGACGCCATCGGAGGCGGGCGGCTCAAAGTTCATCCACAGCGACTCAACCCTCTTACCTTTCGATGAGTTGCACAGTTTCTCGGCTGCGTCCACCCGATACCAGTCGGAAAGCGCCTTGTCATAGAGGGAACAGCGATATCCTGACAGCACAGCCCGGCCTCGAATATTCCGCAACAAGTCCATCAGTTCGCGGTGATCCGCGTCGGTCATCTCATGACCGTAGGCGGCTGAATCCCCGCGGCTGTCATGAACATAAGGGGGATCCAGATAGAACAGCGTTTTGAGCGTGTCATAACGCTGGATAACTTCCAGTGCCGGCGCGTTTTCGATCTGCACGCGTTGCAGTCGTTGGACAACCTCGGGAAGCCTTTCAACCGCGCCCAGCCACCGCGAGACCGCGCCTGCCATCCCCGCGCGGGACGTCAGAACGCAGTGTGCCCAACGGCCCTCGCTGCTCGTCTGAGCCAAGCCCGTTCGCGTCTGACGGGCGCGGACGTAGAACCGCCTGGCCCGCTCCAAGTCCGGTAAGCCGGAATCCGGGCGACACGCTTTCACAAGCTCCTCGCGGGAAAACGGCGTCAAACCGATTTCTCGAATCAGCTCCTCGTGCTTGCTCCGCAAAACGGAAAAGAAGTTAACCAACTCAGAGTCAATATCATTGTACGTTTCGACAGGCGCCGGGGGGCGATTGATAATCACGGCGGCCGAGCCGCCGTAGACGTCACAAAAATGTTCTGCGTCCGTCGGCAAGTGGGGAAGAATAAAATCCAAGTGCATGTATTTACCTCCGTACCACCCGAACGCAATCATCTTCCGACGTCTCTTCCGCGCATTACCGACCAGGCGGGGGCGCTTATGAGCTTCGCCCGTTTCGCTCCACAGAGGCGGGGTGTGATCCAAAACCATGAATCCGTCCGCCATTTTTGAATCTCTCGGTTTCACGTTGTTGGATGCGTAGTGTAGCCAGGTACGGTACTGAACGGCAATATGAACTCCACGCCCGGCTCCCAAGCCCAAAAAGCCACCAAGCAGCCGCGTCGGCTATCGCCTTTCCTTCAGTACCGTACGGCGCCTATCCCGCAGGGGCTTTGATCTCGCCGTAAGCCTCCCCAAGTATTCATCTGGCATCCATCGGGCATTCCCCAAATATCCACCAAGCATCCGCCACGCCGAACAGCGTAAGGCTCCAGCGATGCGATTCATCAACACCGGTGAACGGATGCCAGACGATTCGTCGTCGCAGCTTTTCAATCCCAATCTCTCACCGTGCGTTCGATCCCCTCGGCCAACGTCATCGGCGGCGTCCAGTCCAGCAGCCGCCGGGTCTTGCGCGTATCCACGCGCAGGTCTCCGCACAGGCGGGCGATCTTACCGCCCTGCCCGAGCACGATGCCCGCGAAACGCAGCAGAGTGACGGGACACGCCACGAGTCGCGCTTCGCGTTGCATCGCGCCCGCGAGCAGGCGAATCAGCTGCGGCGTCGAGACGTCTTCACCGTCGCTGACGAGAAACACTTCACCCGCGGCCGCGGGATGCGTCACGCAGGTCTCGATCAGGCTGCACAGGTTGAACACGCTGACCATGCTGCGCACGTTGGCGACCGAGGCGAGCGGCAGCGGCCATTCCTTCTCGACCGCGCGCATCATCGCGCGGAAGTTGCCTTTGACCCTCGGCCCGTAAACCAGCGGCGGCCTGATGACCACGACTTCAAGCCCGGTCTCGCGTCCGAGGTCGAACAGCGCGGCCTCGGTCTCGCGTTTGGTTCGCGCGTAGGGTTCGCGCGTTTGCGACGGGGGGTCGTCGGCGGTGAACGGGCGCGCGCCGGTGGTTTCGCCGTTGACCTTGATCGTGCTGAGGTAGACCAGCCGTTTGACCGAACGTTCGACGCAAGCGCGGGCGACCGCGGTGCTGCCTTCGACGTTGACGCGGTGGTATTCCGCGGCGTCGTCCGCGGCGGTCTTCATCACGTGCACGCGGGAGACCAGGTGCACGACCGCGTCGGCGCCGTCCAGCGCGGCGCTCCATTCGTCCAGATCGCTGATGTCGCGGCATTCGAAGTATTCAACCCCGGCCAGCCGGGGGCGGCGTTTGTTGCGGCGTCTGATAACGGCGCGTACGCGGTGGCCCGCGTTGGTCAGGCTCTGCGCCAGCGTCAAGCCGATGAAGCCGGCGGCGCCGGTGACGGTCACGACGGCCATCTCGTCACCGCGTCCCCGTCGGCGTCTTCAGCGGGACGCGTCGCGTCACTCGCGCCACGCACCTGCTTGCAGTTTGCGTTCCCATCGGTAGGCGCTGCCCACGATGGCGTCGAGGTCGTCGTGTGCGGGTTCCCAGCCTAGCGTCGCGCGCAGGCGGCGGTTGTCGGCGACCAGCGTCGCCGGGTCGCCCGTGCGTCTCGGGCCTTCATGCACCGCGAAGTCCACGCCGGTCACGCGCTTGACCGCGGCGACGACTTCCTTGACGCTGTAGCCGTGCCCGTATCCGCAGTTGAGCAGCAACGCGTCGTCTTGTCCGGCGAGGCGTTCGAGCGCGTCGAGGTGTATCTGCGCGAGGTCGTCCACGTGGATGTAGTCGCGCACGCAGGTTCCGTCGGGGGTATCGTAGTCGGCGCCGTAGATCGTCATGCCGTCGCGCGCGCCGACGGCGGCTTGCGAGGCGACCTTGATCAGGTGATGCGCGACACCGCTTTCGCCGAGGCGTCCTTGCGAGTCGGCGCCGGCGGCGTTGTAGTAGCGCAGAATCGCGCAGCGGATTTCCCCGGCGCGTTGCAGGTCGAGCAGTATCTGCTCGCCCATCTGCTTCGACCAGCCGTACGGCGAGATCGCTCCGAGAGGCGCGTCTTCGGACAGCGGTCGGTCCGACGACGCATACACCGCGGCGCTCGACGAGAACACGAAACGGGCGACGTTGCAACGGCGGCATTGGTGCAGCAGCTGCAACAGCCCGGCGACGTTGTTGGTGTAGTACTCAAGCGGCTTCTCGATCGACTCGTCGGTGTATATCGACGCGGCGAAGTGCATGACCGCGTCGAAGCGACGTCGATCGAACGCGCGTGACAAAGCCGGTTCGTCGTTGACGTCGGCGACTATCAGCTCGCCGTCCAACGCGGCTTGCTTGAAGCCGTTCGACAGGTTGTCGTAGATGACCACGTCGTGGCCCGCTTCGCGCAACTTCTGTGCGGCGTGGCTGCCGATGTAACCGGCACCGCCCGTCACCAACACGTTCATGATGAGTTCAGCGCCAAGAACCGGGAGAGAGATTAAAGCGACGCCCGCACGGTTTCGCCGTCGAGCAAAACCGCACGGGGCGCCGCAAGCCGCCTAAAAGGGGATGTCGTCGTCGAAATCGTCGGAGACCGCCGCCGCGGGCGTCGCCGCCTCTGGCTCGGCTTTCTGTTTCGACGGCGCGGGACGGGCTCTGCCCTTGTTCTCGAACGGCTGGTGGTTATCGTAGCGCGCGGTATCGCGGTTGCCCCCGGAGTCGCCCCCGCGGTTGCCGAGAATGTGCATCTCCGACACGACGACTTCGGTGGTATAGCGGTCGTTGCCGCTTTGATCTTGCCATTTGCGCGTTTGCATGCGTCCCTCGACGTAGGCTTGCGAACCTTTGCGCATATATTCGGCGGTGATCTCAGCAAGACGACCGAAAAACACCAGACGATGCCATTCCGTCCTCTCACGTCTTTCGCCGCTTTCGCGATCTTTCCAACTTTCCGTCGTCGCCAGCGGCACGTTGCAAACTGCTGAACCGCTCGGCGTATAACGAACTTCCGGATCCTGACCCAAATTCCCGATCAGTATCGCTTTATTGACTCCTCTTGCCATCTATACCCTCCTCTTTATGTTATTACGGGATTAAAGCAATGAAAGTTGGCTCATCATACCTTAATCGGACGAAACTGGAACAGGCACCGCCGGACTGCACGCGGACAAGCGGCGGTTTCGACCGGACGAACGGACGCGGTTCCTCACGGCGCAAACGGGTTCACCCGGATTTCCATCCGTGCGCGGGACCAGACGCCGCGCGGTTTTCATGACCCGGCGGCGAACACCAGCCACGTCGCGGCAAACGCGGCGTTCATCAGATAAACGGCGTCGGCGTCGCAGAAGCGGCCGACGAGGGACGGCGGGCTCGCTTCCAAGTAGTTGAAAGCGGTGAAAAACGTGAGCATCAAGACGATGACCGGCAGCTACGCGACCGACGAAAAAAAACGCGAATAGTGAATACCTAGAGCTTGCGGCGAGCAAGACCACCGCCGCCGACGGAGCCGCCTTGACCCGCTGCGCTTTCTCGACGACCCGAAGCGACGCCAACGCCACTAGACGCCGCGCGGTTTTCCCATGCCGGCGGCGAACACCAGCCACGTCGCGGCAAACGCGGCGTTCATCAGGTAAACGGCGTCGGCGCCGAACGCCCACGACGTCCATCCGGCCAGCGCACCGCCGGCGAACGCGCCGAGGAACTGTCCGTTGGCGAACACTCCCATCGCGGCTCCTTTGGCGTCGGCGTCGCAGAAGCGGCTGACGAGGGACGGCAGGCTCGCTTCCAAGTAGTTGAAAGCGGCGAAAAACGTGAGCATCGAGACGACGACCGGCAGCCACGCGACCGGCGAAAAAAACGCGAATACCTGGCTTGCGGCGAGCAAGACCACCGCCGCCGACAGAGCCGCCTTGACCCGCTGCGCCTTCTCGGCAGCCCGAAGCGACGCCAACGCCAACGCGAAAGAAACGACCATGATCGGCGTGTAAAACAGCCAGTGCGCCGCGCTTTCCAAGCCGAGCTGCTTTTCGAGCAACGGCGGCAGCAGCAGGAAGTTGGCGGTCATGATCAAGTGCAGGAAGAACACGCCGGCGTCAAGGCGCAGCAAGTCGGCGTTGCGCAGCGCCGAGACGAATCTTGAACCGGCTCTCGCGTCGAACGCCGTCTTGCGTCGCGTCGCCGGCGCGGGCGACGGCAACGCGGTCATGGCCAGCACGATGGCAAGCACGCCGAGCGCGGCGCTTGCAAGAAACACGCCTTGCAAACCGAACGCCGCCGACAGCGACGGCCCCACGATCAGCGCGAGGATGAACGCCAAGCCGATGCCGAAGCCGATGAACGCGAGCACGCTCGAACGTTGCTCTTCACGGGTCAGGTCGGCGGCGAGTGCCATCGTCGCGGCGGCGATCGCGCCCGCCCCTTGCAGGGCCCGCCCGACGATTACGCCGGTGATGGTCTCGGCGGTCGCGGCGGCCAGGCTGCCGAGCACGAAAATCACGAGCCCGGCGACGATGACCGGCTTCCTGCCGATCCTGTCGGAGAGGATGCCAAAAGGAATCTGCAACAGGGCTTGGGGCAGGCCATAGACGCCGAGCGCCAGCCCGATCAGCACCGGCGTCGCCCCGGCGAAACGGTCGCCGGCCAGCGCCAGCACCGGCAACGCCATGAACAGCCCCAACATGCGCGCGGTGTAGATGCCGCCGACCACCGCCGCGACCTGCTTCTCGACGCGGTTCAAACTGAAACTGGGGTGGGGCATAAATCGGTTTCGCGTCCGGCGTTGAACGACGGGCAAGGCGTCTTGTATATCACATTTAAGCCTGCGACGGATGAGCGGACGAGCGTCCTGCCGCGCCGCAAGCTGCACTTGAACCGGCAACGGCAAAACAACGCCGTCGACTTGAAGCGCACGAATCAACGACGTGGGATTCAAGTACGCCGTCGATCGCGGACGGCGAACGGAACGCAAGTCGTTGCTAAGCCGTTGCCAAGTCGTTGCCAAACCGTTGCCAAACCATTGCCAAACCATTGCAAGTAACCGCCGCCGCACCGGACACCGCCGGATTTGGGAGAAAGGCTATACTAGCGGGCTGCCCCCAACACCGCCCGGTCAGCGCGAAAACCGATGAAGAAGATCACGATCAAAGGCGCCCGAACCCACAACCTGCAGAACGTTGACCTGGAATTCCCGCGCAACCAGCTGGTGGTCGTCACCGGCTTGTCGGGCTCCGGAAAATCCTCGCTCGCTTTCGACACCATCTTCGCCGAAGGACAAAGGCGCTACATAGAGTCGCTCTCGTCGTACGCGCGTCAGTTCCTGTCGCGGCTGGAGAAACCCGACGTCGACCAGATCGAGGGCCTGTCGCCCGCCATCTCGATAGAACAGAAGTCCACCTCGCACAACCCCCGCTCGACCGTCGGCACGATCACCGAAATCTACGACTATCTCAGGCTGCTTTTCGCGCGCGTCGGGACGCCGCGTTGCCCGGTGCACGGCGAAAACCTCGAGGCTCAGACCGTCAGCCAGATGGTGGACGAGGTTGTCGCGCGCCCCGAAGGTACGCGGCTGATGCTGCTCGCGCCGGTGGTGCGCAACCGCAAGGGGGAATACGTCCAGCTGCTGAAGAACCTCAAGGTGCAGGGGTTTCTCCGTGCGCGCATCAACGGCGAGGTATTCGAGCTCGACTCGCCGCCGAAGCTCGACCTCAGGAAGAAACACACGATAGAAGTCATCGTTGACCGGGTGAAGCTGCGCAAGGGAATCGAAAACCGCCTCGCCGAGTCGTTCGAGACCGCCTTGAATCTGACCGGCGGCGTCGCCGCGGTCGCGCCGCTCGACGACGACAAGGGAAACAGGGGGCAGGAGACCGTCTTCTCTTCGACTTTCTCGTGTCCGCACTGCGGCTACAGCTTGAGCGAGCTCGAGCCGCGGCTGTTCTCGTTCAACAATCCCGTCGGCGCTTGCCCGGACTGCGACGGCCTCGGCGCCGTGCGCCATTTCGACGAGGACAAGCTGGTCGCCTATCCGTCGCTGAGCCTCTCCGCCGGCGCGATTCCCGGCTGGGACCGAAACAGCCGCTACAACTTCCGCAGGCTGAAGTCGCTCGCGCAACACTACGGCTTCGACGTCGAGGCGCCGTTCTCGTCGCTGCCGAAGAAAGTCCGCCGCGTCATCCTTTACGGCAGCGGCGACGAGGTCGTCGCTTTCACCTACCGCAACCGCGGCAAGCGAGGCGTCGCCCGCTACCGCTTCGGCGGCGTCGTCCCGGTCATGGAGCGCCGTTACCGCGATACCGAATCCGAAATGGTGCGCGAGCAGCTCAGCCGCTACATGACCGTCAGCCCGTGTTCCGGCTGCGGCGGTACACGGCTCAACGAAACCGCGCGCAACGTGTTTGTCGCCGGCGTAACGCTGCCCGAAATCACCGAGAACACGACCGAAAAGGCGTTGGAGTTCTTCACCACGCTGAAGCTGCCCGGGCGCAAGGCAAAGATCGCCGAGAAGATCGTCGCCGAGATTTGCGAGCGCCTGCGATTCCTGGTGGACGTCGGACTCAACTACCTGAGCATGAACCGCAGCGCCGAGACCTTGTCGGGTGGCGAGGCTCAGCGCATCCGCCTTGCGAGCCAGATCGGTTCGGGGCTGGTCGGCGTCATGTACATCCTCGACGAGCCTTCGATCGGCCTGCACCAGCGCGACAACAAGCGCCTGCTCAACACCCTGACCCGGTTGCGCGACCTCGGCAACAGCGTCATCGTCATTGAACACGACGAAGAAGCAATCCGCAGCGCCGACCACGTGATCGACGTCGGCCCCGGCGCGGGCAAGCACGGCGGTCGCGTCGTCGCTCAAGGCACGCCGAGGCAGATCGAAAGAACCGCCGCGTCGCTGACCGGACAATACCTGGCGGGCAAGCGCCGCATCGAGGTGCCCGCCGAGCGCAGGTCGCCGAACTCGAAAGGCTGCCTGCGCGCAATCGGGCTCACCGGCAACAACCTCAAGAACATCGACGTCGAGATTCCGCTCGGGTTGTTCGTCGCGGTCACCGGCGTGTCGGGCTCGGGCAAGTCCACGCTGGTCAAAGAGACGCTGTACAAGCACGTCACGCGCAAGCTGCACAAAAGCGGCGACGTGCCCGCGCCGTGCCGCGAGATCAAGGGCTTGGAGCGGATAGACAAGATCATAGACGTCAACCAATCGCCGATCGGACGCACCCCGCGCTCAAACCCCGCGACCTACACCGGCCTGTTCACGCCGATCAGGGAATTGTTCTCGTCGGTGTCCGAGTCGCGCGCGCGCGGCTACACGCCGGGGCGCTTCAGCTTCAACGTCAAAGGCGGGCGCTGCGAGGCGTGCCGCGGCGACGGCGTGACCAAGGTCGAGATGCACTTCCTGCCCGACGTCTACGTGACCTGCGACGTGTGCTTCGGCAAACGTTACAACCGCGAGACGCTCGAGATCCTGTACAAGGGCAAGCACGTCAACGAAGTGCTTGACATGACCGTCGAGCAGGCTTTCGAGTTCTTCAAGCCGGTGCCGATGATTCGGCGCAAACTCCAGACGCTGATGGACGTCGGCCTCGGCTACGTCGCACTGGGTCAGAACGCGACCACGTTGTCGGGCGGCGAAGCCCAGCGCGTGAAACTGTCGCGGGAACTGTCGAAACGCAGCACCGGCAGGACGCTGTACCTGCTCGACGAGCCGACGACCGGCCTGCACTTCCACGACGTCAAACTGCTGCTGGAAGTCCTGCATCGGCTGCGCGACGGCGGCAACACCGTCATCGTCATCGAACACAACCTCGACGTCATCAAGACCGCCGACTGGATCATCGACCTCGGCCCTGAAGGCGGCGACAGAGGCGGCGAAATCGTCGCCGCCGGCACCCCCGAGCAAATCGCCGCGCACGAACGCTCCCACACCGGCCGGCATATAAAGTCGATGCTCAGCGGGCGTTAAGCACGGTAAATAAGCATCGGAACGGAACGCGACCACGTTGTCGGGCGGCGAAGCCCAGCGCGTGAAACTGTCACGGGAACCGTCGAAGCGCAGCACCGGCAGGACGCTGTACCTGCTCGACGAGCCGACGACCGGCCTGCACTTCCACGACGTCAAACTGCTGCTGGAAGTCCTGCATCGGCTGCGCGACGGCGGCAACACCGTCATCGTCATCGAACACAACCTCGACGTCATCAAGACCGCCGACTGGATCATCGACCTCGGCCCTGAAGGCGGCGACAGAGGCGGCGAAATCGTCGCCGCCGGCACCCCCGAGCAAATCGCCGCGCACGAACGCTCCCACACCGGCAGGCATATAAAGTCGATGCTCAGCGGGCGTTAGGCGCGGGAAATAAGCATCGGAACGGAACGCGACCACGTTGTCGGGCGGCGAAGCGCAGCACCGGCAGGACGCTGTACCTGCTCGACGAGCCGACGACCGGCCTGCACTTCCACGACGTCAAACTGCTGCTGGAAGTCCTGCATCGGCTGCGCGACGGCGGCAACACCGTCATCGTCATCGAACACAACCTCGACGTCATCAAGACCGCCGACTGGATCATCGACCTCGGCCCTGAAGGCGGCGACAGAGGCGGCGAAATCGTCGCCGCCGGCACCCCCGAGCAAATCGCCGCGCACGAACGCTCCCACACCGGCCGGCATATAAAGTCGATGCTCAGCGGGCGTTGAGCGCGGGAAATAAAGATCGAGCCAGAACGCGTACTGCGCGCGCATCGACCAAGCCTCGTCGCCGCCGCCATCCACGCCCTCGGCGCATAACGCCTCCGCACGGAACGACGAGGCAAAAAAAACGCCCGGCCGGAGCCGGGCGTTAAGCACGGGAAATAAGGATCGGGTCAGAACGCGTACTGCGCGCGCATCGACCAAGCTTCGCCGTTGTCGTCGTCATCGCCTTGGGCGAGCTCTTTGTCCACTTCCGCGTCGAGGTAGTTGAGCATGAACTTGAGGTTCTTGTTCGCGTACCAGTTGACGCCGAGTATCCATTTCTCGGCGCCGACGCTGCGATCTTCGTTGTCGTCGTCCACGTCAACGTCCTCGTAGCGCGCGACCAGCTCCCAAGCGCCCATCGCGCTGCCCGGCTTGACCTTGTCGAAGACCGCGCCTTTTTTCTTGTAGCTGCGCGTCTCGCCGGTCAAGGTGTAGGTGCCTTGCAGGTAATAGCCGTCGAAGTCAACGTCGCCGCACTTGATGAGCTCATCGTTGTCGTCCGTGCACGCGCCGCTTTCATCGGCGTCCGGCGCGCGGTCGCCGTCGGCTGTCACGTCAATGTATTCGGCCTGCAACGAGAACGGGCCGTTGACGTAAGCCGCTTCCAAGCCGTATTGCTCGACGTCGTCAACCCAAGCGTCGGCAAAGGTCGGCCGACCGCCGTCGGCGGTGTGAACCCCCAGACGCGAGCGGTATCTCACGCGGTCTTGGATCTCACGCACCGAAAACGCGGCGCCGAGATGGACGAAGTGATCCTCGCCGAAGTGCGGCGACGCCGCGACGCGGGCAGTGAGACCATAGTTGTCTTCCCCGTCTTGGTCTTCGGAACCGTCGTCAAACACGCCGATCGCCCAGTTCAGGTTGTTCGCGTCCTCGTGATAACCCGAAAGCTGAACGCCGCCGAGGTCCGGCTGACCGGCGCCGAGATTGCCGCCGAGGAAGTCGAGCGTCATGTTGCGCTCGATCGTCGAGATCCATTTGGAGCTCGTCAGACGTTCAAGAGAGAACGGCTCCTTGAACTTACCGACCCTGACCGCCAACGGCTTGAAACCCGCGTACTCGATGTACGCCGTGTTCACGTTGGCCTCGTCGTCTTGGTCATCTATGTTGACGGTGAGTTTGTACTTCCAGTCTTTCTTGACCGAACCGCTCGCGGTCAGGCGGGTGCGCCGCCATTCTCCTTCGGATTGACTCTCGCCGTTGTCGGTGAATACGTCGTCGAAGAAGTCATAGTCGAACAACAGACGACCGCCGAGCTTGAACGAGTTGCCGTTGTCGGACTTCAGCTTGAGACCGCCGCCGGTCGTGGACAACGTGACGTCTTCCTTGCCGTCGGTCTTGACGATGCCCTTCTTGGCGCCTTCTTTCCTGTCCGCGGACATCTGGTTAACTTCCTGACGCGCCTTGAGCAACTGGTCCTGCAGACCGTCTATCGTTTTTTCGAGACGCTCGATACGTTGCTCCAAGGTCTGCGCGTGCGCGGCGACGAACGAGGTGCAGGCGAACAGCGCGCAAGCAAGCAAGACCTTGCCGAAATCGGGCGCTAAATTAAACTTTTCCATGAGGTTTATCTCCCATAAGTGATGAAATGTATCGATTGGTTCCGGCGACCCGCTCGGCACCGGGCTTTCTCCGCATCCACGGAACGAGGGCGGCATTATCGACGGGGAATGTTGCACCTGTGTTGCAGACAGGTGACAGTTATATTTCACCGCCGCTGACATCAATCTGACACATTCTTCATGGACAATGAGCGCCGAAACCAAACCTCAACACTTTCGGAGGAAACAACATCATGAAACGAGCCATTGTGACAGCCGTCTCGTTATCCATAGCAGCGTTCGCTCTGGCGAACACCGCGGTCGCGCGCGACCAAATCAACGTCGTCGGTTCTTCGACCGTCTACCCGTTTGCAACCGTGGTCGCTGAGACTTTCGGCCGCAACGACGGGTTCAAAACACCGAAGATCGAGTCCACCGGCACCGGCGGCGGATTCAAGCTGTTCTGTGAGGGTCTCGGCGTGAAAACGCCTGACGTTGCCAACGCGTCGCGTCGTATCAAGCAAAAAGAAGTTGATATGTGCGTCAAGAACGGTGTCAAGGACATCGTCGAAGTGAAAATCGGCTACGACGGCATCGTTCTCGCCAACGCAAAGGGCGGCCCGATGATGGACGTCAGCCTCAAGCATATCTTCTTGGCGCTGGCGAAAGACGTGCCGAACCCCGACGGGTCGCAGACGCTGGTCCCGAACCCCTACAAGACCTGGAAAGACGTTGACGCTTCCCTGCCCGACGCCAAGATCGAGGTTCTCGGCCCGCCGCCGACTTCCGGCACCCGCGACGCGTTCGCCGAGCTGGCGCTCGAAGGCGGCTGCAAGAAGTTCGACTGGATCAAGGCGATGAAGAAAGCCGACAAGGCAGCCTACAAGAAGCTCTGTCACACCGTGCGTGAAGACGGCGCCTACATAGAAGCCGGCGAAAACGACAACCTGATCGTGCAGAAGCTCAAAGCCAACCCCGTCGCGTTCGGCGTGTTCGGTTACAGCTTCCTCGACCAGAACGCCGACTCGGTCCAAGGCGCGTCGGTCAACAACACCCGACCGACGTTTGAAGCGATTGCCGACGGGACGTATCCGGTGTCTCGTTCGCTGTATTTCTACGTCAAGAAAGACCACGTCGGCGTGATTCCCGGCATCGCGGAATACGTCGCCGAGTTCATGAGCAGCAAAGCCTCGGGCTCCGAAGGCTACCTCTCCGACAGAGGGCTGATTCCGTTGCTGCCGCAGGAGAAATCCAGCTTCGAGATGGCCGCGAAGGAAATGACGCCTCTGCCGCACAAACTGTAAAACCTCGCTGGACCGATTCGCCGATCGGAGGGCTGAAAGGGCGGGGCAACCCGCCCTTTTTCTTGGAACTCATGAAACGGCTCGCAATGAAAACGCACCGTGCATAGAATCTCCATCGAACGTCGCCGCGTTCGTGCCCTCCTGGAGTGGAGCGGCCGAATGGGGCGGCTGAACGTGGAGGTGGCGACGTCGATTCGCCCCCAAAGCATCAACGTGAAGCGTCAAACCGATACCGGGGCTTTTGCCCCTGAAAATCACCGAGGTCAGTTCACCAAGACCAATCAACCGAAACCGAGTCGCATGATGAAACACCGCTTTACCGTCCTGCTTGCCGCCGCGGCGTTCGCCGCACACGCCGCCGCCGATTCGATCACGTTCAGAGGCGTCTGCGACGGGTCGGCCGCGGTCAAGATCCCCGGAAACGTGATTCTGGTCGGCTACGACGAGAGCAACGCGTTGTTCGCGTTCGACGTGAACGGCGGCCCGCCGCTCGCTCGCGCCGACCTCGTCGGGTTGCTGGGACTTGAACGTGACGGCGAAATGGATCTTGAAGCTGCGGCATCGGCCGGCGACCGAATCTGGTGGGTCGGCTCGCACGGTTTGAATAAACGCGGAGGCGTTGAACCGAACCGGCGTACGCTGTTTGCGACCAACGTTCCCACGAAGCGGCTCGAAGACGTCGAACTGCTCGGCGGGCCGTGGGACCTGACCGAAGTGCTGCTGCAATCCCCTGAAGTCACGAAGCACCTCACGCCCAAGGTGCGCAAGCGTCCCCCCAAGAAAGGCGGCGTCAACCTCGAAGGTCTCGCCGCGACCGACGACGGCGGGTTGCTTGCAGGGTTCAGGTCGCCACTGTCCGAAGGCAAGTCCGGCAACGCGCTGATTGTCGAACTCGCACCGAAAGGCGCGTCGTTCGAAGTGCGCAAAATCCATCAGCTTGATCTGGACGACCGCGGCGTACGGGAAATCACCCGCGACCGCGACGCTTACGTCATCGTCGCGGGATCGGTGGATTCGAGGAAAAGGGCGGCGCTTTACCGCTGGGACGGCACGGCGGTGCACCTGAAGTCGGAGCTCAAGGATTTCAACGCCGAAAGCGTCGTTGACGCGGGAAACCACTGGTTGGTACTGAGCGACAACGGCAAGGACAAGCGCGCCGACGAGGAAGCCGACGACGGCGACCGCAGTTGCGACAAGATCCGCAGGAAGAACAGCCGGGGGGAAAACCACCCGAACGTGTTCTTCGAGGCGAGGAAGATCGCTAAGTGACTTCGCCGGCTGCGCCGGCTTTGCGCACCGCCGCACGCAAGCGCAAGCGCAAGCGCAGGTCGTCGGCGACCAGATAAAAGCACGGCAGCACGAGCAGGATCAGCGCGGTCGTGAACACCAGGCCGAAACCCAAGCTGATCGCCATCGGCGACAGGAACTTGGTCTGCCCGGTGGCGAAGAAAATCAGCGGCGAGACCCCGAGAAACGTCGTCACCGTGGTCAACAGTATCGGTCGCGCGCGCTTGCGTCCGGCTTCGACGACCGCGGCGACGCGCTCGACGCCTTGCGCGCGCCGCTTGCTCGCAAAGTTCACCAGTATCAGCGAATCATTAGGGTTTCAACGCCGAAAGCGTCGTTGACGCGGGGGATCACTGGTTGGTGCTGAGCGACAACGGCAAGGACAAGCGCGCCGACGAGGAAGCCGACGACGGCGACCGCAGTTGCGACAAGATCCGCAGGAAGAACAGCCGGGGGGAAAACCACCCGAACGTGTTCTTCGAGGCGAGGAAGATCGCTAAGTGACTTCGCCGGCTGCGCCGGCTTTGCGCACCGCCGCACGCAAGCGCAAGCGCAAGCGCAGGTCGTCGGCGACCAGATAAAAGCACGGCAGCACGAGCAGGATCAGCGCGGTCGTGAACACCAGGCCGAAACCCAAGCTGATCGCCATCGGCGACAGGAACTTGGTCTGCCCGGTGGCGAAGAAAATCAGCGGCGAGACCCCGAGAAACGTCGTCACCGTGGTCAACAGTATCGGTCGCGCGCGCTTGCGTCCGGCTTCGACGACCGCGGCGACGCGCTCGACGCCCTGCGCGCGCCGCTTGCTCGCAAAGTTCACCAGTATCAGCGAATCGTTGACGATGATGCCGCTCAGCGCGACGAAGCCGACCATCGAGACGAACTGCAAATTGAAACCGAACAGCAGGTGTCCGACGATGACGCCGATGATGCCGAACGGAACCGCCGACAATACAATCAGCGGTTCGAGAACCGAACGGAACAACGCGATCAGGATAAGAAATATCAACGCAATCGCAATCACCAGCGCGTTGCCGACTCCGCTGAACGACTCGACCGCGTCGCGCCGCTCGCCGCGGAAGCTCATTTCGTAGTCGGGCAGTCGTTCAAAGACCTTGCCGAAACGGCGCTCGATCAGCGTCGAGACTTCAAGCGCGGTGATCTTGTCGAGGTCGACCTCGGCGTTGATCGTCGCGACCCGGCGGCGATCCATCCGCATCAGGGTATTGAACCCCCGGTCGAGCTCGACGTCGGCGATCGTATCGAGATAAACGACCTTGCCGTTCGGCAGCGTCAGCGGCAACTCGGGCAACGCCGCAACGTCGGTGCGCACCCCCTCGGGGAAGATGACGCGCACCGGATAACGTTCCGTGCCCCAGTTCGCGTAAGCGACCTCGACGCCGAGGTAGCCCGCGCGCACGAAATCGGCGACCGTCTCTTGCGTCAGGCCGAGTTCCTTGCCGCGTTCGTTCAGGCGGTAGCGGAACTCGAGTTTCCCCGGCTCGACGTCGTGGCGCACGTCGTAGACGCCGTCGAGCGTTCTCAGGAAGTCGCTGATCTCGTCGGCGTACTCGCGCAGGCGGTTGAGGTCCGGCCCCGAAACGCCGAGGACGACGTCGGACCCGGCAGGCCCGGCGCGGGGCTTGAGCACCGAAAAGCGCTTCACCCCCGTCATACCCTGCAGGCGTTCGCGGATCAAATTGATGATTTCGTCGGTGCCGCGCACGCGCCCGGCGTCCGAAGGCAGCTTGAAATTGATCAGCGGCGTCACGAACCGCTCGATGAAACCTTCGGGACGTCTTTTCTGCAGGGTGACCAGCAGCTGCACGTAGTGGCTTGCCAGCTTCGAGCGGTTGAAGTCAATCAGCAGCACGCCGACGTTGGTCAGCATCACTTCGAGTTCCTCCTCGTGCTCGACGAAGATCTCCTCGATCTGCGCTTCCATCTCGGCGGCGAGGCGCTTGCTGTCCTCCATGCCGTAAGTGTTCGGCGCTTCTATGTTGACGAAAAACTGGTTGATTTCGACGCTGCCGAACAGCTGGAAAGGCACCCGTGTTACCGCCAGCGCCAGCGCAACCGCGAGCGTGCACGTGGCGAGCACGGTCACCAAGTAGCGATGGTCGAGCGACCACCCGAGCCAATGCGTGTAACGGTCGAGCAGCTTCCGCCAGGACGCGCCGGTGCGTTGCGCTTTGACCGAGACGCCCTTGAAGACCAAGCGCGCGTGCGACGGCAGGATCACGAACGCCTCGAACAGGGACCCCAGCAACGCCGCGCTGACCACGATCGGGATCACGGTGATGAAAGCGCCGAGCGTGCCGCTGACCGCGAACATCGGCAGAAAAGCGGCGATTGTCGTGAGGGTCGAGGCCACGACCGGCGCCGCGACCTCGCGCGCGCCGAGCGACGCCGCCTCCAAGTACGGCTTGCCCTCCTCGAGGTGGCGGTAGGTGTTTTCGGTGATGATGATCGCGTCGTCGACGATCATCCCGAGCGCAATCAGGAAAGCGAACAGCGACACCATATTGATCGTGAAACCGAGATAGTGGATCACGATGACCGCAAACAGGAACGAAACCGGGATGCCGAGCGCGGTAATCACCGCGACGCGCGCGTTCAAAAGCAGGTAAAGCGACAGCAGCAACAGCAGCAAACCGACGACGCCCGAAGAGAGCACCGTCTGCAACCGAGTCTGTATGTAGGCCGAAGAGTCGCTGTGGTAGCCGAGCGAAACGCCGGGCGGCAGGGTTTGAGACAACTCCCCGATCAGCCGCCGCACCGCCTCGGACACTTCGATCGTCGAGCCGCCCGCGGCTTTGGTCACAATCAGGTTGAGCGCCGGCTTGCCGGCGTAGCGTCCGAGCGTCTCGGCTTCCTCGATGCGCAACTCGACGTCGGCGACGTCGCCGACCCTGAGTTGCCCGCCGTCCGCGTTCGAGCGAATCGAAATCTCACGCACCGCTTGCACGTCCGCCGGCGCGCCGATGCCGCGCAATTGAATCTCGCCCTCGCTCGACGACAGCTTCCCGCCCGGGCGATCGCCGACGTTGCCTTTCAAGGCGGCGCTGACCTCGGCGATGGACACTTTGCTCGCCGCCGCAAGATACGGGTCAACGATCACCCAGATCTCCCATTCGCGTTCGCCGGCGACGTTGACGCTCGCGACGTCGTCGAGACGCTGGATCTCGTGCTTGACGCGCTTGCCGATCTCGATCAGATCTTCTTCGCCGGCGTCGGCGTAGACGCTGACGCTGATGACCGGAAAGCGCGTGCGCAGACGCCGCACTTGCGTACGTTCGGCGTCTTCGGGCAGATCCTCGATCGCGTCGACCGCCGAGCGGGCCTCTTCCAGAAAGTCATCGGCGTCCACGTTGGCTTTCAACTCGACCAGCACCCGCGAGTAACCCTCGCGACTCAGCGACTCCATCACGTCTATGTCACCGAGCCCCTCGACCGCTTCCTCGATCGGAATCGTGACTTGGCGTTCGACTTCTATCGGCGGCGCGCCTTCGAAGCGCGTGCTGATTTCAATCTTGTCCTGCTCGATAACCGGAAAGATCTCCTGCGGCATCGCCCGCCACGACGCCACGCCGACGACGACGATGCCGAGCAGCAGGAAATTGACCAGCAGCGCGTTGCGGATGGAAAAATCTACGATCATTCGTCGTTGTCAGCCTCGCCCGCGTCGGCGCGAAGCGCGGCGCACGCTCAGTTAATCGGTTCGGCGTCCCGCCTGACGACGACTTTCTGTCCGTCGGCCAGCCGGTCGACGTCGTGCACGACCACCCTGAGACCCGGTTCGAGTCCCTCCTCGACGATGACGCTGTCGGCGATACGCGCACCGAGAGAAACCCGGGTGCGCTTCAACGCACCGTCGTACTCGACGAACACGTAAGTGCGCCCGTCGAGGTACTGCACCGCGGCAATCGGCACCGTGATCACGTCGTTGCGCCGCGGTTGCGGCAACCGTGCGCGCGCGGTCATGCCGGCACGCAGGCCTTCGGCGGCGGCGCGAACGCGCGCCTCGTAGGTGAAGGTCTCCGGGTCGGGGGCGACTTGCAAGGACACCAGCTCGCCTTCAAGGGTTCCCTCGGGCGTTCGGGCTTCCGAGACTTCGATCTCGACCGGTTGCCCGGCCTCAAGCACCGACGCGGTCTCACCGCCGACGTGAAGCAGCAGATCGAACCGGGAGACGTCCACGATGGTCAACGCAAACTGACCCGCGCCGACGTAACCGCCGACCTCGACCCCGATACGGTTCACCACGCCGGCGAACGGCGCGACCAGCCGGGTTCTCTCCAAGTCGCGCGTCGCCCGGTCGCGTTCGCTGCGTGCCAAGTCGAGACGCGCCGTTGCAACCGAAACCGAATGCCCACGCCGCGCCTCCTCGGTCTGCAAGTCGATCAATTTCTGTCTCGCCGCGTCGAGCGCCGATTGGCTTACGAGCTCGACCTTGATCAGGCTTTCAAGACGCGCGACTTCCTGCTGCTGCAACTTCGCGTTGTCTCCGGCGAGCGTCAGCAGTTGCCGGTCGCGCTCGACTTCGGCGGCGACCAAGTCGAAATCGGCCTGAGCCGCGGTCAGCACGTCCCGGTAGTCGCGGTCGTCCAGCACCAGCAAGGGCTGGCCGGCGGCGACCCGGGCGCCGGTCTCGACGTATCTCGCGGCGACGCGCCCCGCAACCTCAAACTTCAGATCGCTGGTCTTGACCGGCTCGAACCTGCCGGTCAAGGTGCGTTGCGGTTGCACGTCGTGCGTTTGCAACTCCGACACCACGACCCTAAGCGGCAATACCTCACGCTCAACCAAGCGCGGGCCGGGTTCGGTCCAGAAAACACCCGCAACCAGCCCGACCGTAATCAGCACCGCCGACAAACTCAAGGTCTTTTGCTTCAAGGCCGCTCCTGAAAGTAATCACTGCAAATCGGTCGTTATATTGGGAATTATATATATAAATCCGTATCAAGTTGACGCTTCACGAGCCGACCGACGTCACCGGCTCCACGTCCGGCAACCTCATTTCCGAAAGCCCGTTCCCGGACAAGACGTTCAATCCGAGGTTCACGTCCGCGTCGTCCCGACGTCTTTCCGTTCCCTTTCCCGGCGTATCCGCAAGCGCTGCAACGTCGACTCGTGCAAGGCACCGCCACCTTTCCTGCCGACGTCTTGTGGTTCGGACTCGGTATCTCCCGGTTCAAGCCCGCTTCCTGCCTCCCGACCTTCTTGCCCGGGGCTTCCGACCTTCCCGTGGCGCGTGCCGTCGTGCCTTTCACGTTCAAATCTTCCGAATACGCGACGGCAAACGCTTCGTCTTGCGGCAACCGCCGTCGCGCCGAACCTCACGCGTTGACAACGGCGCCTGCGAAACCGACGTCGCGGTCAATGCCGACCGCGGGATCTCATGAGGCGGCATGAGGCGACGGACGCTTGCGCGCGACGGCGAGGCCGCCGCTTATTCTGAGGGTTGATCGGCGGGCGGCTCGTCAACCGGGCGATCAACCAGCTCGACGAGCGCCATCGGCGCGTTGTCTCCGGGGCGGAACCCGTTCTTGAGAATACGGAGGTAACCGCCGGGGCGGTCTTTGTAGCGCGGGCCGAGTTCGGTGAACAACTTTCCGACCGCGGCCTTGTCGCGCAACTTCGAGAAAGCGCGACGGCGCGCGGCGACGCTGTCGTTGCGCGACAGCGTAATCAAGGGTTCAAGGACGCGCCTCAGCTCCTTGGCCCGGCTGAGCGTGGTCCTGATCTTCTCGTGCTCGATCAAGGAAACGCTCATGTTCGCCAACGCCGCCTTGCGGTGGGCGTCGGTCATGCTGAGTTTTCTGCCCGCGTGGAGATGGCGCATCGTCGGTTCCTCCGTAACTGCTCTCAGGAACGGGCCTCAGGAACGGGGCTCAGAAGAGCGGGAAGTGCCGCCGCTCGCCGGCTCGCGCGGCGTTTCCGGGGGCGTCCAGTCGCCGACGTCCATGCCGAGCTCCAAACCGTTGGACTCGAGCACTTCCTTGATTTCATCCAGGGACTTCATCCCGATATTCGGCGTGCGTTTCAATTCGGCTTCGGTCCTCTGCACCAAATCGCCGACGTGCTGGATGCGCTCGGCCTTGAGGCTGTTGATCGAGCGCCGACTGAGACCCAGCTCCTCCAGGGATTTCCGCAGCTGCGGATTGACCGCGACCCGCTGCCCTTTCTCTTGCTCGGTCCTGAGCTCCTTGAGGCTGGCGAAAGTCTCCAACTGAGAATGCAGGATGCGCGCGGAGAATTGCACCGCTTCCTGCGGGTCTATCGTCCCGTCGGTTTCCATCTCGATAATCAGCTTGTCGAGGTCGGTGCGCTGTTCGACCCGCGCGGTCTCAACGCTGTAAGAGACTTGGCGTATCGGGCTGAAGCTCGCGTCGAGCAGCAAGGTTCCGATCGAGCGGTCGGCGTCGGCGCGCGTCGCCGGTTGGTAGCCGCGTCCCCTGACGACCTTCATGGTCATGTTCAGCTCGCCTTTGTCCGAGAGGTGGGCGATGACGTGATCCGGATTGGCGAACTCGACGCTTTCTTCGGTCTTGACGTCCTTGGCGGTAACAACCGCGGGGCCTTTCTTGTTGAGCGTGATAACCGCCGTGTCCTTGTGACCGACCACCGCCAGATCCTTGAGGTTCAGCAGGACGTCGGTTACATCCTCCTGAACGCCTTCGATGGCCGTGTACTCGTGCAGGACGCCTTCTATCTGCACCTCGACGATCGCGTAGCCGGGAATCGAGGACAACAGCACGCGCCTCAACGCGTTGCCCAACGTGTGTCCGAAACCGCGTTCGAACGGCTCCAACTCCACCTTCATTCGGGTATCCGAAAGTTCGCGCACGTCCACGATGCGCGGTTTTAACAGCTCGTCTTCGTAAGCCACCCTTGCAGTCCTCCGCTTGGTTGTCGCTTGTTTGCGATAATCATCGCCGCCGTCGGTCGTTACTTGGAGTACAACTCGACGACCAGCGACTCGTTAATGTCGGAAGGGAGATCGCTTCTTTCCGGAACCGACTTGAAAACACCCTTCATTTTCTCAACGTCGACTTCGACCCATTCAGGAAATCCGATCTGGTCAACCACGCTCAGCGCGTCCTTTATGCGCAGCTGACCACGGGCTTTCTCGACCACCGAAATCTCGTCGGTCGGGCTGACCTGATACGACGGCACGTTGACCGTCCGTCCGTTCACCGCAATCGCCTTGTGCCCGACGATCTGACGGGACTCGGCGCGCGTCGCGCCGAAACCCATGCGGTAGACGACGTTGTCCAGACGGCATTCGAGCAGCTTCAGCAGGTTTTCGCCGGTCGAACCCTTGCTGCGCGCCGCCTGCTTGTAGTAATTGCGAAACTGACGTTCGAGGATGCCGTAAATGCGGCGTACTTTCTGCTTCTCGCGCAGCTGGATGCCGTAGTCCGACAAGCGCGACTTGCGGTCGCCGTGCTGACCCGGCAGCTTTTCCATGTTGCACTTCGAGGACAACAAGCGGGCGCGCCCCTTGAGCATCAAGTCGGTGCTCTCGCGCCGGCTCAGTTTGCAAGTTGGTCCTCTGTAACGCGCCATCGTCCGTTACACGCGCCGGCGCTTCGGCGGGCGGCAGCCGTTGTGCGGAATCGGGGTCACGTCGGTGATGCTGGTGACCTTGAAGCCGACCGCGTTCAAGGCGCGCGCCGCCGATTCACGCCCGGGCCCCGGGCCGCGGACGTTGATCTCAAGATTCTTGACCCCGAACTCGAGCGCCGCGCGTCCGGCTCGGTCCGCCGCCACCTGTGCGGCGAACGGGGTGCTCTTGCGCGAGCCGCGGAAACCCGACGACCCCGCGGTCGCCCAGCACAAGGCGTTGCCCTGGCGGTCGGTGATCATCACGATGGTGTTGTTGAAAGTCGAAGTGACGTGGGCCACCGCGTCGGCGACAACCTTGTCAACTTTCTTGCGCGCGCGTCTTTTGCCGCCTGTCTTGGTCTTGGCCATCAGCGTTTGTTCTTGATGATTCTGCGCGGGCCTTTGCGCCCTCTCGCGTTGGTGCGCGTTCTTTGCCCGTGCACCGGCAGCCCGCGGCGGTGCCTCACGCCGCGGTAACACCCGAGGTCTCTCAGGCGCTTGACGTTGAGGTTGACTTCACGGCGCAAATCGCCCTCTATCGTGTACCTCACGACCCCCTTGCGCAGACTCTCCAGCTCAGGCTCGGCAAGGTCCTTTATCATCGCGCTCCGCTTGACGCCGCCCGCGTCGCAAATCTTGCGCGCGGTGCTCCTGCCGATGCCGAAAATCGCCGTCAGCGCGACTTCGGCGTGCTTGCGGTCGGGGACGTTGACGCCCGCTATACGCGCCATGCTCTGTTACTCCTGCTTGCCGGGCCGGGAAGGCTCGAAAGATAAAAGGGGGCGATTATAGACGAAGCCGTGCCGCGCTTCCAACGCGCGGACGTCGCGGCTCGGGTCGAAGCGTTGATTCTCACGCGCCCTCACCCCTGGCGTTGCTTGTGCCGCGGGTCGGTGCAAATCACCCGCACCACGCCCTTGCGACGAACCAGTTTGCAGTTCCTGCAGATTCTCTTGACTGATGCTCTGACTTTCACGTTTTCCTCCTCAGCGGGAAACCCTTCCGATCGCGCCTCTTCTTTGCGACTTGAGGTTCGCTTTCTTCAACAAGCCCTCGTATTGGTGCGACAACACGTAGGACTGCACTTGCGCCATGAAGTCCATGATGACGATGACGATAATCAGCAACGAGGTGCCGCCGAAATAAAAGGGGACGTTCCACGACAAGATCAAGAACTCCGGCAGCAGGCACACCAGCGTGATGTAAATCGCGCCGACCGCGGTCAGGCGGCTGATGATGCTGTCTATGTAGCGCGCGGTTTGCTCGCCCGGGCGGATGCCGGGAATGAAAGCGCCGCCGCGCTTGAGGTTGTCCGCGGTGTCGCGCGCGTCGAACACGATCGCGGTGTAGAAAAAGCAGAAAAATATAATCGCCAGAGCGTAAAAAACGATGTAGAGGGGTTGCCCCGGCGACAACGCGGTCGCAAAACCGCCGAGCCACCCCAAGCCTTCGGCGTTGCCGAACCACTGCCCCAGCGTCGCCGGAAACAAGATGATGCTCGACGCAAAGATCGGCGGGATGACGCCGGCCATGTTCAGCTTGAGCGGCAAGTGGCTCGATTGCGCCGCGTACATGCCGCGCTGGCGGCGCGCGTAATTGACGGTGACCCGCCGCTGCCCCCTTTCGACGAACACCACGAAACCCGTCACCGCGATGCTCAGGGCGAACAGGAGCATCACCAGCGCCACCGACAATTCGCCGGTGTTGGCCAGTCCCAGGGTGCCGCCCGCGGCGGCAGGCAGACCGGCGACGATGCCGGCAAAGATGATGATCGAGATACCGTTGCCGATGCCGCGCTCGTTGATCTGCTCACCGAGCCACATCAGGAACATGGTGCCGGTCACCAGCGACACCGCGACGACGAAGATGAAGCCCGCACCCGCGACAAACGCAACGCCCTGGGTCTGCAAGGCGATGCCGACGCCGATCGCCTGAAAGGTCGCAAGCAGCACCGTGCCGTAACGGGTGTACTGCATGATGACGCGACGCCCGCGTTCGCCTTCCTTCTTCAGCTCCTTCAGCGAAGGCACCACCACGGTCATCAACTGCATGATGATCGACGCGGAGATGTACGGCATCACGCCGAGCGCAAACAAGCTCAGCCGTTCGAGCGCGCCGCCGGAAAACATGTTGAACAGATCGAGTATCGTGCCGCTGTTCTGGTCGAAGAACTGCGCCATCGCTTCAGGGTTGATTCCCGGCGCGGGAATGAAACTGCCGATGCGGTAGATGACGAGCACCATCAGCACGAAACCGATGCGCTTGCGCAACTCGCCGACGCGGTTCACTTTCGCCAGCGCGGCAAGCCCTTGCGGCGTCGTCGACATCAGCCCGTACCTCCCTGTTCGGTTTCGATCCTGCCGCCGGCGCTTTCGATCGCTTTCGCCGCGCCCGCGGTGACGGCCAGCCCCCTGAGGGTAACCGGCTTGGTGATCTCGCCCGACAGAATCACCTTGATTCGCTTGGCCGTAGCGGGAACGAGCTTGGCCTTGCGCAGCGCCGCCGCGTCAATCACCGCGTCCTCGACCTGCGCCAGCTCGCGCAACCGCACCTCGGCGCTCAGCCCGGCACGCGGCGAACGAAAGCCGACTTTCGGCAAGCGCCGCTGCAACGGCATCTGTCCGCCTTCGAAACCGACGCGGGGCTTGCCGCCGGCGCGAGAACGCTGTCCTTTGTGCCCGCGCCCGCAGGTCTTGCCGACCCCCGAGCCGTTGCCGCGCCCGACGCGGCGGCGCGAGGTACGGCTGCCGGCGGCGGGCTTCAGCGAATTCAGCTTCAACTCAGGCATCTTCGACTTCCAGCATGTAGCGCACTTTGTTGATCATGCCCCGGTTCTGGGGCGTGTCCTCGACCACGACCGAGTGATGCGGCCGGCGAATCCCGAGTCCCCTGACGCAGGCTTGGTGGGTGCGCAACCTGCCGTTCAAGCTGCGCACCAAGGTAACTTTGAGTCGTCCTGCCATGATTGCACCGCCCGAGGTCAACCGGTGAAGACTTCCTTGACCTGCTTGCCGCGCTTGGCCGCAACCTGCTTCGGCGATTGCATCTGAGACAAGCCTTTGAACGTCGCGCGCACCACGTTGATCGAGTTGCGCGAACCGATGCTTTTGGCCAGAACGTCCTTGACGCCGAGCACTTCAAACACCGCGCGCATCGGGCCGCCGGCGATGATGCCGGTACCGGGGGAAGCCGGCTGGATGAACACCTTGGCGGCGCCGTGCCGACTGGTGATCGGATAATAGAACGTGCCGTCGCGCAACGGCACCTCGATCATCTTCTTGCGCGCCGCCTCCATGGCTTTCTGGATCGCCGGCGGCACTTCGCGGGCTTTGCCGTAGCCGAGACCCACCTTGCCCTCACCGTCGCCGACGACGGTCAGCGCGGTGAACCCGAACTGCCTGCCGCCCTTGATGACCTTGGCGACGCGGTTGACGGTTATCAGCTTCTCCAGATACCCGTCGGTCAACTCGGCTTTTTCTATGTTCGACACAAGCCCCTCCTTCAGAACTTCAAGCCGTTGGCGCGCGCGGCTTCGGCCAGCGCCTTGACCCGTCCGTGATAACGAAAGCCGGAGCGGTCAAAACCGACTCGCTCGACGCCTTTCTCCAACGCCCGCTTGGCGATCGTCTCACCGACTTTCTCGGCGGCTTCGATCTTGCCGGGTTTCTTGAGCGCCTCCGCGAGCGCTTTCTCCAGCGTCGAAGCGCACGCCAACGTCGTGCCGCCGTCGGGCGCAATGACCTGAGCGTAGATGTGCCGCGGCGTGCGGTTGACGCACAAGCGGTGAACCTTCAGCTCGGACGCGCCCGAACGCATCTTGCGCGCGCGCCTCAGCCGGGTGTTTTTCTTGTCCAGCTTCATTACTTCTTCTTGCCTTCCTTGCGCAGCAGCCGCTCGTCCGCGTAGCGAACGCCCTTGCCCTTGTACGGCTCGGGGGGGCGAAAGGCGCGGATCTCGGAAGCGGCCTGACCGACCACCTGCTTGTCGACGCCCTTGAGAACGACCTCGGTCTGACTCGGCGTCTCGGCTTTCACCTCATCGGGCAGACGGTAGGTAATCGAATGCGAGTGGCCGAGCTGCAAGTGGAGTGCCCTGCCTTTCAGCTGCGCGCGGTAACCGACGCCCTGCAATATCAGCCTCTTCTCGAACCCCTTGGTCACGCCGATGATCATGTTCACCAGCGCCGCCCGCACCGTTCCGGCCAAAGCCTTCGCGTCCGGCTCGCGCGCGCGAAACGAGAGCGAGTTCCCTTCCCGCAGGCATTCGACGTGCTTGTGCAGCGGCAACGTTATTTCACCGTTCGGCCCCTTCAAGTGCAAATCGTCGTCCGAAATTCGCAGCTTGACGCCGGCGGGTATTTCAATCGGTTTTTCAGAAGATCTGGTCATTTTCCTGTCCTCTACTCGATGACGCACAAGACTTCGCCGCCCTGGCGTTTTTCGCGGGCTTCGCGGTCGCTCATCACGCCCTGCGGCGTTGAAATCACCGCGACTCCCATGCCGCCGAGCACCCTCGGCAGTTCGTCGGCACCGCGATAAACGCGCAAGCCCGGTCTGCTGACCCGCCTGATGCGCGCAATCACCGGCGTCTCGTCATGGTACTTCAGCTTGAACACCATCCGCGGCTTGCCGTCCTGCTCCTCGTTGCGGTAAGACTCGATGTAGCCTTCCCGCTGCAACACTTCGGCGATTGCGCCTTTCAGCCGCGAAGCGGGCATCGCCACTTCCTTGTCTCCGATCATCTGCGCGTTGCGGATGCGCGTCAGCATATCGGCTATTGGGTCGCTCATGCTCACGTCTTGTTCACCAACTCGCCTTGACCAGACCGGGAACGTCTCCCGCCATCGCGTGCTCGCGCAGCTTGTTTCGCGCCAAGCCGAACTTGCGGTAATAGCCGCGCGGCCTGCCGGTCAATCGGCAACGGTTGCGCAAACGGCAGGGGCTCGCGTTGCGCGGCAGCTTTTGCAGCGCACTCACCGCTTCGGCGCGTTCCTCGGAGGAGCTCCGGGGATTGCGGATCAGCTCTTTCAGTTCGGCACGCTTGTTCTTGTATTTCGCAACCACTTTGGCGCGCTTGATTTCTCTCTGTACCATCGAAACCTTGGCCATGACCTACCTCCTCGCTTGAAGCGGAAACTTGAACCCCTCAAGCAGCGCTCGCGCTTCTTCGTCGGTGGTCGCGGTGGTCGTCATCGTAACGTCGAGACCGCGCAGATGATCTATCTTGTCGTAATCGATCTCGGGAAAGACGATCTGTTCGCTGATGCCGAAGCTGTAGTTGCCGCGACCGTCGAAAGCCTTGTCGCTGAACCCGCGAAAGTCCCGGATCCTGGGAATGGCAATCCTGATCAGGCGATCCAGGAACTCATACATGCGGTCGCGCCTGAGAGTCGCCTTGCAGCCGACCGGCCAGCCTTCGCGGACGCTGAACGCGGCGATCGACTTGCGCGCGCGCGTCACCACCGGCTTTTGCCCGCAGATCCTGGCCAGGTCGTCGAGCGCCGAAGCCATCACGTTCTTGTCGCGCGCGCCCTCGCCCAAGCCCATGTTGACCGTGATCTTGGTCAGGCGCGGCACCCGCATCGGATTCTTGAAACCGAGCCGTTTCATGACCTCCGGGGCGATGACCTCACGGTACTCCTGCTGAAGCGCGGGCGTTGCGGAATCTTGTTTCACGTCGTTCCCTCCTCCGCTCAGTCTATCTTTTCGCCGCTGGACTTGAAGCAACGGATTTTGCCGCCGTCGTCAAGCACCTTGAACCGGACGCGGTCGCCCTTGCCCGAAGTCGGGTTGAAGATCATCACGTTGGAAATATGCAACGGCTTTTCCTTCTCGATGATGCCTCCGGCCTCGCCCGTGTTCGGATTCGGGGTGACCGCTTTTTTCACGACGTTGACGTTGTCCACGGTCACTTTCTCACCTTGAACCGCCGACACTTTCCCGCGGCGGCCTTTGTCCTTGCCGGCGATGACGATGACCTCGTCGCCTTTTTTGATTCGTTTCACGGCTCTTTTCCTTCATAACACTTCGGGTGCAAGCGAAACGATCTTCATGAACCGCTCGCTCCTGAGTTCACGCGTGACGGGGCCGAAGATGCGGGTGCCGACCGGCTGCATCTGAGCGGTCAAGAGCACCGCCGCGTTGTCGTCGAAACGTATCAACGAGCCGTCGGGACGGCGCACGCCCTTCGCGGTGCGCACGACGATGGCGTTGTACACCTCGCCCTTCTTGACGCGCCCGCGCGGAATCGCGTCCTTGATGCTGACCTTGATGACGTCGCCGATGCCGGCGTAGCGCCGCCGCGACCCGCCCAGCACCTTGATGCACTGCACCTTGCGCGCGCCGCTGTTGTCGGCCACGCCCAATACCGTTTGCATCTGTATCATCGCTCAAGCTCTCCGGAACCGCGGCTACTCGGCCTTCTCGACGACGCGCGACAACTTCCACGCCTTGGTCTTGGAAAACGGCCGGCACGCAACGATCGAGACGACGTCGCCGACGCCGCATTCCTCGTTCTCGTCGTGCGCGTGCAGCTTGGTTGTGCGCGTCATGTACTTCCCGTACATCGGATGCTTGACCCGGCGACGAACCAGAACGGTGATGGTCTTGCTCATCTTCTTGCTGATGACGCTGCCGATAATCGAACGTTCGCCCACGGCGTTCTCGGCGTTCTCGGCGTTCTCGGCGTTCTTGTTCACTGCGTCGTCACTCACGGCTCATTCCTCCCCGGCAAGCGACTTTTCGTTGATGACCGTGAGTATCCGCGCGACGTCGCGGCGATTCCTCTTCAGGTGGTCGCTCTTGAACGTCTGCCCGGTACGCCCCTGCATACGCAGATTGAATTGTTGACGGCGCAGCTCCGCGAGCTGGTCGCGCAGCCCTTGAACGTCGTCGCTTCTGAGTTCCGAAGCTTTCATCACATCAACCCCCTGTGCGTGAACGTGGTCTTGACCGGCAATTTGGCCGCGGCCCTCCTGAACGCCTCACGCGCGACGCCTTCGTCAACGCCTTCCATTTCGTACAGCATCCTGCCGGGTTGCACCAGCGCCACCCAGTACTCGACGTTGCCCTTGCCTTTGCCCTGGCGGACTTCGAGCGGCTTCTTGGTGATCGGCTTGTCCGGAAAGATACGGATCCAGATCTTGCCACCGCGCTTGATGTAACGGGTCATCGCGCGCCGCGCGGCTTCGATCTGGCGCGCGGTTATCCGCCCGCGCTCGACCGACTTCAGGCCGAACTCGCCGAAGCTCACCTTGTTGCCGGTAAAAGCAAGCCCGCGATTCCTGCCCTTGTGGGTCTTCTTGTACTTTGTTTTCTTCGGTTGTAACATCTTCGTAAGCTCGGGCGTCTGACCTCAGGACGCTTTCTTCGGGGCGCCAGGAACCGCTTGAGGCCCCGCGTCGTCGCTGCCGTCCTTGTAAATCCAGACCTTGACGCCGATAACCCCGTAAGTCGTGTTGGCTTCGGCCAAGCCGTAGTCGATATCGGCCGATAAGGTGTGCAACGGCACGCGACCTTCCCGGTACCATTCGGTGCGTGCGATCTCGGCCCCGTTCAAACGCCCCGCAACGCAAATCTTGACGCCGGCGGCGCCGAGCCGCAGCGCGTTCTGCACCGCGCGCTTCAGCGCGCGACGGAACATAATCCGCCTCTCCAACTGCTGCGCGACGCTTTCGGCGACGAGGCGGGCGTCGATCTCGGGCTTCCTGATCTCCTCGATGTTGATTCTCACGTCGTTGAGATTCAGTCCCATCTTGCGCGCGACGATGCGCCGCAACGCTTCGACGTCCTCGCCTTTCTTGCCGATCACGATGCCCGGGCGCGCGGTGTGAATAATGACGTGGGCCATGCGCGAAGGTCGCTTGATCTCTATGCGGCTGACCGAAGCCTGCGCCAGCTTCTTGCGCAGGTATTCGCGAACCGCGATGTCGCTGTGCAATATGCTGGTGTAGTTGCTGCCTTCCGCGTACCATTTCGACGTCCACTCGGACGCAACCCCCAGCCTGAAACCCATCGGATGTACTTTCTGTCCCATCTCCTCCTCCCTATTCGTCGGTGACGACCAAGCTGACGTTGCTGGTTCTCTTCATGACGTCGGAGGCGTGTCCCCGCGCGCGCGCCTTGTAACGCTTGTAGGTCGGCCCCTGGTCGACGCAGATGCGGCTGACCCTGAGTTCGTCCACGTCGGCGCCGTGGTTGTGTTCGGCGTTCGCCAACGCCGACTCAAGCAGTTTCCTGATCAAGAAAGCGCCTTTCTTGCTGCTGAACTCAAGCACTTCCAAGGCGTCGCCGACCCCGAGTCCGCGCACCTGGTCGGCAACCAGCCGGCACTTCTGCGGCGATATGCGGGCTGCCCTCAATTTAGCCGACGTTTCCATCACACCGTCTTCGCCTTGCGATCCCCGGAATGCATCTTGAACGTACGGGTCAACGCGAATTCACCCAACTTGTGACCCACCATGTTTTCGGAAATGAAAACCGGCACGTGGTTGCGTCCGTTGTGCACCGCAATCGTCAGCCCCACCATCTCGGGCACGATCATCGAACGGCGCGACCAGGTCTTGATCGGGCGCTTGTCCCTTCTTTCCGAAGCCTGCAACACCTTCTTCATCAGGTGGTCGTCGACAAAAGGGCCTTTTCTAAGGGAACGCGGCATCACTTCCTCCGTCATTTCTTCCTGCGACGCACAATCATGCCGTCGGTGCGCTTGTTGTTTCGCGTTCTGAAGCCTTTGGTCGGCTTGCCCCACGGGGTTACGGGATGGCGGCCTCCGGAAGTCTTGCCTTCGCCGCCGCCGTGCGGATGGTCGACCGGGTTCATCACGACGCCGCGCACCGTCGGGCGCACGCCGCGCCACCGCTTGGCGCCGGCTTTGCCCAGCTTGCGCAGGCTGTGCTGGATATTGCCGACCTCGCCGATCGTCGCCCGGCAATCGAGCGTCACCTTGCGCACTTCGCCCGAGCGCAAACGCAAAGTCGCGTAATTGCCCTCGCGCGCGACGTACTGAACCGAACTGCCCGCCGCACGTGCCAGCTGCGCGCCTTTGCCCGGCTTCATTTCAACGCAGTGCACCACGCTACCGACCGGCAGCCTACGCAACGGCATCGCGTTGCCGGCCTTGACCGCAACGTCGTCGCCCGACGCCACGGTGTCGCCCGACTTCACGCCCGCCGGAGAAATGATGTAGCGCCGCTCGCCGTCGGGGTACAGCACCAGCGCGATGTTTGCGCTGCGATTCGGATCGTACTCGATGCGTTCGACGCGCCCTTCGAGGCCGTCCTTGTCGCGCTTGAAGTCGATCACCCGATAACGTCGCTTGTGCCCGCCGCCGACGTGACGGGTGGTGATGCGTCCGGCGTTGTTGCGTCCGCCCGTCTTCTTGGCGCCCGAAACCAGAGGCGAAAACGGCTTGCCTTTGTGCAGGGACTTGTCCGCAACCTTGACCGCGAAACGCCTGCCCGGCGAAGTCGGTTTCAACTTGACGACCGATGAAGCCATGCTCGTTCCCTCACTCGGTCCCGCCGAGTTGAATATCGTCGCCTTCCGCCAGCGCGACGTAGGCTTTCTTCCAATGCTTGCGCCGCCCGCGACGACGGCCCGCCCCTTTTTTCTTGCCCCGCATATTGATCACGCTGACTCTCACGACCTCGACCTCGAACAGCCATTCGACCGCGGCTTTCACTTCGCTCTTGGTCGCGTCCGGCAAAACCTTGAAAGCGTGGCAGCGCACGTCGTCGGCGAGCTTCGTCGCCTTCTCAGACACGTGCGGAGCAATCAGCACCTGGGACAAACGGTCCTGGTTCACGTCAGCTTCTCCTCTAACCACGCAACCGCGGCGCGGGTCAGCAACACCTTGTCAAAACGCAGCAGGTTCACCGGGTCAACGCCGCTCACCGCGAGGACGCCGACCTGCGGCAGATTATTGCTCGCCAGATACAGGTTTTCGTCCGGTTCGACGTCAATCATCAGCACCGACTCAAGCGAGAGCGACTTCAGCGTCGCAACCAAGTCCCGGGTTTTCGGCGTCTTGGCTTCCAACTCGTCCACGACGATCAGGCAACCCCGACGGTTGAGCTCCGAAAGAATCGAACACAAGGCCCCGCGGTACATCTTGCGGTTGACCTTTTGTGAAAAACTCCGGGGAGACGCGGCAAAGGCGCGTCCGCCGCCGCGCCAAATCGGGCTTCTGATCGTGCCTGCCCGCGCGCGGCCGGTGCCTTTCTGGCGCCACGGCTTACCGCCGCCGCCGGCAACCTGCGCGCGCGTCTTCTGGGCTTTGGAACCGCTGCGTGCGCCCGCCAGGAACGCGGTCACGACCTGGTGAACCAACGCTTCGTTGAACCCTCGGTCAAACACCGCGTCGCCCGCTTCAAACGTTCCGCCTTGCACCGTCTTCAACTGCATCACTTGCTCCGTTCTTCATCGTCGGGTGCGGCGTCCTGACCGGCGCCGGCAACTTCGGCCTTCGCCTCGGCGCTTTCCTCAGCGGAAGCCTCAGGCGACACCTCGGCTTGCGCCTCAGCGCTTTCCTCGGCAGGGGTCTCGGGTGACGCTTCGGCCTGCGCCCCTGTGCTTGCCCCTGTGCTTACGTCGGCGCTTTCCTCGGCGGAAGCCTCGGGCGACGCTTCGGCCTGCGCCCCTGTGCTTGCCCCTGTGCTTACGTCGGCACTTTCTTCGGCAGGGGTCTCGGGTGACGCTTCTTCTTCGGCCGGAGGCTCTTCGGGCGGCACCGCAACCAGGTGATGAACCAGCACTTCGCTGCCGGGGCTTCCGGGCAGCGAGCCTCTCAGCAGCAGCAGCTCGCGCGCTTCATCCACTTCAAACACCGTCAGGTTCCTGACGGTCACGCGCTTGTTGCCCATCTGCCCCGCCATCTTCTTGCCCTTGAACACCTTGCCCGGCGTTTGGCACTGGCCGATCGAACCCGCCGACCGGTGCGACAGCGAGTTGCCGTGGGTTGCGTCCTGGCTCTTGAAGTTGTGACGTTTGATGACGCCGGAAAATCCCTTGCCTTTACTGACGCCGACCACGTTGACCTTTTCCCCGGCGCTGAATGAAGTCACGCCGACCCGATCGCCGGGGTTTCTCAGCTCTTCTTCGGCGACGCGGAACTCACGCAACGAGCGCATCGCGCCGACGCCGGCTTTCCTGAAATGTCCGGTCATCGCCTTGTTCGCCCGCGACGGCTTGCATTCACGCGCCGCAAGCTGCAAGGCGAGATAACCGTCGCCGTCGGGCGTCTTGACCTGCGTCACGCGGTTGGCCGGCGCGTGCACCACCGTTATCGGCACCGAAACGCCGGCGTCGGTGAACTTCCGGGTCATGCCCACTTTCCGTCCTATCAAACCAATCGGCATCGTCGTTTCCTCAGTTCAGCTTGATCTGGACGTCCACGCCCGCGGCGAGGTCGAGCTTCATCAACGCGTCGGTGGTCTTCTCGGTCGGGTCGAGAATGTCTATCAGGCGCTTGTGGGTACGCATTTCGTATTGGTCTCGGGCGTCCTTGTCCACGTGCGGAGAAATCAGGATGGTGAATCTCTCGATCTTGGTCGGCAACGGAATCGGCCCCCTGACGCGAGCACCGGTGCGCCTCGCGGTGGCGACGATTTCACTCGCGGACTTATCGATCAACCTGTGATCGAAAGCCTTGAGATGGATGCGGATACGTTGTCCGCTTTGCACGTTCGCTGCCATGATTCCGGTTCCCGTCCGCTCCTTCGTTTCCTTGAACGCCGCTTACTCGATGACCTTGGAGACGACGCCGGCGCCGACCGTGCGACCACCTTCGCGGATCGCAAAACGAAGACCTTCTTCCATCGCTATCGGCGCAATCAACTCCACTTCCATCTTCACGTTGTCACCAGGCATCACCATCTCAACGTCCGCCGGAAGGATCACCGATCCCGTCACGTCCGTCGTGCGAAAGTAAAACTGCGGGCGATAGCCCTTGAAAAATGGCGTGTGACGGCCTCCCTCCTCTTTCGATAGAACGTAAACCTCCGCCTCGAACTTCGTGTGCGGCGTGATCGAACCCGGCTTGCACAACACCTGACCACGCTCCACCTCCTCACGCTTCGTTCCGCGCAACAACACCCCCACGTTGTCGCCCGCGAGACCCTCGTCCAGAAGCTTGCGGAACATCTCCACTCCCGTGCACGTTGTCTTCGTCGTCTCACGGATCCCCACTATCTCTACCTCCTCGTTCACCTTCACCACGCCGCGCTCGATTCGACCCGTCACCACCGTGCCGCGACCCGAAATCGAAAACACGTCTTCTACCGGCATCAGAAAATCCCCGTCTATCGCTCGCTCCGGCTCCGGAATGTAGGAGTCCATCTCCTCCACCAACTTCTTGATCGACTCGATACCCGTCTCCGATGCGTCGCCCTCCAATGCCTTCAATGCCGAACCCGATATCACCGGCGTCTTGTCTCCCGGAAACTCGTAACTCGTCAGCAACTCCCTTACCTCCATCTCCACCAACTCCATCAACTCCGCGTCGTCCACCATGTCCGTCTTGTTCAGATACACCACGATGTAAGGAACACCAACCTGACGTGCCAGCAAAATGTGCTCCCGCGTCTGAGGCATCGGCCCGTCCGCCGCACTTACCACCAAGATCGCACCGTCCATCTGTGCCGCTCCCGTGATCATGTTCTTCACGTAGTCGGCGTGTCCCGGACAGTCCACGTGCGCGTAGTGGCGCTGGTCGGATTCATACTCGACGTGGGCCGTCGCTATCGTGATCCCGCGCTCGCGCTCCTCCGGCGCGTTGTCTATGTCCTCATAAGCCTTCACCTCGCCGCCGCGGGACGCCGCCATCACCTTGGTCAATGCCGCCGTCAGCGTCGTCTTGCCGTGGTCGACGTGGCCGATCGTGCCCACGTTCACGTGCGGCTTCGTTCTTTCAAATTTTTCCTTGGACATGGTGACCTCCTACTTGCCGCCTTCGCTGCGACTTTTGATGACTTCTTCGGCGATGTTGTTCGGCGCCTCTGAATACTGCAAAAACTCCATCGTGTAAGTCGCACGTCCCTGGGTCGCGGAACGCAAATCGGTAGCGTAGCCGAACATCTCTTTCAGCGGCACTTCGGCGCTGATGACCTTGCCCATCGGCGAACCTTCCATGCTGCCGACGATGCCGCGGCGGCGGTTGAGGTCGCCGACGACGTCGCCCATGTACTCCTCGGGTGTCACGACCTCGACTTTCATCACCGGTTCGAGCAACGCCGGCGACGCTTGGAGCACCCCTTTCTTGAAACACTGCGAACCGGCGACCTTGAACGCCACTTCCGACGAATCCACTTCGTGATACGAACCGTCGTAGAGGGTGACCCTGACGTCCATGACCGGATAGCCGGCAAGGATGCCGTTTTGCATCTGCTCGCGGACGCCCTTGTCCACCGCCGGGATGTATTCCTTCGGAATGACGCCACCGACGATCTTGTTGACGAACTCGTAGCCTTCGCCGCGTTCAAGCGGTTCGATCTTGAGCCACACGTGACCATATTGACCGCGCCCGCCGGTCTGACGGATGAACTTGCCTTCCTGCTCGATCGGTTTCCTGACCGTCTCCCGGTACGCGACCTGCGGTGCACCGACGTTCGCGTCGATGCTGAACTCGCGCTTGAGGCGGTCAACGATGATCTCGAGGTGCAGCTCGCCCATGCCCGAAATGATGGTCTGCCCCGACTCTTCGTCGGTCTTAACGCGGAAAGACGGGTCTTCCTGAGCGAGCTTCTGCAGAGCCAAGCCCATCTTTTCCTGATCGACCTTGGTCTTCGGCTCGACCGCGACCGCAATCACCGGATCGGGAAACTCCATGCGCTCGAGAACGATCGGGCTGTCCAAGGCACACAGCGTCTCGCCGGTGGTTACATTCTTGAGGCCGACGGCGGCGGCGATGTCGCCGGCGCGCACTTCCTTGATGTCTTCGCGCGAGTTCGAGTGCATCTGCAGGATGCGCCCGACGCGCTCCTTGTTGGACTTGTTCGGGTTGAGCACGCTGTCGCCCGAGTTCAACACCCCCGAATAGACGCGGAAGAAAGTCAGCGAGCCGACAAACGGGTCGGAAGCGATCTTGAACGCCAGCGCGGCAAAGTCGGCTTTGTCGGAAGCTTCACGCTGCGGCGGCTTGTCTTCGCCGTTCGCCGCGACGCCCCGCACCGGCGGCACGTCGGTCGGCGACGGCAGATACCGCACCACCGCGTCGAGCAAGGCTTGCACGCCCTTGTTCTTGAACGCCGAACCGCACAAGACCGGCACGATTTCGTTCGCCAAAGTACGCATCCTCAACCCCTGATGGATTTCCTCCTCGGACAGGTCGCCGTTCTCCAGGTACTTGTCCATCAGCGTCTCGTTGGCTTCCGCCGCCGCCTCGACCATCTGCTCCCGCATCTTGCGGCATTCATCCTGCACGTCGCCGGGGATCTCCTTGAGCTCGAACGTTGCGCCCATGTCCTTTTCGCCCCAACGCACCGCTTTCATCCTGACCAAGTCAACGACGCCGGCGAAGTTCTCCTCGCTGCCGATCGGCAGTTGCACCGGAACCGGGTTGGCTCCCAACCGGGTTTTGACCTGATCGACGACGCGCGTGAAGTTTGCGCTCGCGCGGTCCATCTTGTTGACGAAAGCGATCCTCGGCACCTGGTAACGTTCGGCCTGGCGCCACACGGTCTCGGACTGCGGCTCGACGCCGCCGACCGCACAAAACACCGCGACCGCGCCGTCGAGCACCCGCAACGAACGTTCGACCTCGATCGTGAAGTCCACGTGCCCGGGGGTGTCGATGATGTTGATGCGGTGCTCGTCAAAATCCTGGCCCATGCCCCGCCAGAAGCAGGTGGTCGCCGCCGACGTGATCGTGATGCCGCGCTCCTGTTCCTGCTCCATCCAGTCCATGACCGCGGCGCCGTCGTGGACTTCGCCGATCTTGTGCGAGATACCCGTGTAAAACAGCACCCGCTCGGTCGTCGTCGTCTTGCCGGCGTCAATGTGCGCCATGATGCCGATGTTCCGGTAACGTTCGATGGGAACTTCGCGCGGCACGTCTCTTCTCCTGCAGGCTGCTTACCAGCGGTAATGTGAGAAAGCCTTGTTGGCTTCGGCCATTTTGCTCACGTCTTCGCGCCGTTTGACCGCCGCGCCTTTGTGCTCGACCGCGTCCATCAACTCGTTGGCCAGCTTGTCGCCCATCGAATGCGCGCGGCGCTTGCGCGCGGCCTCGATAATCCAACGCATCGCAAGCGTCATCTGCCGCGCCGGTCTGACTTCAACCGGCACTTGATAGGTCGCGCCGCCGACGCGCCGCGATTTGACTTCGACCCGCGGCTTGACGTTCTCGAGCGCGAGCTTGAAGACCTCGATGACCCTTTCGGTGCTCCTCTCTTTTTCCCTTATGCGTTCGAGCGCGCCGTAGACGACCCGCTCGGCGATGGATTTCTTGCCGCGCTTCATCACGATGTTGATGAACTTCGCGACCACCACGTCGCGGTATTTGGGATCGGGGAGGATCTCGCGCTTGGGAACTTCTCGACGGCGGGACACGGCGGCTTCTCCGGTTTAGGCTCCGGCGCGCTTGGTGCCGTACTTTGAACGGCCCTGCTTGCGGTCGGTGACGCCCTGCGTGTCGAGACTGCCGCGCACCGTGTGATAACGCACCCCCGGCAAGTCCTTGACGCGACCGCCGCGGATTAAAACGACTGAATGTTCTTGGAGGTTGTGGCCTTCGCCGCCGATGTAAGCCGTAACTTCGTAACTGTTGGTTAACCGCACCCGGGCGACTTTACGCAAGGCTGAATTCGGTTTCTTCGGAGTGGTCGTGTAGACGCGAGTACAGACTCCCCGCTTTTGCGGGCAGGACTCGAGCGCCGGTACGTTGCTCTTGGCCGTTTTGCGCTTTCTCGGTTTGCGCACCAATTGATTGATTGTCGTCATGCGATTTCAGCCGCATCGTTCATTCCGCTCGTTAAGACAAGGAAACCCGGGCCCCGGGGCGGCCCCGGAACGCCGGGTTTCAGGTAGCCCGCCATTATAGGGAAAGCACCGCGTCCCCGTCAATCGGCACAGGGCGCACTCCGATCTCGTCCCCCTCGCCTTTCCCGCGTTGCGCCCGAGGTGGACCCCGAGGTGGACATAGGGGTGGACGTGGCGTAGACGCGGAGGGCGGGCAGGGGGCATGGGACGGAACAGCGGCAAGACCACCCAAACCCCAAGAAGATAAACCAAGGGCAAACCGGGGGAGACAAACCGAGGCCAAACCCCGCCACAGGTCGAGAGGCTACTCCAGTGCGCCTTCCAGGAACACCCTGATTCTCAACCTCGTGCCGTCCGACGGCGGTCTCTCCGTAACCTCAGACTCGGTCGCGACGCCAAGCGACGGCGCCTCACCGACAACGCCGACGTTTTCACCTTCGCTCGGCACGGACACTCTTACTCCGTCGACCGAATCCAGTCCCGATCTCAACGCCTCAACCCGAACCTGGATTCTTTGACTCATGGCGGTCAGAATCAATTCATTCCCCCCGCCCAAAACCAAGCCGTCGGCAACGACCAACGTCACCGTCACCCGCTCGTCCCCTACAAGCGTCGGAGACGTCGCCACCGTGATGTCGGTTGACTCTCCCTCCACGATCGTAATCATCTCCACCGCTTGACCCGCGTGGTCCAAAAGCAACAACTCCACGCCGCGTACCACCTCAACCGTCAAGGACATGAACGATACTTCCGCGTTCCCGATCGAAGTACCTGACCTCTCCAGCGCCACAACCTCCGTCGAAACCGCACCGGGGTTCGCGGTCACCTCCACGTCCACCGTCCCCATTCCCGAATTCAACGTCGCATCAGAGGGAACCACAGCAGGGTTACCGCTGGCGCCCGAAGTCAATTCCAGCACCAACCGCTCATCTCCTTCCAACTCAGGCGCGACACTCAGCGAGACTTCCGTCGAGGCCGTCTCAGCCGCCGCGCCGCCGCGAACCAGCCTCACCATGCTCGGCTCGAACGAAACCGTCAGTTCGCGCGCCGACACCGTCACCCGCAAGGAACGCGGCCCGCCGACCAACTCCGCGCCGCTCAACGCCGACACCACCAGGTTCCCGGATTCCGCGCGGCGCGCCGCCCTCACCCGCACCGTCGCCGACTGCATCGTCTCGGTCAGCGTCACGCGCGACGGGGTCACTTCCAGCTCCTCGTCGTCCACCGAGACCTCGAGCACTATCGCCTGATCTGCGGTCAGCGAGTAATCCGCCAGACTCAACGCCACCGGCGCTTCGCCGCCCGACAACAGCCGCAATTCAGCGGCGGGAGAGAACGCCACCGCCACCTGCGGGGTCGTCGCTTGCAAACTTAAACTCGGCGGCAAACTCGGCAACGGCCTCAAAGCCCGAACGCCCGAGGTCGGGATCACGTCCACCTCCACCGACGCCATCGAGCCGATCGCCGCCGTCGCTGCCACCGTTACCGTCTGTGACGACTTGCCCGCGTCAAACGCGACTTCGTGCCGTGTGCTTTCGTCACCGAAAGTGAACCCCTGGGCGAAACCTTGGTCTGAAATCACCAGCGTCACCGTCGTCCTGCGATCCGCAACCAACG
>CAYFZO010000003.1:0-6181 GCA_964347615.1 uncultured Chromatiales bacterium
CGGCGGTCATGATTCCAGCGCCGCGCGTTGCAAGCCGATGAGCTCCTGAATCCCCTTACGGGCAAGCGCCGGCATCACGTCGAGCTCGTCGCGGCGAAACGCATGTCCTTCGGCGGTGCCCTGAATTTCGACAAGCCCGCCCGCCTCGTTCATCACGACGTTCATATCGGTTTCAGCGTTGCTGTCTTCGTGGTAGTCGAGGTCGAGCACCGGCTCGCCCGCGCAAATCCCGACCGATACCGCCGCCACCGCGCCGTGAACCGGGCTTTTCTTCAGCACCGAGCGTTTGACCAAGCAGTCCGCGGCGTCGTGCAAAGCAACAAAGGCACCGCTGATTGCGGCGGTGCGCGTACCGCCGTCGGCCTGCAACACGTCACAGTCGATCACGATGGTGCGTTCACCAAGTGCTTCCAAATCCATCACCGCCCGCAGCGAACGCCCGATCAGGCGCTGGATCTCGACAACCCGCCCCTGTTGACGGCCTCTGACCGCCTCGCGCGGCACACGGGTGTGCGTGGCACGCGGCAACATCCCGTACTCGGCGGTTACCCACCCTTTCCCGCTGCCCTTCAAGAAAGCCGGCGCACGTTCATCGACGCTCGCGGTGCAAAGCACTCTGGTGCGCCCGAACTCGGCCAGAACCGATCCTTCGGCGTATCGGGTGTAGGCGCGGGTGAAACGGACCGCCCGCAACTCGTCGTTGGCTCGATTGCCTGCTCTCATCAGCTTGAAGTCGTCACATCCCAAAGTGCTTCAGACGCCCGTCATTATACGGAAGCTGATAAAGTGAGCGGATTATGACTTACAGCATGACGGCGTTCGCCCGGGGGGAACGCCCGATCCAATCCGGCGTCCTGAGCTGTGAAATCAAGACGGTCAACCATCGCTATCTCGACGTCTCGGTGCGCGCGACGGGGGCATTGCGGGAGCTTGAAGCCGAAGCGACCGCCAAGATACGCAACAAGCTCGCGCGCGGGCGGGTCGAATGCCTGCTGAACGTGCAAACCGACGGCGGGAAACAAACGACGGTGGACGTCAAAGCGCTTGCCGCTTTGGCCGAGGAAATGCGCACGGTCGCAACCGCGCTGGGCGAAGCGGACCTGTCCTTGTCCCCGGCTTCGATAATCGAGATGATGAAATGGCCGGGCGTGTCGGTCGCCGCCGAGCTCGACGTCGAACGGCTGCGGGAGGACGCAACCGAGCTGCTCGACGAAACACTCGACAAAGTGGCCGAAAGTCGCCGTGAAGAAGGCAGAAGATTGGAAACGTTCGTGCTGGGACACTGCACCGACCTGGAAAGAGTCATCGCGCAACTGCGCCGGCGCTATCCGCAGGCGCTGGCGGCGGCGCGCGACAAACTGAACGATCGCCTGAATGAAATCGACGTGGACGTCGAACCGGAACGCCTTGCGCAGGAAGCCGCGATACTTGCACAGAAGCTCTATCTGGGAGCCGACATAGAAGAGGAGTTGAATCGTTGCACCAGTCACGTCGAAGAGCTTAAGGCGATTTTCAAACGCGAAGAGCCCATCGGAAGACGCCTTGACTTCATGGCGCAGGAACTGAACCGGGAAACGAACACGATATCCTCGAAATCGATCGACGTCGAAACCACGCACACCGCGGTCGAGGCGAAAACGCTGGTCGAACAAATACGCGAGCAGGTTCAGAACGTAGAATGAGCACCGATAGAATAATCATCCTTGCGACCGGCGGCACTTTTGACAAGGTGTACTACGACGCACTGACGGGTTACAAAATCGGCCCTCCCCAGGCGCTTAACATCCTCGAACAAGCCGGCGTCGGCTTTGACTACGCCGTCGAGACGCTGATACAAAAAGACAGCTTGGACATGACCGACGACGACAGACGGCAAATCAGCGAATGGGTTGCGGGCGACAAAAACAAGCTTTTCGTGATTACGCACGGCACCGACACCATGGTCGAGACCGCCCGTGCGCTGGAGCGGGAGTTGGCGACGCCAATCGGGAAAACCGTCGTCCTCACCGGTGCGATGCAACCCGCGAGACTCAAGAACACCGACGCCGACTTCAACCTGGGCTTTGCGCTCGGCGCCGTACAGGTGCTGCCCCCCGGCGTCTATATCGTAATGAACGGGGCGATCCTCAAGCCCGGCGAAGCAGTCAAAAACCGCGACGCCGGACGTTTTGAGAGGGAGTGAGCCTTCCGCACGGCGCCGCCCCGAGGAGAACCCAAGTAGAGCTCGGGGAGAAACCGCCGAAACGCGCCGGCGGCGCAAACCGCCTCTATTCCGGCCGGGTTTCTTGGCCGCGGCTATTGAACTCCCGGCGGACGCCCCCATATACGACACAAGTGAAAAACCAAAAGCACCAAAATGGAGGAGGTACACGATGTACTTGAAATACGATCCCTTTTACAGCTTGGCCAAATTGTGGGAGCCGGGAGTCCGGCCCGCAGCCGAGCAATATCTGACGCCTCTCGCCGATATCGTCGAAAAAGACGACGAGTGGGTGTTCCGGGTGGATATGCCGGGGGTTGATAAAGACCACATCAACATCCACGTGGATGGCGATCAATTGGTCGTCTCCGGAAACCGCCACGAAAAGACCGAAGAGAAAAAGGACGGTTACACCTACTTCGAAAGGGTGGACGGCAACTTCGAAAGGCGCTTCGTGTTGCCGGAAACCTCGGACCGGGGTGACATCAGTGCAAAAACCAAAAACGGCGTCCTCGAAATTCACATCGGAAAACAGCCCGAGGTGAAACCCCGCAGGATTGCGATCGAGGAGCACTAAACGCGCCTTTTGCGTCAACCAAGAAGCCACGGTGCTCTCCGGGTTGAAAACTGGAAACAGGCCCTGGAAACAGGCCGTGGCTTTTTTTAAGGGCGTGCAGAAGTTCACGCCGACAAACGCGATGTATTCGACAATGCGATTTCCAGCGAGAAAAAAGCCATTGCACAAGCGCGACCGCCGGCCGGCCGGCGCGACGATCGCGTGCCTGGTGCTCTCGGCTTTCCTGAACGACGGTGCACATGCCGGGATGGCCGGGTTGCCGGGCGGAAAAACGCCGACGCTCGCGCCGATGCTGGAAAAAGTTCTGCCCGCCGTGGTGCACGTCGAAACCGAAGCGACGGTCATGGTGTCCCGACGCATGCCTTTCAACGATCCGTTCTTCCGACGCTTCTTCGACGCACCTCCCCCTCAGGAGAGAAAACGCGGAGGCTTCGGGTCAGGCGTGATCATTGACGCGGACAAAGGACACGTCATCACCAACAACCACGTCGTCGCTCAAGCCGACAGCATCATCGTGTCGCTCTCCGACGGGAGGCGCTTTGAGGCGGAAGTAATCGGGCGCGACAAGGACACCGACGTTGCGATCCTGAAAATCGACGCCGACGATTTGACCGAAATCGTAATCGGCGACTCCGAAAAACTGCGGGTCGGGGATTTCGTGGTCGCAATCGGCAATCCTTTCGGTCTCGGGCAAAGCGTCACTTCCGGCATCGTCAGCGGACTTGGCAGAAGCGGCCTCGGTATCGAATCCTACGAAGACTTCATCCAAACCGACGCGCCCATCAACCCGGGCAACTCCGGCGGTGCGTTGATAAATCTTGAAGGCGAATTGATCGGCATCAACACCGCGATAATCGGACCGAGCGGAAACATCGGCATCGGCTTTGCCATCCCGGCCAATATGGCGATGGAAGTCGCCGCACAATTGCTCGAGTTCGGCGAAATCAAGCGCGGTCTTCTGGGCGTGTCGATACAGACGCTCACGCCCGACCTCGCCAAAGCTTTCGGCACCGAACGCGACTACGGCGTCGTTATCTCGATGATCTCTCCCGATTCGGCGGCTGAAAAAGCCGGGCTCCAGGTCGGGGACATCGTGCTGTCGATCAACGGAAATCCGACCAAGACCGTCGCCGACATGAGGAACTTCATCGGCTTGCTCAGAACCGGCTCCGAAATTACGCTTGAGGTTTTGCGCGGCGACGACAAACTCGCGGTCACCGCAGTCATCGAGGAGAAAAAGAGAACGACGGGCGAAGGTGCCGAACTTGACAAGCGCTTGAGCGGCGCTTCATTGCAAGTGGTCGAAGCCGACGGCAAGACCGGCGGCGACGCGGTCTTGGTCAAAAGCGTCCGTCCCGGCAGCCCGGCCTACCGCTACGGACTGCGTGAAAACGATCTGATTCTCGAAGCCAACAGACGCAGGGTCGAGACCCTGGACGAGCTGCGGGCGGCGCTCGCTTCCCGGGGGCCTGCCCTGCTGAGACTGCAACGCAGCGGACGCAACCTGTTTCTCGCGCTGAAATAAGCCTGATCAACCGCCGGTGACCGGCGGGAAAAAAGCAACTTCATCACCGTCGCCAACCCGGGTACCGACCCGCGCGTATTCCTGATTTACCGCGCACAAAACGCCGCTCAACGGTCTGTCTCCCGCCGCGGCGCGCCATACGTCCTCGACGGTGCACAGCTGCGACGCGTCGAAGTCGTCTTCCGCTTTGCCCATCTCTTCCTTGAGGCTTGCGAAGTATTTAACCTTGATCATCGGTTCGCCCGGGGAATGATTTCAGGAGTAATTCGGGTTGCGTGATATACTCGCGCTCCTTTTTCCCGCCTCTCTTGACTCTAGACTCTAGCATAGATGACGGAATTGACCCATTTCAACAAGCGCGGAGAAGCTCGGATGGTCGACGTCGGAGCCAAGCCGGCGACGCGCCGGGCGGCGATCGCCGCGGGTGAAATCCTGATGCAAGCCGAAACGTTGTCGCTGATTCGCCGCGGTGAGCATTCGAAAGGCGACGTGCTCGGGGCAGCGAGAATCGCCGGCATCATGGCGTGCAAAAAAACCGCCGAGCTCGTTCCCTTGTGCCATCCGTTGCCGTTGTCGTCGGCGACGATCGAGTTCGAAACCGGCGACGATCCGGTATGCGTCAAATGCCTCGCGCGGGTGGAAACAAACGCCCCCACCGGCGTCGAAATGGAAGCCCTGGTTGCGGTCCAGACCGCGTTGCTGACCGTCTACGACATGTGCAAGGCGGCGGACCGCGGCATGACAATCAACAACGTTCGCCTGTTGAAGAAAACCGGCGGTCGATCCGGAGACTGGGAAAGAAACAAGAACAGGCCGGGCGGGAAAGACGCCGGCGGCTGACGCCGGCGCCCGGGCAACCGGCTCGTGAAGATTATCAAGCGACTGCTGCTGCTGTTGTTCGCCGGCGTCTTCATAGTGACGGCCGCGTTGCTGTTCGTCGCGGTGAACATAGATCCGAACGACTACAAGGAAAAGATACAAGCCGCGGCGCAACAAGCAACCGGACGCAAATTGACCATAGAGGGCAACGTCGGCCTGACGCTTTTCCCGGCCTTGAGCCTGGACCTTCAAGGCGTTTCGCTCGACAATCCGCCGGGATTTGAAGGCCGCTTTGCGTCGGTCGAGCGCGTTCGCGCGAAACTGGACTTGCTGCCGCTCCTGCAAAAACACCTTGAAATCGGGAAAGTCACCTTACGCAAGCCGCGCCTCAACCTTCACACCTTGAGCGACGGGCGGACGAACTGGAAAGATCTGGCGGTGCAGGACAAAAAGCCGCCTTCCGAAACCGGGGTCGGCGCAGGCCCCGCTGCGTCTCCCCTGATCGCGGGATTCAGTCTCGCGGGCACGTCGATCGAGGATGCGACCGTAACTTGGCGCGACGCGCGTACAAACGAAGACGTGCAGGTCAGCCGCCTCAACCTGAAAACCGGCGCGCTGGCGTCGGGCAGACCGACCGAAATCGCTCTCAGCGGCGTCGTCAGCGACCGACGTCGCGGGCTTTCCGCCGACCTGAGCCTCGACGCCGAAGTGTTCGTCGACCTGCAAAACCGGCACGTTCGCATGGACGAGTTCGCCGCCGTCGCCGATTTCCGCGGCAACAACGAAAAACCTCTCAACGTCCGGGCCAACGCCGCTGTCGCGATTGACTTGGCCGCCGAACGGGCTGAAATCCGCCGCCTGTCCGCAAACGTCGCCGATATGCACGTCAACGGTGACGTCGACGTCGCCGGATTGTCCGACAAGGCCAGAATTTCGCTCGCCTTGAAAAGCGACGACCTGGCACCGCGCGCACTCGCCGGCGCCTTGGGCGTTCCCGCGGACCATTGGCCCGAGCGAGCGAAGCTTGACCTCGACGCGACGATCGACCTCGCAAAGGACT
>CAYFZO010000003.1:6281-68708 GCA_964347615.1 uncultured Chromatiales bacterium
TCAGAAAACCGCCGAATCACCGCAACGGTCAAAAGCAACGCGTTCAACCCGCGCGCGCTCGCCGAAGCCTTGGACGTTCCCTCGGACCACTGGCCCGAGCGAGCGAAGCTTGACCTCGACGCGACGATCGACCTCGCAAAGGACTCGGGGCGATTCAGGAAAGCAATTGTCGAGGTCGGCGACGCGCGCGTCGAAAGCGAAGGGACGATATCCGGCCTGCTTTCAGAAAACCGCCGAATCACCGCAACGGTCAAAAGCAACGCGTTCAACCCGCGCGTGCTCGCCGAAGCCGTCGGCCTCAAACTGCCGACGACCGTCGACAAGCAAACGTTCGGCAAGTTTGCGGTCTCGGGCGATTTCGCCGCCGCCGTCGCCGCCGAGGAAGCAAGTGCCGTCATCCGCAACGCGGAAATGACGCTCGACGACAGCCGCTTGCGCGTGAGCGGCGAAGCCGCATGGGTGCCGGCGTTGAATGCAAGCCTGAACGTCGAGTTGGATCGCGCTGACGCGGGCCGCTATTTCCCGCCGGGGGAAGCGAAACACGCCGCCGTAAGCCTTCGCGTGGCCGACTTGCGCGCGCAAATCCGCGCCTCGGGTCAAAGCCTGAGCGCGTCCAAAGTCAAGGCGAAAGTATTCGACGGAAGCTACAACGGCGCCTTTTCATTCGACGCAGGCTCCGGCGCGGACGGAAAACAAGCAACGTGGCGCAGTCGCGGCGAGGCGACCGGCTTCAAGATCGAGCAGCTGCTCGCCGCGCTCGCGGTCAAAGACGAGAAAGTGCTGAAAGGCACGGGCTCCTTGTCTTACCGCTTGGTCGCACGGGGAGAAAGCGGAGAATCACTGACCCGTTCGCTCGCGGGTTCGGTCGAGCTGAAACTCGAAAAAGGCGCTTTCAAAAATCCGCAGCTCGCGCGGAACGTCGAGCAAGTGATTGCTTTCTTCGAAAAACGCCCGCCGGCCGGCGCGGGCGAAGAGCTGCTCCTCCATGACGTCGCCGCAAGTCTTTCGTTGAAACAAGGGGTGGCCGACAACCGCGACCTCGAAGCCAGGCTGCCGCTGTTGCATCTGCGAGGCGCGGGCAAAGCGGATCTTGTCGCCCAGCGCATAGACTACCGGTTGCGCGTAGGCCTGCTGAGGCAGCCGCGCGACAAACGCCTCTATATCCCGATAAAGATTTCCGGCGCGCTCGACGATCCCGACTACTCGGTGGACCTGGAAAAGATCCTGCGGGAACAAGCCCGGAGCCGACTGCGACGAGAAGCCGAAAAATCCAAAGCTCGGCTCAGGGAAAAAGCCCGGGACAAACTCGAAGATATTCTGAAAGAAGGACTGAAGCTGCCTTGGTGACGCCGGTCACTGCGATCCGAACTCGTAATTCAAACTGGTGTAGTAAAACCCGCCGTTAAAACCGAAAGGAGAGCTGCGGCGGTTGTAAGTGAAGATATGGGCGGTCGACACGACGTCCGGATCGTTTCTTTCGGGATACACGTTGAACAGGTTCTTGGCGCCCACCGTCCACGTGAACCCTTCGGAGAAACGTCGGCTGGCCGCAACGTCGGTGATCCATTTCGCCTCATAATCCTGAGCGGGCAAGTCGGCCCTTTCGGTCACCTGAACACTGCCGTAACGGCTCAGCCGGGCACTCCACTCGTAGTCACCGTAGTCGTAATCGGCGGCGAACGTATAGTGCTGGCGAGGCTGGCCGGCTTCGAGCGAGATTCTTTCCCGGCGGTCGAACACGCTTTTGTCAGCGGTAACAACCCCCGAAGGCTCATTGACGCTGCCGCCGGCGCCGGTGCTGCCGACGTGCATCGCCGCCGACAAGTCAAGCGTTCCGCCGCCGACGTCGAGAAAATAGTCGGCGACGACGTCGAATCCGCGAGTGTGGGTGTCAACCGCGTTGGTGAAGAACTGAAACCTGCCGATGCCCCGGTTTTCCATCTCTTGCCGCACTTCGCTGCCCGGCGCAAAATCTTCGCGTTCGTATTGGCTGGACAAGGTGATCCGGTCGTCTATGTCTATGTAATACGCGTCGAACGAGACGGTCATATTGGCGAACGGTCTGGCGACCGCGCCGAAGCTGTAGTGAACCGACTCCTCCTCTTTCAATTCGTCCACCCCTATCAGTCTCAGCAGAGGATCGTCGTTGCGCAAGGTGCCGACCTCGCGTGCCACGCCGTCAATGAACTGCGTGCTGACGTTGTTGAAATACTGCTGCCCCAAAGCCGGCGCGCGGAAACCGGTGGACACCGCACCGCGAAAAGCGAACGCGTCGTTGAAATCGTAACGCGCGGTCAGCTTGCCGCTGAGGTTGTCGCCGAAATCGCTGTAATCCTCGTAACGCAACGCTGCACCCATGCGCAATTTTTCGGATAAATCGGTCTCGAAGTCGAAATAAGCGGCGCGGCTGTTGCGGTCTTCGGAGACTTCGTTTGAAGGACGAAACCCCGGAAAGACCTGAATCCCGCGCGGTGCAGGCAATTCGGTGTCCGGATATTCCTGCTCGCCGCCGTCGTCGTACGAAGCGGGGTCGCCCGCGTGAATCTCATAGTCGTCAATCCGGTATTCCAGCCCCGCGGCCACCGTGACGACGCGGGCAAACCAGTCGAAATGGCGTACCGCGTCGAAGTTCCACGTCGTCTGGGTGAACTCGAGGCCGCCTGAATCCGCCTGCGTCGGACTGTCGGCGCCGTAGGTGACGTTCAAAGAGTTCGTAATCAGAAAATCAAAGCGGCTGTTACCGTAGTTGACGCTCGCGTCCCAGCTCCAATCGCCCCAATCACCGCGAATCCCGAGCCCCAGCGACTCGTCGTCCACCTCCGGATTCAAAAGCGGCAAGAAACCGTCGGGGTAAACCGTGTTGTTGTTGCGCGGGCTCGCGGAACACGGGGTAGCGGGGTTTGAATCAAAACATCCGGGGGCGTCATTCGGACCGGGTATCGCAAACCGATAGAACCCCGCCGATTGGGCGTCGCGCTCGGACGCACCGCCGAACGCATAGGCGACGGCGCCGTCTTGCAACGGCAGTTCAGAGTTGATGAAAAGGTAATCGTTGTCGGAATCGGCGTCTCCGACGCGATAACGCTTGTTGCCGGCGCGGTTGGTGTGATCCCGATTCCTGCGTTCGGCGGTGAGGTTGACGAACCCTTCGTCCCTGAGGGCAAAGCCGCCGTTGAACGACGCCCTGTACTGCTCGCCGTCGCCCTTGTACGTCTGTCCCCAATAAGCACCGGCTTGCCCGCCTTGCGCTTGATCCTTCAATACGACGTTGATAACGCCGGCGATGGCGTCCGACCCGTATTGCGCGGCGGCGCCGTCACGCAGCACCTCGATACGTTCGATCGCGCTCGGCGGAATCGCGTTCAGGTCGGTGCCCGAAGTGCCTCTTCCGATGCTTCCGTTGACGTGCACCAGCGCGCTGGTGTGACGTCGCTTGCCGTTGACCAGAACCAGCACTTGGTCGGGCCACAAACCCCGCAACGTCGCGGGACGCACCGTATCGGTGCCGTCGCTGACCGTCGAGACCGAAAAGTTGAAAGAGGGAATCAGCGTTTGCACTATCAACGCGGTTTCCGAAAGGCCGGTGCGCGCGACGTCGCTTGCGGTAATCACGTCGATCGGCACGTTGGCGTCCAACGCGATACGCGGCGCGGTCGCTCTCGAACCGACGACGACGATGCGTTCGGATGCTTCTTCGGCAAGCACTGCAAACGACGCGCCGAGGAAAAGCAGGTAAAGCGGCAACACCGACTTTACCGTGGCAGAGATGAATAACTTGGACATCGATCGAGGCAGGCGGATTCAGGTATTGCAACCGAAAATGACCGCCGAGACGGATTATACTACAGGCGATTGCTTACACTTCCCGGCCATGCCCCCAAGCTTCAGCGAAAGACTCCTCGCGTGGTACGACCGCGCGGGGCGCAAAGACCTCCCGTGGCAGCTCGACAAAACGCCTTACCGCGTCTGGGTCTCGGAAGTGATGTTGCAACAGACCCAAGCGCGGACGGTCATCCCCTACTTTGAGCGGTTCGTTGAGAGGTTTCCGTCGCCGCAAGCGCTCGCAGACGCGCCGTCCGCCGAAGTCCTCAAGCATTGGGCGGGTCTCGGCTACTACGCCAGAGCCCGCAACCTGCACCTTGCCGCGCGCCGGGTCCGCGAACGATTCCATGGGGAAGTACCGCAACAATACGAAGACCTGATTTCCCTGCCGGGCGTCGGGCGCTCGACCGCGGGCGCAATCCTCGCACTTTGCTTCAATCAGCCTTTCCCGATCTTGGACGGCAACGTCAAACGCGTGCTCGCAAGACACCAGGACGTCGCCGGCTGGCCGGGCGAAGCGGCGGTCTCGCGGCGCCTGTGGGCATTGTCGGAAGCCTCGTTGCCGGACGAGCGCGTATCCGATTACACCCAAGCGATCATGGATCTCGGCGCCGTCACGTGCACCCGAAACCGTCCTCGGTGCGACGCTTGCCCGGTGTCGCGGGATTGCAAGGCGCGAATCCGCGGACGCGTCGCCGAACGTCCGGCAAGGCGACCGAGGCGTCCCAAGCCGACGCGTTCGACCGTGATGCTGATTGTCACCCACGGCGACCAAGTGCTGTTGCAGCGCAGACCCGCGACCGGCGTCTGGGGAGGTTTGCTGTGCCTGCCCGAAGTCGAGCGATTAAGCGACGTCGCCGCGTGGTGCCGACGACGGCTCGGCTTCGAGGAGAAGGCAACGCGATGGGACGGTTTTGCGCACGAGTTCACCCACTTCAAACTCAACGTCGAACCCGTCGCGGTGCATTGCCGCCGGACGCCGCTGCAAATCTCGGAAAGAGACGAAGTTTTTTGGTGTAAGATACGCGACGCTCAAGACGTCGGCGTCCCGGCACCGGTCAGGAAACTGCTGGCGCAACTCGACCGCGCCGTGCAAAACCGCGGAAACACAAACGATGCAACGCACCGTCCAATGCCAAAAATTGAAGAAAGAAGCCCCCGGGCTTGAACGACCGCCTTATCCGGGAGAATTAGGGCAGCGCATCTACGAACACGTCAGCCAAGAAGCGTGGCAAGAGTGGGTCAAGCACCAAACCATGCTGATCAATGAATACCGGTTGACCCCGGTCGACCCGAAAGCGCGCGAGTTCCTCGAGAAAGAGATGGAAAAATTCCTGTTTGGAGAAGGTTCGGAAAAGCCCAAGGAATACGTCCCTGAAGAATGACGGACCGGAGCACGGCCAGATAGCTCAGTCGGTAGAGCAGAGGACTGAAAATCCTCGTGTCGGTGGTTCGATTCCACCTCTGGCCACCCCGTTCACGGTTATGACCCGCTTCGGGCGCGACGCCGTCGCCTGAACCGAAAAAGCAACGACAATCATTGAACCGCCTAAGCCAATCATGCTTGATTCGATGAAAAACTTAGCCGTCAAGACCGTTTATCTCGGGTTGATTCTCTCAGCTCACCTCGGCACGTTGCTCTTGGCGTATGAAGATCTGTTCTCAAGTATAGCGAAAGACCGCACACTCCTGCCATCAATCTTGTCTTCGGTACTCGTCTTGTTGCTTTCATTTCCTTTTGCACTCTTAATTTTCCGCAAACTGAACGTAAAAAAAGATTTATTGCTCTATTCGATCGTAACAGCCCTGTTCATTTTCCTTGCGTACAGTGCGCTTTTCTTGGGGGAGGCTCATAAAATAGCGGCTTCGACCGGCTTGTTTCTCGCCGTCGTCACCCTCATCGCCTTTTGCGACTCCAAAAGAACGCAAGCCACGTGGAGAAACCTGCAACGCGGTCTGGCGATAGCGCTGTTCCTGACCTTGCCATTATGCTGGTACGTAAAACCGCAGATCATTTCAGACCTGGCCTTGCACTTTGAAGACACTCGAATAACTCCCACCGAAAGCAGATTCAAGAAGAAAAGCCGGCGAATCTCCACGATTTTCTATAACCTCAATGTGACGCGGTATTACATGCAAGTCCCGATGCGCACTGTACACCTTGAAGGAGAATTCCCCGCGCACATCAGTGCCCTCGACGACAAAAACTTTTTGCTGATCACCCGCTTCGGAAACATATACCACCTTACCTTGAAGCAAAGAGCGGGCACTCCCGATGAAGATCTTTACCTGAAAAAACTATCCGCCGTCTTTCCCATCAACCACCATGAATTGGACTCATCCAGACAAAATAAAAATATTCTCAGGCATTGGTTTACAGTCAACGACCTGTACACCGACGTCGAAAACGAAGTGCGGGTCTTGTACGTCAGTCATCATTTCTGGAACGTGGAAAAGGAATGCTTTACGTTAAGAATCTCGAAACTGGTTGGCGACGTTTCCATTTTGCTGAAAGATACTCCTCCGCAGTGGAAAACGCTTTATGAAACCGTTCCTTGCTTTTCCTTGCGCGATATCAGCAAATTTAAAGGGAACCAAGCCGGCGGAAGAATTATCGGACTGGACGAAAACTCCCTGCTGTTTTCAGCCGGCGACCATGGATTTGACACCGTAACCCCGGCTCCCGGCTCGGACGATGACACCCGCCTGCCGTCTTCAACCGGCGACCACGGATCTGATACAAGAGCCAGCAAGAATTTCCCTCAAGACCGAAGCGTCTCTTATGGAAAAATCCTGAAGATAAACCGCCGCAGCGGCCAAGCCGAACTGTTCTCCCTGGGACATCGCAACCCGCAAGGGCTGTATCGTGCACCGAACGGCCCCACGTGGGAGACGGAACACGGACCGCACGGCGGAGACGAACTGAACAAAATAGAAGAAAGCAAGAATTACGGCTGGCCGCACGTGGTATACGGAATAGGAGACCCCGGTAAGAAGATTTGGCCGCCGAGTCCGCACCAGAACAGACACGACGGCTATGAACAACCTGCTTTCGTCTGGACGCCTTCCATCGGCGTATCCAACCTCATCGGAGTCGAACAAGACTTATTCCCCACGTGGAAAGGCAATTTGCTGGTCGGTTCGCTTAGAGCCAGAACGTTGTTTCGCCTACAGCTGCACGAAGACCGCGTCATCTACAGCGAACCCATAAGAATAGGTCATAGAATCGGCGACCCGACGGAAACCCCGAACGGAGAAATTTTCATCTTGACCAGAGATCAACACCTGATTCGGCTGCGCCCGGCAGATACCTTGCCGAATAAGGACGAGACCATCGCCGAGGCCGGTGAACGGCTGTTTTTCAAGTGCGCCGGATGCCACAGCCTCAACCCGGACGCACCGCACGGCATAGGGCCCAACCTGCACGATATTTACAACGGCCGAATTGCGGCAAAGGCGGGATACAGTTACTCGCCTGGGTTGCAAGCCAGGTCGTCACAAAAATGGACCCGCGAAAACCTCTCGCTTTTCCTCAAAGACCCCGAAGCGTTCGCGCCCGGAACTCCGATGCAAATCAAAATCCCCGACGACGATGAACGTAGGGCCTTGCTCCATTACCTGAAGAACCATTGAGGTCAAAGACCAACGGCGTGAATCTGCCTCGTTGCGACCGCCGTCCGTAAGACTGAACCAGCCTGCTTCACACGTGGGTGCTCCAATCCGGCGCCGCCGGCCCGCAGGCGACAAACGGAGGGTTGATCAATGATTCTTTCGTATTGTAGAGCAGGGGCTTGCCGGAGAAGTCCGTCAAGGCGCCGCCGGCTTCCTCGAGTATGCACTGTCCGGCGGCGGTATCCCATTCACAGGTCTTGCCGAACCGCGGGTAAAAATCCGCTTTGCCTTCGGCAATCAAGCAGCATTTGATCAGACTGCCGCGCCGCACCAAATGATGGCGGCCTATTTTGCCGAGAAACGCCTCGGTGTCGGCGCCGGCGTGCGACGTGCTGACCGCGATGACGGGTTCCCCTTGCGCGTCGTTGCGCGCGCGGATTATCCGCTCACAACCGTCCTTCTCGCGCTTGCGCGCACCGCTGCCCAGCGTCGCCATGTAGCAGCTTTCCTCGACCGGCACGTAGACGACCCCCAGAACCGGCCGTTGCCGATGAATCAAAGCAACGTTGACCGTGAAGTCATCGCGTCTATTGACAAACTCGCGTGTGCCGTCGAGCGGATCAACCAGCCAATAACGTTCCCAAGCGCGACGTTCGGAAAAAGCAACGTCGGCGCTCTCTTCAGACAATATCGGCAGGCTCGGCTCGAGTCGCGCGAGCTCCCGGGAAATCGTCCGGTGTGAAAACAGATCGGCTTCGGTCAGCGGCGATCGGTCGTCCTTGTACTCGACCTGAAAGTCCCGCCGGTATATCCGGCGGATCCCGGCACCGGCCTCTTCCGCAATCTCGACCACGCGCGCAAGCAACGCCTCCAAGTCAAAAGGCGCAGGCGAAGAAGACACTGCCTAGCCCCGGGTCCAGCGCTTGAATCGCTTCTTACAGTACTTCAGCAACGACTCGTAATCCGGGAAGTACAGGTCGAACCCGTCTTCGGCGGGTGCGTCAAATTCGCAGTAGTCGTTGGAATAGTCGCGGCAAATCTGGGGGCGCTGCTCGTAAATGCCGCACAGGCCGCCGGGACGCAGGTGCATGCACGACGTTTCAAACAACAAGCACCATCCTTCGTTGTCCTTATAGACTTTCACGTTGCCGTGGGAAACCTGCCACAGCAGATGTTCGAAATCTTCCTTGCTTCTCGGCGCGTCAATCGCCTGCGTCACATAATGGCAACATTTGCTGTTGGTGCAAAACCCGCATTTATTCTCGGACGTGAGTTTCAAGCCCGGCTCAACGCGAACCGGTATATTCCCGAAATGGTTTCCCGAATGGCTCATGCTAACCTCGTGGTTGGATGCAAAACGGGCGGTATTATAAATGACGAGGCACGGAACACCAAGTTATAATCGCCGCGATACGAACAAACCCCGGGATGAAACGGAGAAACACGGAGGACAAAGTGGAAGTCAGCACCGCTCGTTTTTGCATCGGCGAAATCGTCAAGCATAAGTTGTTCGACTACTACGGGGTGATTTACAACGTGGACCCGGTCTTCACGGGCACCGACGAATGGTACGAGACCGTCGCCAAAAGCCGCCCCCCGAAAGATCAGCCATGGTACCACGTGCTGGTTGACGGTCGCGGTGCGACGACCACCTACGTCGCCGAGAGAAACCTCCAGCACTGCACCGAATTCAAGCGGATAAACCATCCGCTGATCGACGTTTACTTCAGCGGACACGACGGCAAGAGCTACCTGATGAAATCCATGGCTTAAACCCGAGTTCGGATGAGCTTACTCGACAAATTCAAAAGCCTTCTCGCTGCGGAGCGAACGACCGAAGACCGCGCGGTGCACTTCCTGCAACTGGCGAACGCGGTGCTCCTGGTGGAAATAAGCCACGCCGACTTCGAGACCGACCCGCGAGAACTCGAGGCGGCGACCGCGAGACTGGCGCAACGCCATCGGCTGAGCGAAGCCGAAGCCGACGCACTGGTCCACGACGCGCTGGTCGAACGTAAGAGCAGCGTGTCCTTGCACGACTACCTGAGGGTAATCAACGATGGTATGGATCTGAACGAAAAGACCAAGTTGATCGAAGATCTATGGGCGGTCGCATACGCCGACGGCAAACTCGACTGCCACGAAGAGCATCAGGTGCGCAAGATTGCCGAACTGCTGCACGTGCCGCACGTGCGCTTCATCCGGGCCAAGCACCGCGTCCGAGAAAAAGAAAACTGACCGGGCGGAAAGTCGTCCGTCCTGGTTCTCCCCGGCGACCGAGGTTCAACCTCGGGTGACCCGGTACAATGCGATTTCTCCCATCAGGTTCGGCGCCAGACGTATGCCGAAGCTGCCGCGATGCGCGTAATCCACCGCCGCGCGGTCGAGCACGCGCATGCCGCTTTTGCGGCACAGGTTTTCGAAGTCCTTAAGCGTACAGAGATGAATGTTTTCGGTATCGAACCAGGTTTCAGGCAGCGCTTTGGTCATCGGCATCGCCCCCTCGAAGAGCAACTGCCACCGGTTTTTCCAGTACCCCATATTGGGAAAGGTGATGATGCCTTCTTTGCCCGTCTCCAGCATGTCGTCAAGCAGTCGCGCCGGGTGGTGCACCGCTTGCAGGGTCTGGGTCATCACGACGTAGTCGAAACGACGGCGTTTGAAATAACCGGACAATCCCTCATCGAGGTCGGCTTGAATGACGCTCACGCCACGCTCGATGCAACGCACGACGTTGTCCACGTCTATTTCAAGCCCGATGCCTTCGACGGCGCGCGTCTCGGCAAGGTTGCTCAGCAAGGCGCCGTCGCCGCAACCCAAATCGAGGACGCTCGAGCCGGGCTTGACCCACTCTCGGATAATCTCCAAGTCAGCCCGCACTTCCGACCTCCGCGCTGACGCGTTCCATGTACGCGCGTAACACCGCCAGATATTGGGGAATCGGTTTCAGAAACGCGTCGTGTCCGTCCGCCGTCTCCACCTCGGCGTAACTGACCGACTTGCCGGCCGCCAGCAACGCCTCAACAACCTCACGCGAGCGCTCAGGCGCGAAACGCCAGTCGGTCGTGAATGAAAGCACCAGAAACTTCGCGGCGGTCGCCGCAAACGCCGACGACAAATCGTCGCCGTAGTCCGCAGCCGGGTCAAAATAATCAAGCACCTTGGTCATCAGCAGATACGTGTTTGCGTCGAAGCGATCAACGAAAGACTCTCCTTGATAACGTAGGTAGCTCTCAACCTGAAAATCAACGTCGAATCCGAAGCTGAGCTTGTCTTCCCTCTGCTCGCGACCGAACTTCTTGCGCATGGCGCGGTCCGACAGATAGGTAATGTGTCCGAGCATGCGCGCCAGCATCAAGCCTTTGCGCGGCTGCCCGTTTGCGTAGTAATACCCGTCCTTGAAATCGGGGTCGGAAACGATCGCTTGGCGGGCTACTTCGTTAAAAGCGATGTTTTGAGCCGACAATTTCGACGCGGCGGCGATAATCACGGCGTGGCGCAGCTTGTCGGGATAATCTATCGCCCACTGCATCGCTTGCATACCGCCGAGGCTGCCGCCGACGACCGCGGCCCAGCGTTCAATGCCGATCTCATCGGCCAGATAGCATTGGCTTCTGACCCAGTCCTCGACGGTGATAATCGGAAAGTCCGCGGCGTACAGCTTTCCGGTTTCCGGGTTGATCGTGTTCGGCCCGGTGCTGCCCTTGCAACCGCCGATGTTGTTCGGTGACACCACGTAGAACTCGTTTGTGTCGAACGGTTTCCCGGGCCCGATACAGACGTCCCACCACCCCGGTTTCTTGTCCTCCATTGAGTGGTAGCCCGCCGCGTGCTGGTCGCTGGACAATGCGTGGCAGACCAGGATCGCGTTTGTCTTGTCTGCGTTCAGCTCCCCGTAGGTCTCGTATGAAAGAGTGAATTCCGGCAAGCTGCGTCCGCAATCCAGCGGCAACTCGCGCTGAATTCTTGCGTCGCGGGGTTCAACGAGCCCCACGGAATCCGAGGGAATGACGTCCGGCATAACAACCGCTGGCGCTCCGTGGTCGGCCAACGAGCATTGATTATACGGGGTGCCGAACCGAACGCCGGGCGGACGTCGGGTTCGCAACGCCGCCCGCAATCGTATCCGCTGCGGCGCAAGCACGGGCGCCGCTCCCTGAAACAACCGGCTCACCTCCCCGCAGGACCCCGCAACCGCCCGGTCGAGAATGCAGACGCACAACACGGCGCGCCCATACAACGTATTGCATCCGGCGACGTCGCCGGTATAATCCCCATCCCTGAAGAAAACGGCGTCACGCCGGAAGCAACAATGCCCGGAGTAAAAATAAAAGAAAACGAGCCCTTTGACGTGGCTCTCAGACGCTTTCGCAGATCGTGCGAAAAAGCCGGCGTTCTCACGGAAGTCAGGAAACGCGAGTACTACGAAAAACCAACCACGGTGCGCAAACGCAAGGCCGCCGCCGCCGTCAAACGTCAGCGTCGGCGCAGAATGAGCAGCATGATGCCGTACCGCAACAACCGCCGTCGCTGAAATCCCCTCTCACCGCCTCCCCGGCAACCAACCACAAGACGCTCTTCCGCCGAAGCCATGTACTTTGCACCCGTTCCGCCCGGCGGCGTGCAGGTTGGCGACGCAAAAACTGACGCAGATACAAGCCTTGTTATCATGGAGCTTTAGCTTCCGAGGCGCTGTAGAACGATGCCGGATCCGCTGCACTTCCTGAAATCACCGCGACAAGACCCGAAAATCACGCCGGTTCACGTCCGCCTGCACGACCATCGGGAAATATACGGGCAGTTCGACCCGGAGCAAGCCGCGCAACAGTCGGCGCGTTGTCTCGGTTGCGGAAACCCCTACTGCGAATGGAAGTGCCCGGTCCATAACTACATCCCCGATTGGCTGAAACTGGTTCAAGAGGGCAAATTGCTTCAGGCGGCGGAGATGTGCCATGAAACCAACTCGCTGCCTGAGATCTGCGGACGCATCTGCCCTCAAGACCGCCTTTGCGAAGGGGCGTGCACCTTAAACGACGGCTTCGGCGCAGTCACCATCGGGGCGGTGGAAAAGTACATCACCGATGAAGCATTCAAGGCTGGCTGGCGGCCCGACCTCTCGCGCGTAAAGCAAACCGGCAAGCGGGTCGCCATCGTCGGCGCCGGCCCGGCCGGCATCGCTTGCGCCGACGTGCTGACCAGAAACGGGGTCAAAGCCGTGGTGTTTGACCGCTACCCGGAAATAGGCGGGTTGCTGACTTTCGGTATTCCGCCGTTCAAGCTTGAAAAGGAAGTGGTCTTGAGGAGACGTGCAATCATGGAAGACATGGGCGTCGAGTTCCGCTTACGGACGGAAGTCGGGAAAGACCTTCCGTTCGAGCGGCTGCTGGACGAGTATGACGCCGTGTTCCTCGGCATGGGCACGTACACTGCGATGCGGGGCGGTTTTCCCGGAGAGACCCTGGAAGGCGTCCATGAGGCGTTGCCATATCTGCTGTCGAGCATCCACCGCGAAATGGGCTACACGAACGACCGGTCTGAGTTCATCGACATGAAAGGGCAACGCGTCGTCGTTCTCGGCGGCGGCGACACCGCGATGGACTGCAACCGCACGGCGGCACGTCAGCAAGCGGCTTCGGTCCACTGCGTGTACCGCCGCGACGAAGAAAACATGCCGGGGTCGCGGCGTGAGGTCTCAAACTCAAAAGAGGAAGGCGTCACTTTCGTGTTCAACCGGCAACCGACCGAGATCATCGGCGACGGCAAAGTCGAAGGCGTCAGGCTGGCCGAAACAAAACTCGGCGCACCGGACAGCCGGGGGCGCAAGCGCGCCGAACCGGTCGCCGGCAGCGAAGAAGTGATAACGGCGGACCGCGTCATCATCGCTTTCGGTTTCAGGGCAAGCCCCGCCCCGTGGTTTTCGGATTTCAAGATCGACACCCGAGACGACGGCCGCGTCGTCGTAAACGCCGACGCAACCGATGCGCTTTACAAATTCCAGACCACCAACCCCAAGGTATTTGCCGGCGGCGACATGGTCAGAGGCGCCGACTTGGTCGTAACCGCCGTGTTCGAGGGCCGGCAGGCGGCGGAAGGCATCCTTGATTATCTGAACCTGTGACCCGAAGCCCCGCCGTGGCGACGCTGCAAAACGACCGCCTGATCCGGGCCTTATTGCGGCAGCCCGTTGACACAACGCCGATTTGGATCATGCGCCAAGCCGGCCGCTATCTGCCGGAATACCGCAAAGTGCGCGCACGGGCGAAAGATTTCCTGACGCTTTGCAAAACACCCGAGCTCGCGTGCCAGGTAAGCTTGCAACCGCTTGAACGTTTCGACCTTGACGCAGCGATCATCTTCTCGGACATCCTGACGATTCCGGAAGCGATGGGCTTGGACCTGAGGTTCGTCGAAAACCAAGGGCCAAGATTCAAGACGCCGGTGCGTGACGAGAAAACGTTACTCGCCCTGCGCCAACCGGTGCCAGAAGACGACCTCGCTTACGTCCTTGAGGCGATTCGATTGGTGCGGCGAGAACTCGGCGGCAAGGTGCCGTTAATCGGCTTCACCGGCAGCCCGTGGACACTCGCCGTCTACATGGTCGAAGGTGCGGCAAACCGCGATTTCAACGTCATCAAGGCCATGCTGAACGAACGGCCGGAGCTGCTTGACGCACTGCTGAAAGAACTCAGCGCCGCCGTAGCGGCGCATCTGAACGCGCAAATCGAGGCGGGCGCGCAGTGCGTGATGATATTCGACACTTGGGGCGGAATACTGCCCGACGATCGCTATTCCGCGTTCTCGCTGGAGCCGACGAAAAAAGCCGTCGAGAAGCTCGAACGCGTGCACGGAGAAGACGTGATACCGCGCATCCTTTTCACAAAGAGCAAGGGACGGTGGCTGGAAGAGATGGCCGAAAGCGGGTGCGACGCGCTGGGTCTGGACCAAGCCGTCAACATCGGCGAAGCACGCCGGCGCGTCGGCGACCGGGTGGCATTGCAAGGCAACCTGGACCCCGCGGTGTTGCACAAGCCGCCCGAGGCGATCAGGAAAGAAGCCCGCAGAATCTTAGACGACTTCGGGAGCGGAACCGGGCACGTGTTCAACCTCGGCCACGGCATCACCCCCGCCGTGCCGCCGGAAAACGTCTCGGTCTTGATCGAAGCAGTACGTCAATTCGGCAAGCGCGGGCAAACCGTTTCCGCAACAACCTTGTAAGGCGCCTGCCGAACACAAACCAAAGCCGCGTTCGGCAAACTGCAAGGCGTATAAAGGGAGCATTTCACCGCGCCGGCAAGCCGTCCGCCGTTTCCCCTAGGAATATCCGCTCGGTTCCGTGCCGTCGAGCTCAATACCCAGCTCTTTGCTTAATCTGCCCAAGGCACGACTGTACTTACGGCCCGTGTATCGGGTTTTACCAGACAGATACAGCAAAGATCTGAAATGATCTGCATCCCAAAGATTCTTGCCGTGCAACAAGCGCAAATACAATCCCGGAGTACTGCATAAAACGACGTCTATCTTCGGAAAGATTTGTGCGCACAATACCCCGTCAACGCTCCTTCTTATATTAGGCCATCCCTCCATCTTGTCTTTCCTTAAAACCATTGTATTTTCCCAGAAATCGCAAGGGGCTTGAGACGGGCTGTGTTTACGAGGATTGCGCTCCATTTCCACCAACCACTTTCGAGCAGGCCACCACAGCGTCTCCGAATTCAGGAAAGCACCGTCCGCACCCAGCGTGAACATCAGCTGCATCTGCAACGTCACGCGATCCGGATGCGATAAATCGTCGTCGTCCCAAAGGGCGATGTATTCACCTCGAGCATGCTGAAGCGCTATATTTCGCAACACACCCAGCAACTTCTTCTCCTCGCCTCTCACGCCGACGTGCCTGATCCGTGAATCGTGCAAAGAACCAACCCAACGCCCCAAGTCTTCGTCCACGTTGTCGTCAACAATCACCAGTTCCTTATTCGGGTAGGTTTGCTTGCGAAAGCACTCAACCGCTCTTTGCGCCAACGAAAAACGATCGCACGTCGGCATCAGATAAGACACCAGCGGATACCCGCGCTCCTCAAGCAACGCTTGCGCCGAATCAAGATCAACCAACGCACGCATAGCGTATTTATCCCGGTGTACCAAACTAACCCAAGCCCGCCCGTTTCTTTCGCGGGAAGCCAACGTAAGATCTTGCGAGAAGGTTTTCGCGTACTTCCACACGATTTTGCCGCGTTTGATCCCGTCGCAGATATCTCTTTTATACAAACCTGCCCTATATCTGCGCAAATACCACCTCAAAAGTTCGTACATCCAAAAATCCTCCCTAAAACGTTATTTGTGAACTATGGTCAAGTTCGGCAAACCGCAGGGCTTATAACCCAGTTCTTTTGCCGTTCTGGCGAGACCTTCGGTTTCAATATAGTAATCGTAGACGTACGCGGGAAACGTCAGACCCTGACGATGAAGGTCTGCCCTGACCAGCAGCATGGTGCCGCCGACACCGTCAACCTCGACTCGTTCCAAATGCCTGAACTCACCAAGATAGCGTCTGCCGTATCCGACGGGGGGCTGCAAAATACCGTCACAAACGTACCTGGACCAGTCGAGCTCCTCGGCGTTTTCGCTCAATACGAAAGTGTTGAGATCAAACGTTTCACCGTCGGGCTTGATGCAATGAGGCACAACGACGTCCTCGCCCGCCGCCAACAGCCGCTCGATCGAGTCAGCAGGCCAACGCAACAAATCAACGTCCATCCATAACACCCACTCTTCGTCGCGCAACGCCGAATACAGCAGCAGATTGCGGCTTCTGGCAAGTATCGAACGGCGCGTAAACTGCTCACCGATTGCCCATCTGGGAGCGGAAGCGCGATAACCGAAGTCGCGTTTGAACAGCTGAACGTTCGAATACTTCTCGCGGAGCCTCGGCAGTGCCGCCTCGAGTGCGGCGTAACTACCGTCGTCGCTGTCGCTTTCGAGGAACGCCAAAGACAGCCTGTCTTTCGGGTACGTCGCGGCGTCGAGGTTCCGCATGAATCGCTGCAGGTGCTCGGCCCCGTTCTTCACCGGCGTCAGCACCAAAACCTTCGGCGTGCCGACCGCGGGCACGGGAGGCGCAGGTTCAACGCGCTCGACGAACGCAGGCGCCGGATCATCGAGCGCGATACCCAAGTCTTCACGCAGACCTTTCAAAACGCGGTCGTAGTCGCTTCCTTTGTACTGAATTCGGCAGTCCCGCCAAATCTTTTCAAAGTGTTCCTCGTCCCAAGCGTTCCCGCCGTGAAACACGTAGACGTACAGATCAGGCGCGTCACACAGGACGACGTCGGTCTCCTTAATCAAGTCACGGCACAGTGGCGTATCCTCGCCTTTCTTCAATGCTCGGTATTCACCGACGTGATCCTTCCGCGCGATCATCGTGTTCTCCAACAGTCCGTGCGCCGAAACGCCGAGGCGTCTGCGGTCGGGACGCCACAAGATCTGCTGATGAAGAAAAGCGGCGTCGGCACGCACCGCGAACATCGCCGACGTCTGCATCATCAGGCGCTCCGGGTGCGACAGATCGTCGTCGTCCCACTGCGACACGTATTCGCCGCGCGCGCTCTGCAACGACAGCTTCCGCAACTCGCCCAACGACTTGCCTTCGTCGGCAAGCGCCAGATATTGAATCTGCGGGTCGCGCAAGGAATTGACCCATTGCTCAAGACCGTCCCGCGGGTCGTCGTTGACGATAATCAGCTCCTTATTCGGATAGGTTTGCTTGCGAAAGCATTCGACCGCTCTCCGGGCGAGCGCGAAACGCTCGCGTGTAACCATCAGGCACGACACCAACGGGTACCCCGCCTTCTCAATCATCACCCGTGCCGAGCGGAGGTCCACCAGCGCACGCGCGACGCAATCTCCGCCGGAGGTCCGGCTGACCCACATCTGACCCGGCCCCTCAAGCGGAGTCGCCGTCGAAACCCGCGAAGACAAGCTCGTGCTGAGGTACAACAGGTAACGGAACGCCTGGTCCGGACGCACCAAAACGCGCGCGCGACGAAGCCACGGTCTCGCGCGACCGAGGGCCGCGCAAAAAGCGTTCTTGAACTTATTCGTGACGCCGCGTGCAATCGCTTTCGGGGTATAAGCACCGCTCCACCACGAACCGCGCCAGTGGTGAACCGTGTACGCGCGTTCACGCAGCTCGCGCTTGCGCCGCGCGCTGACCGCTTCCTTGCCCAAAGGATAGAGCACCTCGTGAGACTCGATCGAAACCGCTGATTTGTCCGCATAAGACTCGTAAGCTCGGGTCAGAAAGAACGGCCCGGTCGCCGACAGCGGATCGGTTGCATCAGCGTAAGCCGGCAAAGCGCGGGTGACGTGTTCCCAGAACGGATCGTCCGGCACCGACGCCATGAAAGCGTTGCACAGTATCTTCCCGAAATCCCCGCGCTTTGCGACGTCGTGCTGGTCAAGATGCTGAGGCGGTTCGCAGCCGACGACAAGCTGCTTCCCTTCGAGCAGAGGGGTAATGGAACGCAAGCATTCAAGATCAAGATCGGCGTACACGCCGCCGAAACGGTGCAGAATGAAATACCTGACCGCGTCAACCCGCATGATGTTCCGCGGGTAATCGTCATAGACCGGCAGAAACCACGCGTAGTGTTCCGCCAACAACGCTCGGTTGTCTTCGTCGCTCCACAACCTGTGCTCCCAGTCCGGATGAAAGTCCAGCCAGGTTTTCCGGAACCGCTTCAGGTCACGCGGCAGATTGCCGTCTTTCCAGGTCTGGTGAAGGATGCGGGGAATCGCGCTCATCTCTTGCGATCTCAAAATATCTTTTCTATGGGCTTTTGCTTCTCGCCGCCGGCCTCGGAAGAAACGCCGGCAACTTCTTTCGGCAAATACTCGGAACGAAACGTCTCGACGATCGCGTCTTCGGCACTCGGGTGCGCAAGCAGCCCGGTCTCGGGGTCAATCCGCGCGGTGACCACGTTGGCGGGCTTGAAATAAGAGCGTTCCGGTTTGTCCTTGAGCGCGGTTTTCATGAATTCGATCCACATCGGCAACGCCGCCCTGCTGCCGGTCTCATAGCGCCCCAGGGGGCGGTGATCGTCAAAGCCGACCCAAGTCGTGCACGTGACGTCGCGGCTGAAGCCGCTGAACCAAGCGTCGCGTTGGTCGTTGGTGGTGCCGGTCTTACCCGCCAGGTCGGAACGTCCGAGCACGCGCGCGCGACGGCCGGTTCCGCCGCGGATGACGTCGCGCAACATGCTGTTGACCTGGTACGCGACGTCCGAAGGAATAATTCTCTCAACGTAGTTCGACGGAGGCGACGTCCACGTCGAGGGCGCGTCAACGGCGACCGCCAAATCCAAGGCATCGCTCTGTTGCGGGTCGCAATCTTCGGCGCAAACCGCGGGCGGCTCGGCTTTGTACACCCGCTCCCCCGCGGTGCGAATCTCGTCGATCAGATAGGGCTCCACCTGCGAGCCGCCGTTTGCAAAAACCGCAAACGCGCGTGCCAACTTGAGCGGCGTCACAGTACCTGAGCCGAGAGCAAGCGTCAGGTTGTAAGGTTGGTCGGCGCGCTCGAAGCCGAATCGCAGTATGTAGTCAAGCGTTTTACGCACGCTCACGTCGTCGACCAGCCTGATCGAAACGAGATTGCGTGAATGTTTCAACGCTTCGCGCAAGCGGGTGGGGCCGAAGAACTTGCCGCTGTAGTTCGCCGGGCGCCAATCGAGGCTGGTGCGGACGTCGGTGAACACGACGGGAGAATCATTGACGATAGTCGCGGGCGTATAACCATGAGCCAACGCCGCCGAGTAAATGAACGGCTTAAAACTTGAACCGGGCTGGCGTCTGGCTTGCACCGCGCGGTTGAATTTGCTCAGGGCAAAATCAAAGCCGCCGCTGAGGGAGATTATCGCGCCGGTGCCGGTCTCCAGCGCGACAAGCGCCCCGCCGACGTCCGGCAGTTGCCTGAGTCTCCACCCATCCTTGCCCTCGACGACGCGCACGACGTCGCCCGCCGAGACGACGTCGTGCGCCGACCCCGGAGAGACGCCTCGCCGATCGTGGTCTATGTAACGACGCGCCCAGCTGTACGCCTCGGGCCCCAACGCAATCGCCGAACCGTTCTTCGCAATCACGCTGAAAGTGCTGTTTCGTACTTCGGTCACCACCGCCGGCAACAAGCCTCCCAGCTCCTGGAAATCCTTGAGCGCCGCGACCGCTTCCTCCCTACCGGCGACGGCGTCGCTTCCGAGACGGGCTTCGGGCCCTCGATAACCGTGCCTCACGTCGTACTCGATCAACGCTTTGCGCACGGCTCGGTCAGCGCTGATCTGCAACTTCTCGTCGAGCGTCGTATAAATTTCATAACCTCCGGTGTAGGCGTCGTCGCCGAATCTCTCGACCGCCTCCTGACGGGCCATCTCGGCGACGTAAGGAGCCTCGACCTCGGCCACCGCCCCGTGCCGCTTCGCCGTGATGCCTTCGCCGACGGCCGCGACGTGCTCGGCCGGCGTGATCTTCTTCAGCTCGAGCATACGGTCGAGCACGTAATCCCTGCGCTTGAGCGCAAGCGACGGATTGCTCAGAGGGTTGTATATGGACGGCGCCTTGGGCAAACCCGCGATCATCGCAATCTGCGCCAACTTCAGATCCTCTACGCCGGCGCCGTAGTAGACCTCGGCCGCGGCGCCGACGCCGTATGCTCGATGCCCCAGGAATATCTTGTTCAGATACAACTGGAGTATCTCATTCTTGCTGAATCTCCGTTCTATCAGCAGCGCCAGAAATATCTCCTTGATCTTGCGCTTGTAAGTCCTCTCGCTGGTCAGGAAATAATTCCTCGCAAGCTGCATCGTGATCGTGCTGCCGCCCTGTTTTTTCTCCCCGGTTTCAACCAACTTCACGGCGGCACGCAACAGACCTTCGTAGTCCACGCCGGGATGCTCGAAGAAGCGGTCGTCTTCCGATGCCAGAAAAGCGTCCACCATCAACGGCGGCACTTGGGTCACCGCCACCGGAATGCGCCGTTTCTCCCCGAACTCACCGATCAGGCGGGCGTCGCGCGTATAGACGCGCAACGGGGTCTGCAACTGGATATTCTTGAGGTCGGCAACCGAGGGCAGTTCGGACGCGACGTAAAGATAAGCGCCGACCACCGAAACGACCGCGATCAAAAACAGGCCGAACAGGACAAAAAAGATTTTTCGCACAACGCGGGAAAACACCTGACGGCGGAAACCTCTGACGCTTTAAATTCTCGATATATCGGCATTTTATCACGCTCAGGCAAGCCGGGAGGCGATTTCCCAAAACCACTCCCCCCGAAAAATCCGGATGCGACAACCGAAACACGGGTATCATCTGAGCCGCGTTAACACCGGCAAACTTTTACCGACGGGGTTGCTCTTAAGGACGATGGCGTTCGCGCCCAACATATTCCTGGTCGGCCCGATGGCCTGCGGAAAAACCACGGTGGGCAGGCACGTCGCCGAACGCCTCGGCCGTGAGTTCTTCGACAGCGACGAAGCCGTGCAACGGCGCACGGGCTTGTCGGTCGCCGATATCTTTGCGCGCGAAGGAGAAAAGAAATTTCGGGAATACGAGGCCGAGCTGATAGCGAAGCTGACGAAAAAAGACGGCATCGTGCTGGCAACCGGCGGCGGTGCGATCTTGGCTGAAGAGAACCGACGGTGCCTGAGCGAACGCGGAACGGTGGTTTATCTCAAAACCGGCGTCGCCGCCCAACTTGAGCGAATCGCGGACGACCGGGAGCGACCTTTGCTGAAACACGGCGACAAGCGCGCGACGCTGGAAGAGCTCGGCCGCCGACGCGAGAAACGCTACCGGCAAATTGCGGACGTCACCATCGACGTCGACGACAAGAACGTGCACGACGTCGCCGATGAAATCATCGCCGCCTGCAACAACGATGCCTGAGCTTCTGAAGACCTTGGAAATCGCCCTCGGCGAGCGCGCCTACCCGATACACGTCGGCGCCGACCTCGCCGCGGTCTCCGACGTTCTCAAACGACGCATCCGCAGCCCCCGTATCGTCGTCGTCACCGACGAGACGGTCGCGCCGCTGTATCTGCAGGCGGTTCACGCGGCCCTGCCGCGGGCACCAAGCTTGGACGTCGTGCTGCCCGCGGGCGAGGAACACAAGACGCTCGCCACGTTTGAATTGATCTGCACCCGGTTGCTCGAAGCCGGCGCAGGGAGAAACACGACGTTGGTCGCGCTCGGCGGCGGCGTCGTCGGCGACGTCACCGGCTTTGCCGCCGCTTGTTACCAGCGCGGCGTTGACTTCGTGCAGATACCGACGACGTTGCTGGCACAGGTGGACTCGTCGGTCGGAGGCAAAACCGGCGTCAACCACGCTCTCGGAAAAAACATGATCGGCGCTTTCTACCAACCGCGCGCCGTCGCAATCGCGCTTGACGTGCTCGAAACTTTGCCGCCGAGACATTTTTCCGCGGGCGTCGCCGAAATCATCAAATACGGCATGATCTTCGACGCCGACTTTTTCGGCTGGCTCGAAGACAACGTGGATTCGTTGATGGCACGTGACGCCGACACACTGACCCTCGCCATTTCCTGCTCGTGCGAAATCAAGGCCCGGGTCGTCGCAAAAGACGAGCGCGAAAGCAGCGGCTATCGGATGCTTCTGAACCTCGGGCACACGTTCGGGCACGCCATCGAAACCGCCGCGGGCTACGGGCGTTGGCTGCACGGCGAGGCGGTCGGTTGCGGGCTGTTGCTCGCCGTCGCCCTGTCGCGCAAGCTCGGATACGTCGGGAACGCGGAGGTTGACAAGGTGTCTTCCCTGCTCGAACGCGCCAATCTGCCGCGTCAGATTCCGCCGGAGATCGAGGTTGACGATTTGCTGGACCTCATGGCGCGCGACAAAAAAAACCTTGACGGCGAATATCGTCTGGTGCTGCTGAAAAGAATCGGCGAAGCGTTCGTCAGCAGCGACGTTTCCCGAGAACAAATCTCAGGGTTTCTCAAAAACCTTCACCGCTCCTGATCGCCGCCGTGAGCACGGCGCAAAGACCCTTCGACCCGTGCGTCGCGTGCTATAATCCCGCTTCTTTTTATGCCGTAAATAACCAACGGACGCAGATAAGACGATGGTGCGCAAACTCGTTGAAAAAGGTCTTTACCTTCCCGCTTTCGAAAAAGACAGCTGCGGTTTCGGATTAATCGCCAATATGGACGGTCGCGCCGGACATCGGCTGGTGACGACCGCGGTCAAATCGCTGGAGCGCCTGACCCACCGGGGAGCAATCGCCGCCGACGGCAAAACCGGCGACGGTTGCGGCCTGCTGCTCAAAATGCCCGTTGATTACATGCGGGCGAAAGCCGAAGAGGCGGGGATAAGAACCGGCGGGCTGTTCGCGGTCGGCACGGTGTTCCTCAACCGGGAGACGGCGCCCGCCGAAGCGAGCAAGACGGCGCTGGCGGCGGCTTTGCAAGAGCAAGGTCTGCAACCCGCGGGGTGGCGCAAAGTGCCGGTCAATCCGCAAGCTTGCGGCGAGGAAGCCCTGAGCTCGATGCCGCGGGTCGAGCAGCTGTTCGTCAACGCCGACAACGACGACGTCGCGGCTTTCGAACGCGCACTCTTCATCGCGCGGCGGCGCGCGGAAATCGAAGTTGCGAAAAGCGACGACGCGTTCTACGTCACCGGTCTGTCGTCGCGCACCGTTACCTACAAGGGCCTGGTCATGCCCGAGAACCTGCCGGTGTTCTATGAAGACTTGAACGACAAACGGCTCGAAACCTCGATCTGCGTTTTTCACCAGAGATTCTCGACCAACACCTTGCCGCAGTGGCAACTTGCGCAACCGTTCCGGTTTCTCGCCCACAACGGAGAAATCAACACCATTCAGGGCAACCGCAACTGGGCCAACGCGCGCGCCCACCAACTAAGGGCCCCGGGACTGCCCGACCTGAGCGAACTCTCTCCGCTGGTCTCGATGGAAGGCTCCGACTCGTGCAGCCTGGACAATATGCTCGAAGTGTTGCTCGCCGGCGGAATGGACGTTTTCCGCGCGATGCGCCTGTTGATTCCCCCCGCGTGGCAGAACGTCGAGCACTTCGACCCTGAACTGCGCGCTTTCTACCGCTACCACTCGATGTCCATGGAGCCGTGGGACGGCCCGGCCGGGATCGTCCTGACCGACGGCCGTTACGCCGGGTGCATCCTGGACCGCAACGGGCTGCGTCCCGCGCGTTACGTCATTACCGCCGACCGTTGCATGACACTCGCCTCGGAAATCGGCGTCCACGATTACCGCCCCGACCAAGTGGTGACGAAAGGAAGACTCAAGCCCGGCGAGATGCTGGCGGTCGACACCGAAACCGGCGAGCTGCTGTTGCCGCAGGCGATAGACGAGAAACTCAAAAACCGCCACCCCTACCGCCACTGGCTCGAAAACGGCACGCGCAAAATAACGACCCCGGCAAACGCACCGCCTCTTTCTCCGGCACCGGCGCAAGATACGCTGGCGGTCTACGAAAAGATGTTCGGCGTCACTTTCGAGGAAAAAGACCAGGTGATTCGCGTCCTTGCCGAAGCCGGCCAGGAAGCCGTCGGTTCAATGGGGGACGACACGCCGTTGCCGGTGATGTCGCAGAAAACCCGCTTGCTCGCCGACAACTTCCGCCAGCAGTTCGCTCAAGTGACAAACCCGCCGATAGACCCCCTGCGCGAGCAGATCGTGATGTCGCTGGAAACCAGCATCGGCCCGGAACGTTCCCCGTTCGAAGAAAAGGCGGACAACGCAAAACGCATCGTGATCGACTCGCCGGTTTTATCGGAATACAAGTTTCAAGCCCTTATCGAGCAAGACGACCCGGACTACAAGCACCGGCTGTTCGAGCTTAACCTTCCGGCCGACGTCGACCTGAAAGTTGGAATAGAGAACCTGTGCGACGACGTGATCGCCGCGGTAAAAGACGACAAGGTCTCCCTGATCGTGCTGTCGGACAAGGACGTCGCGCGCAACAAGGCGCCGATACACGCGTTGCTCGCCTGCGGAGCGGTGCACCACCGCCTGATAAAAGAAAAACTTCGGTGTTCCGTAAACATCATCGTCGCGACGGGGTTTGCACGTGACCCGCATCAGTTCGCAACCTTGATCGGTTACGGCGCAACCGCGATCTTTCCGTACCTCTCGTACCACGTGCTCGCCGCCGCGCACCGCGCCGGAGAAACCGGCGACGACGTCAGTCCCTCGGACCTCGCCGGGAACTACCGCAGAGGAATCAACAAAGGGCTTTACAAGATTATGTCGAAGATGGGGATCTCAACGATTCCAAGCTATCGGGGCGCCCAGCTGTTCGAGATCGTCGGCTTGCACGAAGAAGTGGTCAAGCTGTGTTTCCCCGGCACCGTCAGCCGGATCCAAGGCGCGCGCTTCGCGCAACTGCACGACGATCAGCTGCGTCTCGCTTGGCGCGCGTGGAACCCCAGAAAACCCCCGCGGCAAGGCGGACTGCTCAAATACGTACACGGCGGCGAATATCACGCGTACAACCCGGACGTAGTCAAAAACCTGCACCGAGCGGTGCAAAGCGGCAACTATGCCGACTACAAAACGTTTGCGGACCACGTCAACGACCGTCCGCCGATCGTGTTGCGCGACCTGCTCAAACCAAAACAAGCGCAAACCCCGATTCCGCTCGAGGAAGTCGAGGCGATCGAGAACATCCTGCCGCGCTTCGATTCAGCCGGTATGTCCCTCGGCGCCTTGTCGCCGAACGCGCACGAAACGCTGGCGCAAGCGATGAACGCCGTCGGCGCGCGCTCGAACTCCGGAGAAGGCGGCGAAGACCCCGCGCGCTACGGCACCGACAAGTCGTCGAAAATCAAACAGGTCGCATCGGGCAGGTTCGGCGTCACTCCCCACTACCTGGTCAACGCCGAAGTCCTGCAAATCAAGATTGCACAAGGCGCGAAGCCCGGCGAAGGAGGCCAATTGCCAGGACACAAGGTCAACGCGATGATTGCGAAGCTGCGCTACTCCAACGAAGGCATCTCCCTGATATCACCGCCGCCTCACCACGACATTTACTCGATCGAGGATCTTGCGCAACTGATATTCGACTTGAAGCAAGTCAACCCCGACGCCCTGGTGTCGGTGAAACTGGTCGCCGAAGCCGGCGTAGGCACCATCGCCGCTGGCGTGGCAAAAGCGTACGCCGACCTGATTACCATCTCCGGCTACGACGGCGGCACCGGCGCCAGCCCGCTGACCAGCATCAAATACGCCGGCGCGCCGTGGGAGCTGGGCCTGAGCGAAACCAACGTGGTGCTGCGCGAGAACGGCTTGCGCCACAGGATCCGCCTGCAAACCGACGGAGGGCTGAAAACCGGCTTGGACGTGGTCAAGGCGGCGATCTTGGGCGCCGAAAGCTTCGGCTTCGGCACCGCACCGATGATTGCGATGGGATGCAAGTATCTGCGGATATGCCATTTGAACAACTGCGCCACCGGGGTCGCGACCCAGAACCGCGAGCTGAGAATGCGCCACTTTATCGGCGAGAAAGAAATGGTGGTGAACTACTTCAAGTTCGTCGCGACGGAAACGCGCGAATGGATGGCGAAGCTCGGCGTAAGGAAAGTCGAAGACCTGATCGGACGCACCTCCTTTCTCGAAATCGCCGACGGAGACACGCACAAACAACGCGGCTTGGATCTGAGTCCGATTCTGGTGGGTGCCGACGTCTCCGAAGACGCACCGAGGTTCTGCACGCAGAGCAAGAACGCGCCGTTCGACAAGGGCGAGCTGGCTGAAAAGATGGTCGCCGACGCGATTGCCGCGATCGAAAACAAACGCGGCGGAAATTTCCGCTACACCGTCAACAACACCAACCGCTCGATCGGCGCACGTTTGTCCGGTGAAATCGCCAAGCGTCACGGCAACTACGGCATGAAGGACGCGCCGATCACGATCAACTTCAGCGGCACCGCCGGGCAAAGCTTCGGCGCTTGGAACGCCGGCGGACTCAATCTGCACCTCGAGGGAGACGTCAATGATTACGCCGGCAAAGGCATGACCGGCGGTGAAATCATCCTGCGGCCGCCGGAGGAAACAGCCGGCGGCGGCAAGATGGTCATCGCGGGCAATACCTGCCTGTACGGCGCGACCGGCGGGAAGTTCTTCGCCGCGGGCATCGTCGGCGAGCGTTTCGCCGTCAGGAACTCGGGCGCGATTGCGGTGGTCGAAGGCATCGGCGATCACGGTTGCGAATACATGACCGGCGGCGCGGTCGCGGTGCTCGGAGAGACGGGGCTGAACTTCGGCGCCGGCATGACCGGAGGGTTCGCGTTGGTCATGGACGAAAACAACCGTCTCAACGATCACTGCAACCACGGCCTTATAGAGCTCAGGCGCGTTGACACCGAGGACACCGAACAACAGAGAGAATACCTGCTTGCCCTGCTCACCGAATACACGGAAAAAACCCGCAGTGAACAGGGAAAGAGAATCCTCGACGACTTTTCCTCCTACCTGCCGTTGTTTTACCTGGTCAAACCGAAGGCCGTCGAGATCAACACCTTGATACGCAGTTTGGGTAAAGCCGCGTAACGCAGCGATAGATGGCCGGCAGAATCCCCTCAAACTTCATAGACGAGCTTCTGGCCAACAGCGACATCGTAGAAGTCATCGGCCGCTTCGTGCAGCTGCAGAAAAAAGGCCGGGAATACATGGCCTGCTGCCCGTTCCACGAAGAAAAGACGCCGTCGTTTTCGGTCAACCCGCAAAAACAATTTTATTACTGCTTCGGTTGCGGGGCGGGCGGAACCGCCGTCAAGTTCCTGATGGAATACCGCAAGATGGACTTCGTCGAAGCGATCGAAACGCTCGCGCAATTCGCCGGAGTCGAGGTGCCTCGGGAAACAGGCGGCCCGGCGGTCAGCAAACACCGCAAGCAAATCCTCGAGGCGCTCGCCAAGGCGTCCGAGTTTTACCGCGCCAAACTCGCGGGAACCCCCGCCGCGGGCGAATATCTCGCGCAACGAGGCATCGACAAGAACACCGCGGCGGCTTTCGGCCTGGGATACGCCCCCGAAGGCTTTGACAAGCTGAAACGGCTTTTCGCGGGCGTCTGCGACGATCGGTTGTTGCTCAAGGCGGGGTTGCTCGGGAAAAACGACGCGACGGGACGCACCTACGACAAGTTCCGCAACCGTCTGATGTTCCCGATTCGAGACAAGCAAGGGCACACCGTCGCTTTCGGCGGGCGCGTCCTGAAGAACGAAGACCAGCCGAAATATCTGAACTCGCCGGAAACCGAGGTCTTTCATAAACGCCGTACGCTTTACGGCGCGTACGAGATAAGAGAAGTCCGAAAACTCGACGAGGTCATCGTCGTCGAGGGGTACATGGACGTCGTCTCGCTCTTCGCCCACGGCGTCAAAAACACGGTGGCAACGCTCGGAACCGCGGTCACAGGCGAACACCTCCAGCAACTTTTCCGCCTGTGCGACAAGCTGGTCTTCTGTTTCGACGGAGACCTTGCGGGACGCAAAGCCGCTGCGCGCGCCCTGAGACAGGCACTGCCTCTTTTTCACGACGGACGCACCGTCCGCTTCATGTTCCTCCCCGAGGGCGAAGACCCCGACAGCTTCATCAAAGCCCGCGGAAAAGAAGCGATGCAAAAGGCCGCCGGTGAAGCGGCGCCGCTGTCGGTCTTCATGTTCGAGCACTTAAGCGAGACACTGGACCTGTCGCTGCCCGAAGGACGGGCGGCGTTTGCCGAACGCGCGCGGCCGCTGCTCGCCGAAATCCCGCGCGGTACCTTTCGCGACTTGATCGCCAAAGAGCTTGCAGGCAAAGCGGGCGTCGAAATCGAACACCTGTCCTCGTTCTCTCCGCAAGCTCAAAAGCCGCGCCCGACGCCGATCGCCGACGGGCGCAAGAGCCTCTATTCGACGGTGCGCGTTGCAGTGGCCCTGCTCTTGTCCGATCCGTCGCTTGCCGAGCTGGCTTTGCCTCACGACAAAATCCGCGGGATAAAACGCCCCGGAACCAAACTGCTCGCCGACATGCTGGCCCGCGTCGAGCAAAACCCCAAAATGACTTCCGCCGCGCTGTTGGAGCATTACCACGGCAGCGAATACGAACAAACCCTGATAGACTTGCTCGGCTGGCCGCCGGTAACAAGCTCAACGACGGAATTCAAGCACGTGATGCAACATTTGCACAGAGTGCCCGAAGATCAGGAACTCCAGAACCTGATCGAAAAATCAAGGACTCAAGCCCTGAGCGAAAAAGAGAAAAACGACCTGCGAGCATATTTGAGCCGCAGAGCCGAAGCCCAATGACGCCCTTGCGCAACGAGCTTTAACCAAACACCGCGATCAAACTTCCAATCCGAAACAACAAACCGCCCACAAGGAGAAACAACATGAAACTCGCACAGCTGCCCGTCGCAGCCACCGCCTTTGCACTGATTTCCGTCGCCGCGACCGCGGGCACGCTCGAAAACGCGAAATCGCGCGGCGCGGTGCGCTGCGGCGTGAACAGCGACGTCCCGGGGTTTTCCGCACTCGACGACAAAGGCAAGATGCGCGGGATCGACGCCGACGTCTGCTACGCCGTCGCCGCGGCGACCTTAGGCCAGGCCGACAAGGTCCAGTTCGTCCCGCTGACCGCGAAAGAACGTTTTTCCGCGCTTTCCAACGGCGAGGTGGACCTGCTGAGCCGCAACACGACCCACACCCTGCTCCGTGACGCCACGCTCGGCATCAACTTCACCTACTACAACTTCATAGACGGCCAAGGTTTCATGGTCAAGAAAAACCTCGGCGTCAAAAGCGCCGACGAGCTCGACGGCGCACGAATCTGCGTGCACGCGGGCACCACCACCGAACTCAACCTCGCCGATTATTTCCGCACCCGCGGCATGAAGTTCAAACCCAAGAGCTACGACACCGCGGTACAGACCCGCGAAGGCTATGAAGGCGGGGCTTGCGACGCCTTGACGTCGGACAAGTCGCAGCTGGCGGCGCTGCGCAGCGAAATCAAAAACCCGAACGATTCGATCATCTTGCCGGAAACCATTTCCAAGGAACCGCTCGGCCCCGCGGTGCGCCAGGGCGACGACGTCTGGTTCAACCTCGTCAAATGGGTGCTTTTCGCAATGATCAACGCCGAGGAGCTCGGCGTGACTTCCAAGAACGCCGCGCAGATGACCAAAAGCGACGACCCCCGCATCAGACGCCTGCTCGGAACCGAAGGCGAAATGTGCGCCGCCATCCACAAGTCGCTGCCCGCCGGCTGCTTTTACGACGTGATTTCCCAGGTCGGCAACTACGGCGAAATCTACGAGGCGAACGTCGGCGAAAACACTCCGCTCGGGTTGCGTCGCAGCGGCAGCGTCAACGACCTCTGGACCCGCGGCGGCCTGATTTACGCCCCGCCGATCCGCTGACGCAAGGCGGGGAGGACCCGCGCCTGACGGTTGATGCAAACGCCGCCGGATCCAGCTTCGCCCCCCTTCAAAACGGCGCGCGTCCCGTGGCGCCACGACCCGAAAGTACGCGCACTCTTCTTTCAGATCGTCATCGTCGCCGCGCTCGGGTGGGCGATTTACGCGTTGCTGTCGAACGCCGCCGAAAACATGGCGGCGCGCGGCAAGCTGATTTCCTTCTCCTTCTTCGACGAAGTCGCACCTTTCGGCGTCGGGTTCTCCCCTTTCTGGAACTTTCAACTCGGACAAAGCAACTATTGGGAAGTCTTCGTCATCGCGATCCAAAACACGATTCTGGTGAGCGTCGCCGGCATCGTCACCGCGACGATTCTCGGCTTCATCCTCGGCGTCGCGCGGCTGTCCCCGAATTGGATCGTCTCGAAGCTCGCCTCGCTGTACATCGAGGTCTTTCGCAACGTGCCGCTGCTGCTGCAGATCTTCTTCTGGTACGTCGCGGTGTTCCTGCCGGCACTGCCGCCGCCGCGGCAAAGCTGGACCTTGGGCGCGGGGTTCGCGCTGAACAAGGAAGGCGCCTACCTGCCGCGCCTGCTGGTCGAGTCGCCCGGTGGGCTGCTCGCTTACGGCCTGATACTGGTCGGCACGGTCGCAGGCGTCGTCTTGTTCCTGCGCTGGGCGAGACGGCAACGGGAAAAAACCGGACAACGGCTTCCTCCGTGGTGGGCGGCAATCACGATCGTCGCCGGCGCCGGAGGCGGTTATTTCATCGCGGGCTCGCCGCTCGCGCTTGAATACCCCGAGTTGCAAAGGTTCACCTACGAAGGCGGCGTCAACCTGAGCACGTCCTTCGCGGTGATGTGGATTGCGCTTTCGACCTACACCGCGGCGTTTATCGGAGAAAACGTGCGCGGCGGCATCCTCGCGGTCTCGCACGGACAAACCGAAGCCGCTTACGCGCTGGGACTCGGTCGCGGCACGACCTTGCGTCTTGTCGTCATCCCGCAGGCGATGCGTGTCATCATCCCGCCGACGATTTCCCAATACCTGAACCTGACGAAGAACTCCTCGCTCGCCATCGCGGTCGCCTACGAAGAACTCTCGGCGTTGTGGATGGGCGTCTCCCTCAACCAAACCGGGCAGGAAATCCTGATTATCGCAACCGCGATGGCGGTGTACCTGTCGCTGTCGCTGCTGACTTCGGCGTTTCTGAATTGGTACAACAAACACACCAAACCGGCGGAGCACTGAAGTGCGTCTCCCGCGTCAACCAACGCCGAACCGCCTTGAACGTCGCAACGGACGGCGGGACAAGCCGTGAATGCTGCGCCGCTTAAGTTCGAGTTGAAACCCGACCTGCCGCCGCCGCGTGCAACGACCGGCGTGCTCGGATGGATGCGGGCCAGCTTGTTCTCCTCGGCGTTCAACACTGCGCTGACCCTGATTGCCGCGTGGTTGTTGTGGAAGCTCATCCCGCCGCTGGTCGAATGGCTGTTCCTCAACGCGACGATCGGCGGCGACAGCCGCGCTGCCTGCGAAACGCAATCGGCCTCGGGCGAGGCGGTTGATCGCCCTGGCGCGTGCTGGACCTTCATCAAGGTGCGCTTCCTGCAAATCGCGTTCGGCCTTTTTTACGGCGCAAACCCCGACCAAGTCTGGCGCCCGGTAGCGACGTTCGCTTTGCTCGCCGCGCAAATCGGGCTGCTGGTCGCACCCGGCTTTCGCTTCAAACCGCAGCTCGGCGCGTTCGTCGTGCTCGTCTTCCCGTTCATCGGCTACGCGTTGCTTCACGGCGAATGGCTGGGTTTGCCGGTCGCCGAAACCAGCAGCTGGGGCGGCTTCATGCTGACCCTGGTACTCGCCGCAATCGGCATCGCCGGCGCGTTGCCCCTCGGCATCCTGCTCGCGCTCGGACGCGCTTCGGACTTGCCGTTGATACGCGCCGTGTGCATCGTGTTCATCGAGTCCATCCGCGGCGTGCCGCTGATTACGCTGCTGTTCATGGCGTCCAACATGCTGCCGCTGTTCTTCCCCGCCGAGGTGGACTTCGACAAAGTCGCGCGCGCGCTGATCGCAATCACGCTGTTTCAGTCGGCCTACACCGCCGAGGCTATCCGCGGCGGACTGCAGGCAATCCCGAAAGGGCAGCACGAAGCCGCCGACGCGGCGGGACTCGGCTACTGGAAGAAAACCGCGCTTATCGTCCTGCCGCAGGCACTGAAGATAGCCATACCGGGGATAGTCAACACTTTCATCGCGCTGTTCAAGGACACCACGCTGGTCGGCATCATCGGCCTGCTCGACCTGCTCGGCATCTCGCAAGCGGCGTCGCGTTCGACCGAATGGAAAGGGTATGATTTCGAAGGCTACGTCTTCGCCGCGCTGCTTTACTTCATGTTCTGCTACGGCATGTCGCGCTACAGCCAATCACTCGAACGCAAACTGGAAACGGGGCGAACTTGACCGCAACGCACAAACCATGACCGGCAACAAACCCATCATACAGATGCGCGGCGTCAACAAATGGTACGGCAGGTTTCACGTGCTCAAGGACGTAGACCTGGAATTCGACGCGGGCGAACGCATCGTCATCTGCGGCCCCTCGGGCAGCGGCAAATCAACCCTGATCCGCTGCCTCAACCACCTCGAACGCCACCAGCAAGGGCGGATTGTCGTGAACGACGTCGAACTCACCGACGACGTCAAAAGGATCGACGAGATCCGCAGCGAGGTCGGCATGGTGTTTCAGAGCTTCAACCTGTTCCCGCACCTGACGGTGCTGCAGAACCTGACGCTTGCGCCGATCTGGGTGCGCAAGACGCCGAGGAAAGAAGCCGAGAAGACCGCGATGCACTACCTGGAGCGCGTCAAGATTCCTGAGCAGGCCGGCAAATACCCCGGGCAGCTGTCGGGCGGGCAGCAACAACGCGTCGCCATCGCGCGCGCGCTGTGCATGAAGCCGAAGATCATGCTGTTCGACGAGCCGACCTCGGCGCTCGACCCTGAGATGATCAAGGAAGTGCTCGACGTCGTGATCGAACTGGCACGCGACGGCATGACGATGCTTTGCGTCACCCACGAGATGGGCTTCGCGCGCACCGTCGCAGATCGCATCATCTTCATGGACGAAGGACAGATTGTCGAGGAAAACGAACCCGAAGCGTTCTTCGACCATCCGCGGAACGAACGCACCAAGCTGTTTCTGAGCCGGATCTTGTCGAAGTGATTTCGAAAGAATTTATTTCCCGGAATTGAACTCTACGAGCTTATCCCAGTCAATGTCACCGTCCCTCTTACAAAAACCGTCAACAAACTCCCTCGTGAATTTGTTAATCACTCTGGCGTAAGACTCCAAAAATTTATCGTTTCTCTCTTTGGCTTGATGACCCAGCGGCTCAATTATTGAGCGATATAAATCTTCCTCGCCCGATATGAACTCCCAAAACACTTGACCACAATACTTGAAATATTCCCCTTTGTCGGGTCTATTGTCCTTTCCATAACAACAGCCGTTGACGGCACGAACGTCAATGTCTGAACTGCTCGTTCTCAAGGTCCTCCTAGCCCGAGCAAAGTCCGATTTCATCTTTTTGACTTGGCTGCTGTTCCCCCAGTTTGGCCCGGATTTAATCGCCACAATATAACGCGCGTCGTTTCTGTCGAACTCGAGATCAATCCCCTGAACGCCCGATTTCCACCCGCCGTAGACTTTCTTATTCACAAAAATGACCAGCCCCTCAAGCCAATTCCCGAAAATCGTTTCTTCTTGAGAGGATATAAAGGCGTCCGCGAGACTTTTGACAATGCTCTCAGACGTCAACAGGTACTTTGCCTTGAATAAGTACGGATTTTTCTTGCGCAGAACGTCTCTGAGTTTCAACTTCTGCAGACGATCGACCCGTTTCCGGTGAAAGTCTCCGATGTGATTTTCAACGTATTGCGTGACGTCGGCTGTCTTTAGCTTCATGGTATTCAGGTTTTTTCTCACACAACGTCAACTTTGTCGGCTGAATACATTGCTTCACGGCCTCACAATACTCCGGAACTATTTCTATGCCGATGGAGTGTCTGTTCATCCTTTGAGCGACGATATTGGTAGTCCCTGCCCCCATAAACGGATCCAAAACCGTATCGCCTGGTTGCGTAAAGAGTTTGATAAACCATTCCGGCAAACCTTCAGGAAATACGGCGCTGTGATTTCTATTGCCGCACTCCGTCGCAATGTGTAAAACGTTGGTCGGGTAAGCCCTGTCCCGTACCAACCAGTTGGAAATGTTTTTCCCGAACCCGCTGCCGACTTTCGAGTGATCTCTTTTCTTGTCCGTTTCACTCAGCTTCCTCAGGCGAGTCTTTGCCCAATCTCCCATCGGAACCATGACTTCCTCTTGGTACATGTTGAAAGCCCGCTGCTTATTGAATTGGAGCAACCGCTCCCAAGCGTCCCTGAACCGATTTGGCCATTTGCCCGGATAACAATTCTTTTTGTGCCAGATAAATTCCTCCGTCCAAAGCCAGCCTTGTTTTCTCATCTCTAAAATCAGCTCTATGGTGTAGATTCCACGTTCGCCTTTCACCACCCGTTCCTTGATATTCAGGATGAACGTGCCGGTCGGTTTCAGCACTCTGAACAGCTGCCGCGAAATAGGCAAAAACCACTCGACGTATTTATCCGGACGAATCCCGCCGTAAGTGCTTCTTCGTTGGTCGGTATAAGGCGGCGACGTTACAATCAAATCAACCGAATCATTGGGAATGCTTTTAAGGACCTCCCGACTGTCGCCGGTATAAATATCCGTTTGTATTTCCACGTCCTTAGAAAAGCCGTTTAATCAAAGGTATGAGCGGGCTGATTATACCATCCCGCCATCCTCTCAAAAATCTTCTGTACGGGTTCAGGACATATGAGACAAAAGACCCCCTTTTCAAACAGCCATTGCCGCCGCTTTCGGGCTCATACACTCTCTGTGGTTTTGCGCCCGCAAAATTCACACGCCTAAAAAAGCGGCGGTATTCAGAAACCGCATGCTCCGAAGAATCCTTTTCTCTAAGAGCATCGTGGAAGAAGAACCATGAACAAGTCCCTATCACTTCATATCTTGAAACTTCTAATCGCCTTGTCGTAGACAAACAATCTATCTTCAATTTTCTTATCAACTTCCTTCGACATCCTCTTTAACTCTCTAAGGATTTTTTCCCCGTTAAAACGGCATTTGATTTGTTTGTAATGCAAATCGCTATCCGTTCTGATTTCTATTTCCCCAACGTTCAACGCCTTAGTGCCAGACTTGACCCTGAATATGACTTTTTGACTGTCATACTCTCCTTGCCTCCTCCCTCGTGAATTACCGACTTCTAAAATCTCTGACAAGTTTTCTACAACGTCCTCTTGTGCGAACACGTGAAAATCATCTCCGTTTCCACGGTTAACAGAAAGATAATTTACTTCCCCTCCATTAAACATGGATTTACTTAAAAATACCGCCAGTGATCCATTCTCTTGAAGAGCCCGCGCCAACTTTTCCATCGGGGCTTGTAAAGCTTTCTTTATCTCATGCTTATTACTTTTATAAGTATTCCTGTCATCAGGGAAGACGTCCAGACACTCAACCATCGGATCTCTTAATCCTTTTAACCCACGAAAGATTGTGTTCTGCTCCAACCGACTTCTTGCATAAAGAAAAATCTGCCACCATTGCCCACCCTTTACGGAATGAGTCCGATGCTTTTTATCTATAACGTCTTTTTTGTCCGTTTGTGCTCCTCGATTAACTTCCCCACCTATCAGTTCAGCGAAACGATGCTCTCTCTTATGCCCCTCGGTTTTCTTTTGTGAAGCCTGCTCGGAAGTCATGGCGCGTTTTTTGGGCATTTATATCTTCTCCGATTTCATTCCTAGATTACTTTTCTTCCTTGGTTTTACTCTTCCCGTGAATTATCCCGCTTAATTCTCAACTTACGTGCATCACCGTAAGCAGTAACTTGCAGCCCCAACCGTTTGATTGGAGTTATATTCTTTTGGAGTAAATCAAGTACGCTTTTCGCATCGAACCACATCTTAACTTCCCGGTAGTGATAGGGGTCAGTCCGTATCTCAATCTCTGCAATATTTACTTCTGTTCGAAAAATCACTTTCTGTGCATCCATTTGTGTGGCGTTACGGGCACGCGAGTTTTCTACCGATACATGAGAAGAGATGGTTTTCACGGCTTCTTTAACGTCAAACACGTGAAAACGTTTATCAGCAATATCTGCCCACCTTTGATCAACGTCAGGCGGAAGAATAGCCCAGTAATCCACTTCTCCAGCTTCAAATGCAGTCTTGAGAAAAAACGCCTCTAGCAGCTTAGGCTTAGAGATTTCAGCAGAAAGAGCGCGCATAGGCTGCTGGAGAGCCCGCTTAGCGCCATCAACGTCATCTTGCCTTTCCTTTCTAGTTGCCGGCATGGAATCAATACAGGCTATCATCAGTTCAGCAATATCGCCGAGAGCACGTAGCATCGTATTGTTTTCAAGCCGACTTCTACTGTAAAGAAACATTTGCCATTTCTTCCCGGATTTTACTGAGTGCGTTTCGTCCCTGGAATCTATCACGTCTTTTTTCCGCGTATGCCCACTCCGACTCACTCTTCCACCAATAATATCGGCATAATGTCTCTCATTTATATGCCCGGCAGCCCGAGTGATGGAAGCCGCCTCGGACGTCATTCCTTTTGGAAGGCTCATGCTTTTACGATCAGTAACTCATGTGACTCTTTGACGTGATGGTTGGTGCCATTTTCAATCCGGTTTTTTCCTATTCTTGTCTCTCCTTGCCCAAGCGTATACTGCCATTTAACATTCACGATTTTATAATCAGAATACCAATCTCGAATTGTTTTGCAATCGTTATAAGACAATATAAATCCCCCCTTATGACGACGGAGTAAATCCCGAAGAACTCTGTGATTAAAACCTTTATGGTGGACGGGAAAATTCCTCTGCGGATAAATTCCACGAAACATACGACTGTCTCCATCAAGATAATAGGGAGGGTCACAATAGAGAAAATCTTGATTATGCTTGCGCAGAGTAGTCTCAAATGTGCCTTCCTCGACTTTTAAGTTGGGGCATCGGAAATCTCGAACTTTAGATAAAAGCCGCTCGAACCGCTCAGGATCTTCGTAGATACTCGACATCCAGCCGAGGAACCCGGGGCCGTATGAAAGATTATGATTAAACCAGTAGTGCGCAGCGAGTTCTAGTTTATTGGAGATCGGCTTTGTTCCATCCCAATGAGCTTTAAGATGCTTCTTAACCTTAGCATAAGTGGTTTTATTCGGTCTCCATTCGCCAATACGGTCCGCAAGCTTGATAGGCATACGCAGTTGAACTTTCCAATAATCTATGAGAATGCTAAAAACGTCATACCCTCTGACGTTGATTCCCAACTCGTTAGCACAGGCGATTTCGACGGAACCTCCACCAATAAATGGAGATACGATTCGGTCTAAAGATAGCGGCAGATGCTCCACTACATAGCCCACGGCAAGACTTTTTCCGCCTGCATAACGCAACGGCAAACCGTTGTAGCGTTTGAAACGGCATCGACCACCACCTTTCAAAGACGATAGAAAAACGTCTTTCTTGGGCGCTGGCTCAATCAGCGTCTGCTGACTCAAGTTGAGTGCCGACGAACTCACTTAGATTAGTTGCCCGCTAATTTTTGTCTGTTTTCTTATCATCGACATAACGCAATTAATCAACATCTGAGCAATACAGTGTTGGATTGTTACACTTCTTGCCTGTGGATAACTTCGGGGCTTGCCAAATTCTTCCAGCATGTCCCACGTCAGGCGGCCATTCTATCCCGTGTGCCCGTCGTCAACGTATTGATTTCTCAGAGATTACGACAAACGGTAGCTTTACTGGGATTAAAGGTTTCGGAGTCTTCTTTGCTTTGGCGTAATGGTCCGCTAATCTACCGCCAACATGCCGACAGAGCCATCACCGCGTCGTCGCACGGACAAAAAAAAGGAGGAGCCATGAGCAGATATCTATGTCCAAACTGTGGATGCGACGAGTTTATCGTGATGGGCAAAACCCGCTCCTTCTATCATTTGAAGACGGATGAATTCTGCGGAAGATCGTACATTACGCGGGCAGATATGATCGACGTGACAACCGACGAAGTCGAGCTGGCGGTTTGTAGTGAATGCGAAAAGGAAGTTAATTACGGGACGCTGGAGGGAGAAGAAACAGCAGACGAGGCACAGTAGAGGTCGAGCCGGGCAACAGGTTGACCATCCGCCCATCTTTACTAACCTTAAGGAAATCTGCATCGACCACTCCAGACAACCTCTCCCGCCGAAAAGACGCGCTATTATTCCCCCGACGACACAGACGGGCAACACGCCGTGGAAACGACAACCGGGACATCAGATTCCGCCAAATGGTGCATCACCGCTGCCGACCGGTGCGTGATGTGCGGCTTGTGCCTGCCGCATTGCCCGACCTACGCGCTCGAACGGAACGAGGCTGATTCGCCACGCGGGCGGATTTCGCTGATCAAGGCGTTCGCCACGTCCGAGCTTGCGCCGGACAAGGCGCTGGTCGCCCATCTTGAAGGCTGCTTGCAGTGCCGCCGTTGCGAAGCGGCCTGCCCCGCGCACGTATTGTTCGGGCAACTGATGGACACGGCGAAACGGCTGCTGTTCAAGACGCGCACACTGACGCGCGTCCCGCGGTGGCTCGGATGGTTGGCGACGTCTCGTCCGTTGCGTCGGTCGGTTTCGACGGCGCTGTTCCTGTATCAGGCGAGCGGGTTGCGCCGGCTTGCGCGCGCGACCGGCGTCCTGAAGACGTTCAGACTCGAAGCGTCCGACGCGATGCTGTCTGAGGCAAACGCTGCGACGGCGTTACCAAAAAGCACCGCGGCGGCGAAATCCCCGGAGCAAACCACCGAGCAGGTCGCGTTGTTCACCGGCTGCGTCGCCGAGCTCTTCGACCGGGACACGTTGGCGGCCTCAAAACGACTGATTGAAGCCGCGGGTTTTGCGGTGTCGGTCCCCGCACGGCAAAGCTGCTGCGGCGCGCTGCACCAGCACGCGGGAGACGCCGTGCGCGCCCGGCGGTTCATCGATACCAACGCCGCGGCTTTCTCAGGGGAAGGCACCCACACCGTCGTCAGTTGCGCGAGCGGCTGCGGTGCCCAGTTGAAAGAACACGAAGCGACGCTCGGCGTGCGTCATTTCGACGTTCTCGCTTTTCTGCAAGCACGTGCCGACAAGCTCAAGTTCCGTCCGCTCGGAAAAACCGTCGCGTTGCACGTGCCGTGCACGATGGACGCGTGCTTGAACGCGACGGAGGCGGTTTCCGGCTTGCTGGCGCACGTCCCCGCTCTCAAGGTCTCATCTCTGCCCAACCGCGGCTGTTGCGGCGCCGCGGGCGCTTATATGCTGACGCGGCCCGACGCCGCGCGAAGGCTGCTCGAGGACGTGCTCGAACCGCTGGCACAGACGGGCGCCGAAACGTTGCTGAGCTCAAACCTCGGCTGCCTGCTGCATCTGCGCCGAGGCGTCGCACGCCGCGGCATGAACGTAGAGGTACTGCATCCCGCGGTTTTGCTCGAGCGGCAACTGCAAAGCTAATCGATGCGCGACAAGAGTTCACTCGACCGCTTCATCGAAGCCGCTGACCAGGCGTTGAAAGCCGTCGTGGGGCCTGCGGTCGCCGCGCGTGAAACGCCGGGTCGGGAGTCTTCCGACGAAGATCTATCGGCGGACGAAAAGGCGTATTCGGCACGTCTGATGCGCATCAACCACGCCGGCGAAATCGCAGCGCAAGGGCTGTATCACGGTCAGGCGCTGACCGCGCGCGCACGCGCGACCGCCGAGCGGATGCAACGGAACGCGCACGAGGAGTCCGACCATCTCGCGTGGTGTGAACAACGCCTCGCCCAGCTCGGCGGACGCACCAGCACTCTCGCGCCTCTGTGGTACGCGGGGTCGTTCGTCATCGGCGCGGCGGCGGGGCTTGCCGGCGACCGCTGGAGTTTCGGCTTCGTCAAGGAAACCGAAGACCAGGTCGTCAAGCATCTGAATTCACACCTTGCCAAAACGCCGGTGCGCGACAAGGCAACGCTCGCAATCATCGAGCAAATCAAGCGCGACGAAACCGAGCACGCGCACGCCGCCGAACTCGCCGGCGCCGTCGAGCTGCCGGTGCCGGTCAAGCAGCTGATGCGGATGACGTCGAAAGTGATGACGACAACGGCGTATTACTTCTGAACGCCGCGACCTAAGCGGCGAGCGCCACAATCGCCGAGGTCACCCTTGAGAGTTCCTGCTCAGCGATGATGTACGGCGGCATCACGTAAATCAGGTTGGAAAACGGGCGCACCCAGACGCCGCGTTCGACGAAACGCGGGCACAACTCATCGGCTTCGACCGCCTCGTGCATCTCGACGACGCCGATTGCGCCCTTGACCCGCACGTCCTTGACCCGCGCCGACGCGCGACACGGCTCAAGTTCCCGTCTGAGCTGCGCCTCAATCGCCGCAACCTGCGTGCGCCATTCACCGCCTGCCAGAATCTCCAAGTTCGCCGACGCAACCGCGCACGCAAGCGGGTTCGCCATATAGGTCGGCCCGTGCATGAAGACGCCCGGCTCACCCGAGTCAATCACGTCGGCCACCCGTGCAGTGGCCACCGTCGCGGCAAGCGTCAGGTAACCCGCACTCAGCGCCTTGCCGATGCACGTCACGTCGGGGCTGACACCGTCGTCGCCGGCGGCTTCGCACGCAAACATCCGTCCGGTGCGACCGAACCCGGTCGCTATCTCGTCGAAAATCAGCAGTATTCCGTAGCGGTCGCACAACTCACGCAAGCGCACGAGATAACCGGCGCCGTAAACGCGCATACCTCCCGCCCCCTGCACCACCGGCTCGACGATGACCGCGGCGATCTTGTCGCCGTCGCGCGCCAACGCCGTCTCCATCTCGGCGACCGCTTCCTCGTCGCAGTCCTGAGGGTCTTCGCTGCAGCGAGGTGAGCGCACGAAGATTTGCCGCGGCACGACGCCCTTGAACAGGTGGTGCATCCCGGTCTCGGGATCGCACACCGACATCGCGGCGAAAGTATCGCCGTGGTAACCGCAGCGGATAGTCGCAACGCGGCAACGTTCACTATCGCCGCGCGCTCGGTGGTATTGCAGCGCCATCTTGATTGCGACCTCGACCGCAACCGAACCTGAATCACAGAAAAATATGCGGTCAAGCCCCGCCGGCAACACGCCGAGCAAACGCCGCCCGAGCTCGACCGCCGCCGGGTGCGTCAAGCCGCCGAACATCACGTGCGACATCCGCGCGAGCTGGGCGCTCAGCGCCGCGTTCAACGCCGGGTGGTTGTAGCCGTGGATCGCGGCCCACCACGACGACGTGGCGTCAATCAGTCGCCGCCCGTCGGCAAGTTCAAGGTGAACGCCGTGCGCCGAGACCACCGGGAACGCGGATGCGCCGGTGCGCATGCGGCTGTAGGGATGCCACAAGTGGTCACGGTCAAAAGCCGCCATCTCTTGCGTGAACGGCGTTGGAGAAACGGGCACGGGGAAGTGAACGCCGTTGCAGTTACGGCTTCGGGTCGGACAGGGGGGGATGATAAATCATCTGCAGCCGATTGCCGGCAGGGTCGAAACAATAAAAGCTCCTCGCGCCGTCCCGGTGAGTCTTCGGCTCGACGTCGATCGGCACGTCGTGCGCGCGCAGGAACTCAAACCACGCGTCAACGTGTTCCGGCTTGCTCACAAGGATGCCGAAATGATCGAGCGCACCGCCGCCGGACGCTTTCCCTCGATGCAAGGCAACGTTGTCGGCGCCGCAGGTGATGTACAGGTTGTCCCGGTCGGGGCGCCACTCGACTTCGTAGCCGAGAAGCTCCACGTAAAACCGCTCGCAAGCCGCAAGGTCTTCAACGACCAGCGCGACGTGCTTCATCCCCGCAACCGGCGGCGGCCGGGCGGCCTTGCGTCCGTTATCCGCCGGCATCGTCTCGGCTTTGACTCTCGGCTGTGCCGCCGAGCTCGACAATCTCGTAGTCGTAGGTGATAAGCGCGGTCTTCTCGAGCATCTTCGACACCGAGGAACGTTGCCGCGCCGATGCCGCGACCGCCTTTTTGACTTCGCTTTCGTCGAGTCCGCGCCCAGTCACCGTATAGAGCCCTTTGATGCGGGTGAACACCGCGGGCGTTGCGACGGCGCGTTCGGCTTCGATCTCCAGCTCAACGCCGACGACGTCCTGCCCGGCTTCTTTCAGCAGCTTGACGACGTCAAAACCGTTGCAGCCGCCGAGACCGAGCAGCACCATCTCCATCGGGCGCGGCGCCAGATTGCGCCCGCCGAACTGCGGTGCGCCGTCCATCGAAACCGCGTGTCCGCTGCCCGATTCGCCGACAAAGCTCATGTCGCCGACCCATTTGACCCGTGCTTTCATCATCCGCCTCCCGTGCCGCCCTGCTTCAATCGGAAAACAACGCCTTGAACGCGGCGGCGGGGTCGGCGGCGACCATCAACGCTTCGCCGACCAGATAGGCGTAGACCGACGCGTCGCGCAGGCGCTTGACGTCGTCTTTCGTATGGATGCCGCTCTCGCTGACGACAAGCTTGCCGTCGGGCACCGCCCGGACAAGGCGGACGGTCGTATCCAACTCGACGTCGAACGTGTGCAGGTTGCGGTTGTTTATCCCGATCAGCTCGGCGTCGTCTCCGAGTTCGAGCGCGCGTTCGAGCTCTGCTTCGTCGTGAACTTCAACCAGCACGTCCATCCCGACGTCGCGTGCGAGATGGAACAGGTCCTGCAGCTGCCGGGCGCCAAGCGCGGCGACAATCAACAAGGTGCAGTCGGCGCCGAGTGCCCTGCTCTCGTGCACCTGGTACTCGTCGACGATGAAGTCCTTGCGCAAAACCGGCAGCGGGCAATGCTTGCGAACCAAGTCGAGGACCGCGCCCGACCCCTTGAAATACTTATGGTCGGTCAACACCGACAGGCACGCGGCGCCCGCCGCCGCGTACGCCGCGGCAATTTCGAGCGGGTTGTAGTTCTCGCGCAAGACGCCTTTGCTCGGCGAGGCGCGCTTGAGCTCGGCGACCACCGCGGGCCGACTGCGTTCGACGTGATCCTTGAGGCTGCGTGCAAACCCGCGCGCTGCACCTTGTTCGGCGCCCCAATCCTTGAGCTCGTCAATGCCGTGGCGGCGTTTGCGTTCGGCGATTTCCTCGCGTTTGTGCTCGAGGATTTCCTGCAGGAAAGCGGGGGTCGCAACGGCGTTCATCGGCACAGCCTCCGGTTCATAAACTTTGGGTGAAGTCGGACCATTGCTTGAGCTTACGCGCCGCCGCGCCGCTTTGCATCACTTCCCGCGCCGCGTCGGCACCTTCGCGCAAATCTTGGACCCGGTCGGCGACGTACGCCGCCGCCGCCGCGTTCATTACGATAACGTCGCTTGCCGGCCCGGTTTCACCGGCGAACGCACGTTCGACGACGGCAAGACTCTCGCCGACGTCGGCGGCGGTAATCGAGTCGAGCGGTGCGGTATTGCAGCCGAAGTCGCCGGGGGAAAGCCGGTATTCGCGCACCTCGCCGTCGCGCAACTCGGCAACCTGCGTCGGCGAACCGACGCTGATTTCGTCCAAACCGTCTTCGGCGTGCACCGTCATCACCCGTTCGACCCCCAGCAGCCGCGCGGCCTCGGCCATCGGCCGCAGCCATTTCGCGTCGAATACGCCGATGACCTGCCGGGTTGCACGCGCAGGGTTGGTCAACGGGCCGAGCAGGTTGAACATCGAACGGATGCCGATTGCCCGGCGGGCGGGCGCCGCGTGCTTCATCGCGCCGTGAAACACCGGCGCGAACAAAAATCCGATGCCGACTTCCTCGATGCAACGCGCGACCTGCTCGGGGGTCAACTCGAGCTTCACCCCCGCGGCCTCTAGAAAGTCGGCGCTGCCGCTGTTACTCGAAACCGAGCGGTTGCCGTGCTTTGCAACGCGCGCGCCCGTGCACGCCGCAACGACCGCGCTGGCGGTGGAGACGTTGAACGTGCCCTTGCCGTCGCCGCCGGTGCCGCAGGTGTCCACCAAATCGTCGTAACCGGTCTTGACCTTCGCCGCGTAATCGCGCATGACCCGTGCACCCGCCGAAATCTCGGCGGCGGTTTCACCTTTGCCGCTCAGCGCGACCAGAAAGGCCGCGGTCTGCGCGTCGCTCCACTCGCCCGCCATGATCGAACGCACCGCGTCGCCGGCTTCTTCGGGCGGCAGGTCGCGTCCGGCGAGCAGCCGGTCGAGCAAGGTTTCAAAACCGGTCATTGAGAAAATGCTCAAGCAGTTCGTGTCCGTAATCGGTGAGAATCGATTCGGGGTGAAACTGCACTCCGACAAGCGGGTGCTCCTTGTGCCGCATCGCCATGATCTCATCGGCTTCGCCCGCAGGGGTCTCAGTCCACGCGGTGACGTCGAGACAATCGGGCAGGGTCTCACGAGCGACCACCAGCGAGTGATAGCGCGTCGCCTGGAACGGATTCTCGAATCCGCCGAAGATACCGTCTCCCCGATGGTGAATCATCGAAGTCTTGCCGTGCATGATGTTCTTCGCGTGCACCACTTCACCGCCGAAAGCCTGGCCGATGACCTGATGCCCCAAGCACACCCCGAGGATCGGCACGCGGGCGCCCAATTCGGCGACAACTTCGAGCGAGACCCCGGCTTTGTCGGGGGTGCACGGTCCCGGTGAAATCACGATGCGTTCGGGCGCCCGCGAGGCAATCTCGGCAACGTCGGTCTTGTCGTTGCGCACGGTGGTCACCTCGCACCCCAGCTCCCGCAGGTACTGGACCAAGTTGTAGGTGAACGAATCGTAGTTATCGATCATCAAAATCATAATCGGATTTTAGCCTAAGGGCGACGCCTCGCTGGTCTGAAATTCAAGACCTGCACGCGTCATTCACCACCCGAAGCGAGCACCGCGGCGCGAATCATCGCGCGTGCTTTGTTCATCGTCTCTTCCCATTCGTTCTCCGGTTGCGAGTCATAAACCAACCCGGCACCGGCCTGCAGGTACAGCTCGCCGTCCTTTATCAGCGCCGTGCGGATTGCAATCGCGGTGTCCATCGCGCCCGACCACGCGAGGTAACCGACCGCGCCGGAATAGACGTGGCGTTTGACCGGCTCGATCTCGTCGATGAGTTCCATCGCGCGGACTTTGGGCGCGCCGGACACGGTGCCGGCGGGGAAAGTCGCGCGCAACACGTCCATCGCGCGGGTGCCGGCACCGCACCGCCCGACAACGTGGGAGACGATGTGCATCACGTGCGAATAGCGTTCTATGACCATCCGTTCGGTTACTTTGACGCTGCCGGTCTCGCACACGCGCCCGAGATCGTTGCGCCCGAGGTCTATGAGCATCAGATGTTCGGCGAGCTCCTTTTCGTCGCTGAGCAGCTCGGCTTCAAGGCGTTCATCCTCCTGCTCGGTCGTTCCGCGCGGGCGGGTGCCGGCAATCGGGCGCACGATGACCTCGCCGTCTTCGGCCCTGACCAAGATCTCCGGCGACGAACCGACCACGTGGAAATCGCCGAAGTCGAAGTAATACATATACGGCGATGGATTCAAACGGCGCAGCATCCGGTAAAGGTCAAGCGGATGCCGAGTGAAAGGAGCGCGCATGCACTGCGACAACACCACTTGCATCACGTCGCCGTCAATGATGTAACCGCGCGCTTTCTCGACCGCCTGCATAAACGCGTCCTTACCGAAGCTCGAAGAAAAGTCGGCTTCGGTGAGGGCCGTCGAAACACGGGCGGGAAAAGCAGGCGAGGCGGCGTTGAGACGCGCCTGTAATTCGTCGAGACGCGCACACGCCCGGGGGTATGCGTCTTTCTCACGGACGTCGGCGTGGACAATCAAGTAAAGGCTGTTCTTCAGATTGTCGAACACCGCAACTTCCTGCGAAACCATCAGCAGGACGTCGGGAACGTCGAGCAGGTCCGGCTTGCGCCCGGCGGACAGACGAGGCTCGACGTAGCGCACGGCGTCATAGCCGAAATAACCGACCAGCCCCCCGGTGAAGCGCGGCAGACCCTCGAGCCGAGTGACCCGAAAGCCGCCCAGGAAGTCGTCGATCCACGCGAGCGGGTCGGCACAACCGACCGACTCGACGACTTCGCCGTTGCGGTACCGCTTCACGTCTTCACCGCGCACTTCGATGCGCTCGGCACAGGACAAGCCGATGATTGAATAGCGTCCCCACCGCTCGCCGCCGCTGACCGATTCGAGCAGGTAGTTGTACCTGCCGTTGACAAGCTTCATATACGCGCCGATTGGCGTCTCCAGATCGGCGGCAATCTCTGTGACAACCGAGACGTGCGTGTACCCCTCGGCGCACAGCCGCTCAAAATCGCGTCGGCTAATCATGTTCGCGTATCAGGCGGCGGCAATTCGCTTGCGGAAGTCGGCGATGACGGCGGTGTAGTCGCCGGCGCCGAAAATCTCCGAGCCGGCGACAAAAGTGTCGGCGCCGGCGCGCTTGATTTCAGCGACGTTCCGTCGTTTCACGCCGCCGTCTATCTCGAGGCGGATATCCCGACCGCTCGAGTTTATGCGCGCACGCGCCTCACGCAGCTTGTCGAGAGCCGACGGGATGAACTCCTGCCCGCCGAAACCGGGGTGCACCGACATGATCAGGATCATGTCGAGCCGGGCGATGTGTTCGTCGAGACAATCGAGAGGCGTTTCGGGATTGAACACCAGCGCACTCTTGCAACCGGCGGCGACAATCATCTGCAGCTCGCGTGCGACGTCGAGGCTTGCTTCGGGGTGAAACGAGATGTAATCGGCGCCGGCGGCGGCGAAGTCGGCAATCAAGTGTCCCACGGGATCGGCCATCAGATGCACGTCTATCGGCGCCTTGACTCCGGCGTCTCGCAACGATTTGCAGACCATCGGCCCGACCGTCAAGTTGGGCACAAAATGATTGTCCATCACGTCGAAATGAATCATGTCGGCGCCGGCGTCGAGCACGGCGCGGACCTCTTCGCCGAGCCGTGAGAAATCAGCGGACAGAATCGAGGGACAGATGAAATCTTCGGAAGCCATAGGCGACTGCGCCCCGCCGTCCTCGTATTTTCCGCCGGTTCGTCTTGCGGCGGAACGGAACCTGAATTGTCACCCGACCGATTCGCCGGATTGACCGGATTGACGTCAAGGACGGCACGTGCAAAACACGGCGATTATATCCGAAACCCCTTGCAGAACCGCACTTTCAGCTCGGGTTGCGGAACCACGCGCCCCGATAAAGTCGGCGGCGAGTTGATTGGTCTTACGAGGCGCGGTAGGTTTGTACGCATGATCGTTGTTTCCCGGCTTGCCGACTTCGGTGCGTTACGACTTGCGTTGCTCGCGTTGGCCGCTTTCTTCGTCTTGTTCGCTCCCGCGCCCGAAGTACGCACCGTCGTCACCTGGCCGGAGGTCGTGCCGACGTTGATTGCTCCTGCCATGGCGCCGATTGTGACGATGGTGTTGCTGCTCGACCTGCTGATGGCGAAAGTCACGTCGGCGGGAGAGGAAAACGCGGCCAAGAAAGCGCGCGCGAAGCGAATCATGCTGATTGACGCGCTGGCGGTCGCCGTCGTCGTCTTCGCGTACCTGCCGTTCTTTCTGGCGCTGGGGCGCTGAATCTCCTCGCCGAACCGGCAACGCAACGGCGGTCAGCGGGGGCGATGAACCACGACAAACCGCCCGCAAGCTCCCCCCGCAATCAACTTCTCGAAGCACTCGGGCAACCGTTCGAGATCGACTTGTTCGCTGACAACCGTATCCAGGCACGTCGGCCTGAGGTCGCTTGCAATCCTCCGCCAGATCTCGCGGCGCACGTCCATCGGGCAATTGGCCGAAGTGACGCCGAGCAGACAGACGCCGCGGATGATGAAAGGTATCACCGACAACGGTAAATCTTCGGATTCGGCGCGGCCGATGCAAACGACGTTGCCGCGCGGGCGCGTCGTCTTGACCGCCGCGGCAAGGGTCTCGCCGCCGAGGTTGTCCACCGCGCCGGCCCAGACCGTCTTGCCCAACGCTCTCGTTTCCGGCTCGACGGCGGCGATGACTTCGTCGGCACCGAGGCTTCTGAGATAGTCGGTCCGCTCGCTTTTGTGCGTCGCCGCAACGCTGCGGTAGCCCCGCTTCGCAAGCAGGTGAATCGCAAAGCCGCCGACGCCGCCGGTTGCGCCGGTCACCAACACCGGGCCGTCTTCCGGACGCTGGCCGTTCCTTTCCATCAGCTCAATCGCGTAGGCGGCGGTAAAACCGGCGGTGCCTATCGCCATCACCTCGAACGCGTCGAGACCTTCGGGCAACGCCATCACCAGCTCGGCAGGCAAGCGCGCGTAGGGCGCATAACCGCCGTCGTAGATTTCACCCAAGCCGCCGCCCTGGGCAAAAACGGCGTCGCCCTCGGAAAAACGCCCGCTCGCATCGAACAGCACCTTGCCCGCGAGATCTATGCCGCCGACCAACGGGCTTTTCCGGAGAATTTTCGCACCGTCGGTGCCGGCCATCGCGTCCTTGTAGTTGACTCCCGAACACGCGACTTCGATAACCACTTCACCTTCGCTCAGATCATCGAGCGACAAAGTCTCGAAACCGGCGCTGAAGTCATCGCGCGTCTGATGTATGCGCCAAGCCTTGAACCGCGGAATTTCAAGCGATCGTGTCACGCGTGTTCTCGTTGCAATTCGTCGAACCAGGCGGCGGCTTGCTCGCGCAGACGTTCGATATCGTCGCCCGTGACGCAGAAGTGCCCCATCTTGCGCCCGGGCCGCGCTTCGGCTTTACCGTACAGATGCAGTTTCAGGCCGGGGCGGCACAGCAAAACCCGCCACGCCGGCTCGCCGGCAATCCACAGGTCGCCGAGCAGGTTCACCATCACCGCCGGCGACAACGGCTCGGTGCTTCCCGCCGGCAGACCGCACATCACCCGCACCTGCTGGTCGAACTGCGAGACGGCGCAGGCGTCTATCGTGTAATGGCCGCTGTTGTGGGGCCGTGGCGCGATTTCGTTGACCAGCAACCGCCCGTCCGTCGTGATGAAGAACTCGACACCGAGCACGCCGAAATAATCCAGAGCCGTCGCGACCGTCGACGCGGCGTCGAGCAATTGCCCGCCGACCCTCTCCTCAACGCGCGCGGGAACGGCGCTCAGATGCAATATGCCGTTTCGGTGCTCGTTCTCGGCGAGCGGGTAGCAATGCGTCCGACCGTCGCAGCTGCGCACGACGATGGTCGACGCTTCACGCTCAAGTTCGACTTTTTCTTCGAGTATGCACTCGCACCCGCCGAAGTCGGTCATTGCCGCCTCGGCTTGAGCCGGCGTCGTCACCTCGCGTTGATGCTTGCCGTCGTAGCCCCAGCGAGCGGCTTTCAGTACGTAGGGCGGCGGACACACCGAAGACAGGCGTTCCCACGCCGGGGCGATTTCACCGGCATTCGACGCCGCCTCGAACTCAACCGTCGCAACGCCGGATTTGCGGATGAAACGCTTCTCCAAAACACGATCCTGCAAGACCGCGAGCGCGCCGGGCGACGGAGACACCGGAACCTGCTCCTGCAAACGTTCAAGCGCCGTCGTCGGGACGTTCTCGAACTCGACTGTCACCGCGGCGCAGCGTGCGACCACGGCGTCAAGCGCCGTCGCGTCTTCGTACGCCGCGCAAACGTGCTCGTGCGCGACCTGCCCCGCGGGGCTTCGGGAATCAGGGTCGAGCACCACCGTCCGATACCCCATCGTGCGCGCGGCGACAACGAACATTCGCCCCAGTTGTCCGCCGCCGAGGACTCCCAGCCCGGCGGGCGGCAAGATGACCTTACCCGGCACGTCGTTTAACGGCCCGCGCGGCAACGTGCTTTACCGCACCGTGCACCGCGCCAAACGGCTCCGCTCCCTCAATCCGTTTGCGGAAAGGCAGCAAGCCGAACCAATTGCCTCTCATACGGAATCGCCTTTGCGCACGCTTGCCGCAGACCTCATTAAACGAGAAATCCGTCCGGCTCATTGCACCCTGCGCATCTCCCTGAGACGAAGTCAGTCGGGCAAGGAAATCCGCTCGACCGCTTCGCCTTGCTTTTTGCGGAACTCCTCAAGCTTGCGCCACAGGTCCGCCGAGTCACCGGCCAGCATCGCGCACGCAAACAATCCTGCGTTTGCGGCGCCCGCTTCGCCGACGGCAAAAGTCGCGACCGGCACGCCCTTGGGCATCTGCACGATGGACAGCAAAGAATCCTGGCCCGCCAGGTACCGACTCGGCACCGGCACGCCAAGTACCGGCACCGGCGTAATCGCCGCAATCATGCCGGGCAAATGCGCCGCACCGCCGGCACCGGCGATGATGCATTTAAGCCCGCGTTGATGCGCTTGCTTGGCGTATTCGACCATCCGATCCGGCGTCCGGTGCGCCGAGACGACCCGCTTTTCATAAGCGATCCCGAAGCGTTCAAGCACGTCCGCCGCACACTTCATCACCGGCCAATCACTGTCGCTGCCCATGACGACACCGACCAGGGGGGAAGACTTCATCGTTTTGACGTCCGTGTTTGCTTGACGAAAGCCGCTATTCTTACACAAACCGGCGGGAAATCCGCAAAAGCCCCGCGAACGGCGTCAGTTTCTTACTTCGCCCCTTTCACGAAGAGAGCCCGAAAACCCTTTTTCAGATGCAAACCCCACTTCCATTGCAAGTAGACTGCCCGCACCGGATACAAAAATCCCAAAACTCCGTATATAAGCCTGTATAAAGGCAACCTCAGCTTGTAGACGGCGGTTGTCGCAACGGGGGGAGGAGGCACCGTGCCGATATGGTTCACGATCTTCTCCAGCCGTTGGACTATCGCCTCCTCCGACGCCGCATACGCTCTGGAGCCCTCAAGAACGGGGGCGGCATTGACGTAGCGCTGATACAACTCATCGTCGTTGTCCACTTCGATCACCCGATCAACCACTTGGTCAAGATTGTCGTAATCGTGGCAATTAATGAAAGCTTCAGGGTTGAAATACTCGGCGATCCTCGGGCTGCCCCAGTAAATCGGGACACTGTTCACCAGCAACGCTTCAAATATCTTTTCGGTCACGTAGTTCGGGGCGACTTGGTTCTCGAATGCAATCGTGAATTTGTGTCGTTTTATGAAATTGATCTTGTTCCTCGGGCCAGGGCCTATCGACGGCACGTTGTTGAACGTAATTCCCGGACAATCCACTTGTTTGTAAGCCGTCAATTTCCTTACTATAGCCGCTCTTTGCGCGCTCTTCGAATGGCTGTGAACGAAATTGCAGAACCTGTCTTTAGGATGTTTTCTGAAACCTTGCACCTCACTACCGTAGCAACCCGTCCGAAATTGTTCGAAGAAAGTGGAATTACAGAAGAACGGAAACTGAAAGTTTTTATCGTCGGTTTCCTCAAAAGAAAAAGCGTAATCAAAAAACCTGAAGTCCGGTTTGATATTCTCGAAAATAACGGCCACCCTGAGACAATCAATTCGACCTAATTTCCCCGCTACGGGGGCGACACCGCGGGTATAACCATAAAAAAGCAAATCAGGAAGACGACGAATACCGTCCAATTCCAAAAGTTCCACGTCGTATCGCTGGGAAAGCAGCTGGGTCAGCCTCCACGCCTGCCCACGGTCCAACTCCACGCATAAAAGTCTAACGCGCTTCATGCCGATAATGAATAAAGTTCTTTCGCCTCAAGGTACATCTTGGAAATGCAGAAGACCGCAAGTCTCTTTAGCGTTTAAAACCTAAGAAAAAGAAAGAATCAAATAAAACAGTAGCGACAGCGCCTTCATCGTTTTCCTCCTTAACAGAAACAAAAAAATAATTCAATTCCTAATGCTTAGAGGTTATCTTTACCGTTGCCATTACATCAAGGTGAAAGTTGTCGTGCGCCGCGCCGCCGCCTGCCTGTCGCTTTATCACGGGCCGAGACGATTGGCACGCCTTGCGACAATCAAGACAAAACCGGCGACTATCGCACCTTTCAGAACTTGGTTATGACCCCCATTGCCGCGATGATCACACCGGCAATGACAATTTGCCACCAAAGCGCTTTGGTCTTTAAGTCGGCGAGGCCAGAGCTCAGTGCAGCCTCCAACCGGACAATCTTGTTATCCAACTTGGCGAGGTCCGACCTTACCCCGCTTTCCATTTTTATCGCCTTGTTGTCCAAGGCAGACATGTCCGATATCAACTGGCTTTCCAGCTTAATGAAATCGGCTTTTGTCGGCTGGTCGCCGGCAAAAAGGATGCCCCTAACCGCTTCCTCTGCACGGGCTTCGGGCACGCCTGCTTCCATAAGCGCTTCTTTCAGTACAACTGAGCTCATCTCGCATTTTTCCTCTTTCTGAGTGAATGTGCTTGAGCATCCCTCTGGGGATAATCTTTCGTGCGGATAATCATATTATACAGCGCACGAACGGCAGAGGAAGTCCTTGTAGCTTCAAGGAAAACGGTTTTCTGGCGGGCCAGGCGAGAAAGACTCCTGAATCGGTGGGTATAAAACAGCAAGCCAGGCGGAGAATGCACCTTGTTCAACCTCGGACGCCCGACGTCATACCGCGGTGGAAGCCGCTGCGTGAGCTTGAAAGCGCGTCCATGCTCCAAGACCTGCGCCGAACAATCCAATACGCTCCAATACGCTCCAATACGCTTCATGACGATACGCAGGAAAAGCCCGACCGACCTAAAGGCATATTTCCGGGATACGTCCGCCGGCCCGAATGAACGGGTATGATGAAATATCTCCCCCGTGCCCGTACGCCGGATTATGAGGCAAGAACCTGAAATGAGAAGGCAAGCTCTGAGCCTGCCGCTTCTGAAACAAGGGAAAGTACGCGACGTCTATGCAGTGAACGACCGCTACGTCCTGATTGTCGCAAGCGACCGGCTGTCGGCTTTCGACGTCGTGCTCCCGGACAAGATTCCGGACAAGGGACGCGTATTGACCGCGCTCAGCAACTTCTGGTTCGAAAAAACCCGCCGAGTCATCGACAATCATCTGAGCGGCGTTTCCATAGACAAGGTCCTGCCGGCGGCGGAAATCACCGACGATTTGCGCGCCCGCAGCATCGTCGCAAAGCAGCTGACGCCGCTGCCTTTCGAGGCCATCGTGCGTGGTTATCTGGTCGGTTCCGGTTGGAAAGACTACCGCGAGACCGGCATGGTGTGCGGCGTCCGGTTGCCCGCGGGATTGCAGCTCGCACAAGCGCTCCCCGAACCGTTGTTCACCCCCTCGACCAAAGCCGCCGTCGGCAAGCACGACGTCAACGTGCCTTTTGAACAGGTTGTCGCCCTGGTCGGCGAAAGCCTCGCTGAGAGGGCACGACGGGCTTCTCTCGAAATCTATCGGAACTGCGCCGCTTACGCGCTCGAGCGCGGAATCATCATCGCCGACACCAAATTTGAGTTCGGCACCGATGACAAAGGCGAACTGGTGCTGATCGATGAAGTACTGACGCCCGACTCATCGCGTTTCTGGCCACGAGAAAAATACCGCTGCGGCGTTTCACCGCCCAACTTCGATAAACAGTTCGTCCGCGACTATCTTGAAACGCTCGACTGGAACAAGCAGGCGCCCGGTCCTCGCCTGCCGCGGGAAATCATCGAGAAGACCGCGGAAAAATACCGCCAAGTCGAGAAAATGCTGCTTGCGGCACCGGAATGAACCCTTCTTTGGCGCAAACCGCACGCGGTCTGTTCGTCACCGCAACCGACACCGGCGCGGGCAAAACCACCTTGCTGTGCCGCCTTATTCCCCCGCTCGAGCGGGCGGGCTTGAAGCTGCACGTTCGCAAGCCCGTCGAAAGCGGCTGCCCAACGGAGAAAGGAGAATTGACGCCATCCGACGCAACAGCGCTTGCAAACGCTTTGCGCGCGCCGCCGCCGGTCGAGCAAGTCTGCGCTTATCGCTTGCGCCACGTCAGCTCGCCGGCGCGGGCGGCGCGGCTCGAAAACGTCGAGTTGACCGTCGCGAAACTGACCGCTGCCTGCGCCGTCGAACCCGCCGCTCCCGAGGATTTTCTGCTCGTAGAGGGTGCCGGAGGACTCTATTCACCGATTGCGCGCGACGGCTTGAACGCCGATCTCGCCGGTGCGCTCGACCTGCCTTTATTGATTGTCGTCGCCGACCGCCTCGGCTGCATCAACCACGCCTTGCTGACCATCGAGGCGGCGCGGCGCAGAGGTCTCGGTATCGCGGCGGTCGTCGTCAATCGCGTCGCACCGCCCTGCGACGGCGACACCGACAACCATGCAGAGCTGAAAGCGGCGACCGACGTGCCCGTGTTCAAGACGGATTACGCCGAGTCGGGACGAAACACGACGACGGATACAGACCGGCTTGCACGGTATCTGCTCGGCGGGAACTGAAAACAGCGACGCCGCCCACAAAGGGGTGCCCATGAGGCGTGGGCGGCGACGCCTTCTAAACGCTTGTGCGCGAACGCACGAAGCACTCAGAAATGGTAAGAGCTTTCCTGGTGCTGAGTAACGTCAAGCCCTGAAACCTCCTCGCTGTCCTCGACCCGCAACGGCGTCAGGATGGAAACCAGCTTCAGCGCGATAAAGGTCAGCACCACGGTCCAGACGATTACGAACACGACGCCAACCAGCTGAGTCATCACTTGCGCGCCGATCGTGCCTTCCAGCCCGGCACCGCCGAGGCTCTTGGCGGCGAATACGCCGGTCAGCAAAGTACCCAGCGCACCGCCGACGCCGTGCACCGGAAACACGTCGAGGGAATCGTCTATCTTCAGCACCCGCTTGATGAACTGCGTCGCAAAGAAGCACAAGGCACCCGCCGAGGCACCGATAATCAGCGCGCCCACGGGCCCGACAAACCCCGAAGCCGGGGTGATCGTCCCGAGTCCCGCGACCATACCGGTCACAATGCCCAAAACGCTGGGCTTGCCGTATTTGATCCATTCAATCAGCATCCACACCAGCGACGCGGTCGCCGCGCTGATATGCGTAACCAGCATCGCCATACCGGCGTCGTTGCCGGCGGCCAATGCGCTGCCCGCGTTAAAGCCGAACCAACCGACCCACAACATGCTGGCGCCTGCCACCGTAATCACCAGGTTGTGAGGCGGCATGGCCACCGTCGGGAACCCCTCCCGCGATTTGATGACCACGGCGGTCACCAGCGCCGCGACGCCAGCAGTGATGTGCACCACCGTGCCGCCGGCGAAATCCATCAAACCCATCTCGCCGAGCCAGCCGCCGCCCCAGACTGCGTGACAAATCGGAAAATAAACCAACAGCAACCAGAACAGGCTGAACAACACCACCGCCGAAAACCGCATGCGTTCGGCGAATCCGCCGACAATCAACGCGGGCGTGATGATTGCGAAAGTCAGTTGAAACATGACGAACACGCTCTCGGGAATGGTGCCTGACATGGCTTCCCTGGAAACGCCTTGCAGAAACAGCTGGTCGAAACCGCCGATCATCACGTTCCAGCTGCCGCCGTCGCCGAACGACAGGCTGTAGCCGACCACCAACCACAGCACCGAAGCGAGACAGGTGATCGTGAAACATTGCATCAGCACCGACAAGGCATTCTTGCTTCTGACCAGCCCGGCGTAAAACAACGACAGGCCGGGAATGGTCATGAATAGAACCAGCGCCGTCGAAGTCAGCAACCAAGCCGTATCGCCGTCGGTCTCGGCAAACGCCGCCGCGGGCAAGCCGAGCAACGTGAACAAAATCACAAGTCTTGATATTTTCATTTTGGTTTGTTTCCCGTTGTTGATTGCCGACGCGTCACAATACGTCGGCGTCGCGTTCGCCGGTACGGACGCGCACGGCGGATTGGAGGTCGTGGATGAATATCTTTCCATCCCCGATGCTGCCCGTTCTTGCGGCTTGCACGATCGTCTCGATGACTTTCTCGCACATATCGTCTCCCACCGCGACTTCTACCTTTTTCTTCGGCAGAAATTTCACCTCGTACTCGGCGCCACGATAATGTTCGGTGTGACCTTTCTGGTTGCCGAAACCGAGCGCGTCGGTGACAGTGATGCCCTTGACCCCGACCTCGGACAAGGCTTCCTGCACTTCATGCAGCTTCACGGGCTGGATGATAGCGGTTATCAGTTTCATGACGCCTCCTCGGAAAAACTCGTTCAAAAGCAGGTTAAGCGGCTTATTATGCACAAACCCTCTAATCATGTAAAAAGATATATAATGATATTTATATTTCTAGTCGTGATAAAACAAAGGGGCAAAAGGCGCCATGACGCTGAATCAGCTGAGAATCATCGCCACGCTGGTCGACAACAGGCTGAACATCTCGGCGTCAGCCGACAAGTTGTTCCGGGTGCAGTCGGCGCTGAGCAACCAGCTGCGTCTGCTCGAAGAAGAGTTCGGCGGCAAGCTGTTCGAGCGCCGCGGCAAACGTCTGGTCAAAACAACCCCTTTGTGCGAGGCGTTGTTGCCCGAGATCAAACGCGCATTGCTCGCCGAAAGCAACATCAAGGCGCTGACGCTTGAGCACACAAGCGCCCAGAAAGGAGAGCTTAGGATTGCGACCACCCACACCCAAGCGAGATACTTTCTTCCCGACGTGATTGACGAGTTTCGGAATAAATATCCGGAAGTTCGCCTGAGCATCTATCAGAGCAGCCCCGCCGAATTCCTGAACATGCTTCGCGGACACAAGATAGATTTTGCAATTTTCGCCGGTGAGGAAGAGTTACCCGCGGATCTCATCAAGACAAGATGTTATGAATGGAACCGCGTTTTGATTCTGCGTCGCGGCCACCCGCTCGAACGCGAACCTTTGAGCCTCGGGAAAATAGCGGATTACCCGATTATTACCTACATCCCGGAATTTGTTGAACGCAACCTCGTCGAACAAACTTTCGACGCCGCCAACGTTCCGATTAACGTCACCTTCAGCGCGGGAGACACCGACGTGATCAAGACCTACGTTCGCCTCGACCTCGGTGTCGGCATCGTCGCACAGATGGCGCGATCAAAGACCGACGGCGCAGACGCGGACCAGGATCTGGTCTTTCTCGATCTCGACCATCTGTTTGAAAACTCGACAACCTACGTGGTGCACCTTAAGGAACTCGCGATGCGAGTGTATATGAACGAGTTTACCGAGCTGCTGCATCGCCACGGGCAAACGTTCCAACAACAACTGGCGTGAGAAAGACGTCGAAAGTTCAAGCTTTCGGCAAGGTAACCCCGGCTTGCCCCTGATACTTGCCGTTGCGGTCCTTGTAAGATATCTCGCATTCCTCGTCGGATTCGAAAAACAACATCTGCGCAACGCCTTCGTCGGCGTAAATCTTGGCGGGCAACGGAGTCGTGTTGGAAAATTCCAATGTCACGTGCCCTTCCCATTCAGGTTCCAAGGGGGTGACGTTGACGATGATGCCGCACCTTGCGTAAGTGGATTTGCCGACGCAGATGGTCAGCACCGACCGGGGGATGCGAAAGCGCTCGACGGTACTGGCCAGGGCGAACGAGTTCGGCGGGATAATGCAGACCCCCGCTTCGACCTCGACAAAGCTGTCTTCGCTGAACGACTTGGGGTCAACAACCGCTGAATTGATGTTGGTGAACACCTTGAAATGGTTGCTGCAACGCACGTCGTAACCGTAGCTTGAGGTCCCGTAAGATATGACGCGCTTGGAATCCAACGCGCTGATTTGGCGCGCCTCGAACGGCTCGATCATTCCGTGCTCGAGCGCCATCCGCCGAATCCATTGGTCGGACTTAATCGCCACCCGCTCTCCGCAACCTCGGCCTCAAGTGTTCTGGATAACGACTTTCGGAAACTTGGCGGAGTAATCCTTGCTGCGCGCCGCGAGCCGACCCGACACGTTTCTTGCAAGCTCACGATAAATTTCGGCGACGCGCCCGTCGGGGTCCGCAGCCACGGGCGGCGTTCCCTCGTCGGTCTGCTCGCGGATGCTGACGTCGAGCGGGAGACGCCCCAACAGCTCGACGTTGTAATCCTTCGCCATCTTCTCGCCCCCGCCGCTGCCGAAAATAGGCTCTTCATAACCGCAATTCTTGCATATATGCAGGCTCATGTTCTCGACGACTCCCAGCAACGGCACGTCCACCTTTTCAAACATTTTCACGCCTCTGCGCGCGTCGAGCAACGCGATGTTCTGCGGCGTGGTCACGATAACCGCACCGCTGACGGGAATCTTCTGCGCCAACGTCAATTGCACGTCGCCGGTACCCGGCGGCAAGTCGATCACAAGGTAGTCCAAATCGCGCCAGTTGGTGTCGTTCAGCAGCTGTTCGAGCGCTTGGGTGACCATCGGGCCGCGCCAAATCATCGGCGTTTCCTCTTCAATCAAAAACCCGATCGACATCGCTTGAAGACCGTGGTTTTCGATCGGCTCCAAGGTCTTGCCGTCTTTCGACTCGGGATGCCCCTTGATGCCCAGCATCGTCGGTTGGCTGGGACCGTAGATGTCGGCGTCGAGAATCCCCGCCGCCGCGCCTTCCGCCGACAACGCAAGCGCCAGATTGACCGCGGTCGTGGACTTGCCCACGCCACCCTTGCCTGAAGCCACCGCAATTACGTTTTTGACGCTCTCCATCGGCTTGAGGCTTTTCTGCACCGCGTGTGCCTGGATTTCCCAGGTGACGTTCACCTCGCCGTCGCAGGCGTCGGGCAAGGCCCGTAGTTTCTCCTTGACCGTCCCGACCAACCGATCGACGAACCCGCGCGCCGGATAACCCAGCACAAGGTCTACCGTCGCTTTATCGCCGGCAACCGAGACGTCCCGAACCACCCCGTCGGCAAGCAGGTCTCTCCCCGTGTGCGGGTCCACAACCTCTTTCAGCAAGGCTTCTACTGCGGCTTTGTCAGGCATGTTTCGAGAGGTGAGCTTCCGAAAGTTTTCAGCGTGAAGTTTTTGATTTGCTCCGGAAATTTCTGTCGCCATTATATACTATAAAGTCGCTTCCCCGATGACCCCCGACGCCAACTTAACTCCAATGACCGAAAGACGCGAAATATTGGTAACCAGCGCGCTCCCGTACGCCAACGGCCCGATTCACCTCGGGCACTTGCTCGAATACATTCAAACCGACGTGTGGGCGAGGTTCCAACGTCTGCGCGGCCACGAATGCCACTACGTCTGCGCCGACGACGCGCACGGCACGCCGATCATGCTCAAGGCCCGGGAGGAAAACGTCACGCCGGAGACGCTGATCAGCAGGGTTACCACGGAGCACCTTCAGGATTTCGACGATTTCCTGATTCATTTCGACAACTACTACACGACCCATTCGGAGGAAAACCGGGAGTTTTCCAACTTAATCTACCGCCGGCTCAAGGACAAAGGCCTGATTTCCTCGCGCAACGTCGTACAAGCATACGACGAACAAGCGGAAATGTTCTTGCCCGACCGTTTCATCCGCGGCGATTGCCCGCGTTGCGGCGCCGGAGATCAATACGGCGATTGCTGCGAAGCCTGCGGCGCAACCTACACGCCGGGGGAGCTGAAAAACGCGCGGTCGGTGCTGAGCGGAGCGAAACCGGTGGAACGCGAATCCGAACATTATTTCTTCGAGTTGGCGCGCTTCAGCAACAGCCTCGGCGAGTGGCTCGAAAGCGCCGGCATCCAGCCTGCAATCCGCAACAAGCTCGGCGAATGGTTCGACGCAGGGCTGCGCGACTGGGACATCTCGCGCGACGCGCCTTATTTCGGTTTCGAAATACCCGATCATCCCGGCAAGTATTTTTACGTGTGGCTGGACGCGCCTATCGGCTACATGGCGAGCTTCAAGCAGTACTGCGAACGCGAGGCTCTGGATTTCGACCGTTACTGGCAGGTGCAGAGCCCGACCGAGCTGCACCACTTCATCGGCAAAGACATCGCGTATTTCCACGCCCTGTTCTGGCCCGCGATGCTGGAAGGCGCCGACTTTCGGAAACCAACCGCACTTCACTGTCACGGCTTTCTTACGGTCGACAAGAAAAAGATGTCCAAGTCGAGAGGCACTTTCATCACCGCACGCACCTACCTCCGCCATCTTGATCCGGAGTACCTGCGCTATTACTTCGCGGCGAAACTGGGCGGCGGCGTCGAAGACCTCAACCTCAACCTCGATGACTTCGTACAGCGCGTCAACAGCGACTTGATCGGAAAAATCGTCAACATCGCAAGCCGTTGCGCGGGTTTCATACACCGCCATTTCGAAAGCGAGCTGCTGTGCTCGGACGAGGTGAACAAGCACCCGTTGAACCTCGAAGCCGCCGCGGCAGGCGAACGCATCGCCGAGTTTTACGAAACCTTGGAGTACGCTTTCGCGGTCCGGGAAATTTCCGCGCTGGCCGACCGCGCCAATCAGTACATAGACCGGCACAAGCCGTGGGAAACGGTGAAACAAGACGGCGCCTCCCGCGCGCTGCACGAGGTTTGCAGTCTCGGCCTGCTGCTGTTCGCGCGTATCATGCTTTACCTGAAACCCGTGCTGCCCGTAACAAGCGCAAAAGCGGAAGACTTCCTCGGGGTTAAAATCACGCGCTGGAACGAGCTGCCGTTCACACAAGGACGCCACCGGATAAATCGTTTCAAGCCGCTGATGACCCGCATAGAAAAAAACGCCGTCAACAAGGTAATCGCCGACACGGCGCAAGACGCGCGCGCCGCGACCGCGGCCGGCGAAACGGCCGGTGGCGGAAAGGAAGTCACAATCGAGGAGTTCCAAAAGCTCGACCTGCGCGTTGCCCGCGTCGTCAAGGCCGAAAACGTCGAGGAAGCCGACAAGCTGCTGCGCCTTGAAGTCGACCTCGGCGATGAAACCCGCACGGTACTGGCCGGCATCAAATCGTCTTACGAAGCGGCCGACCTCGTCGGGCGGCTGGTCGTGATAGTGGCGAACCTGAAGCCGCGCAAAATGCGCTTCGGCATATCTCAAGGCATGGTACTGGCCGCCGGAGAAGACCAGATTTTTCTGCTCTCCCCGGACGAAGGCGCCGAAGCCGGGATGAAAGTCAAGTAAGGCGGGGCGCCCCGCGACGCATGAAACCTGCAACGCTCGACCCGCAAACGACTTCGCCGCGCCCGACGCAACGGGTTGCCGCCATAGACGAGGATGAATGCATCGGTTGCGCACTGTGCATCAAAGCCTGCCCGGTGGACGCAATCGTCGGGGCGCACAATTTCATGCACGCCATCGTTGAACCTGAATGCATCGGCTGTGAATTGTGCGTCGCGCCGTGCCCGGCCGACTGTATCTCGATGATTGAAACGCGGGCTTCACGCACGGCGCACGACCGAGCCCGCTTCGCGCGTGAGCGCCGCCGCCGCCGCGACCTCAGACGCGCCACGCGCGCGACGCGTTACGCCGAGGCGATACAGGCTCGTCGTGAGGAACTGAAGTCGCTCATCCGGCAAAAGCCGCCGGTTGGCGGGTGGAGCCGCGGGCAAGGCGAATGAACCGGGAAACAAGGCGCGAGATTTTCTCCCGCCTGAAAAAACAAAATCCCGAACCGCGCAGCGAACTGCATTACCGCTCCCGTTTTGAGCTGCTGATTGCCGTCATGCTGTCGGCACAAGCAACCGACGTCAGCGTGAACAAAGCGACGAGAGCCCTGTTCAAGGAAGCAAACACCCCGAAGAAAATGTGCGCCCTGGGCGAACCGCGGCTCAAACGTTTTATCCGGACAATCGGCCTGTTCAATTCCAAGGCGAAAAACATCATCAAGACCTGCAGGATCCTGATCGAAGACTACGGGGGAAGAATACCGGGAACCCGCGAGGAGCTGGAAAAGCTGCCCGGCGTCGGCAGGAAAACCGCCAACGTCATTCTGAACAATGCGTTCGGAGAACCGACTATCGCGGTGGATACGCATATATTCCGCGTCTCCAACCGCACCGGCATCGCGCCCGGTCGAACGCCTTTGGAAGTCGAAAAGAAACTGCTGAGATTCGTGCCCGACGAATTCAAGCAACACGCGCACCACTGGCTCATTCTGCACGGAAGATACGTCTGCACCGCCAGAAACCCCGCCTGCGGCGACTGCCTGATCAACGAACTCTGCGAATACCGGGGGAAATCAGCGTCCGGACGCTGACGTATCACGACGGGGATAATCGCCCTTTCCGGCAGACACGCGGCTGATGGCGTATAGTGAGACCCCCCTGTTTGAGGCCGGAAATCAGTTTCCCTAATCAGCATTAAAACGCGAACTCCATATCGCTACAAGGAGGCAAACCATGAAAAAAAATCTCAAATTGAAACAATCGATAAAACTCGTTTCCACCGCGCTTGCGGTTGGAGGATTGACCGCCGGCGCCGGCGCCAACACCGGCACCGGCCAAAACCCTTTCGGCTTGGAAGAGCTGCCGTCGGGTTACATGGTCGCTGCCGGCCACAAAGAGGGCGGTTGCGGCGCCGACCGCATGAAAAGCCCCGAGAAAAATAAAATGAACCGTAGTCCGGGAACGGAAGGTACGTGCGGCGAGGGCAGGTGCGGTGAAGGCAAATGCGGCGAGGG
>CAYFZO010000003.1:68808-76467 GCA_964347615.1 uncultured Chromatiales bacterium
GAACGGAAGGTACGTGCGGCGAGGGCAGGTGCGGTGAAGGCAAATGCGGCGAGGGTAATATGATGATGGGCAAGGAACACAAGCACGGCGAAGGCACGTGCGGTGAAGGTAAATGCGGCGAGGGCAAGTGCGGTGAAGGCATGTGCGGCGAAGGCAAGAAAGTGTCGGGCAAAGCCATGGAAGGCTCATGCGGCGAGGGTAAATGCGGTGAAGGCAACTGCGGCGAGGGCAATATGATGACGGGCAAGGAACACAAGCACGGCGAAGGCAAGTGCGGCGAAGGTAAATGCGGTGAGGGCAAGTGCGGCAGCTAAGGCCTCGGCAACAGCCTGCTTCATAAGGCAAAACAAAAACGCCGGCGTCAAGCCGGCGTTTTTGTTTGCGCGGCCTGCGCTACAGACCGTCGCCGAATTGAACCGAGAAATCAGTAAGCGAGTTCGACGCGGCGATTCATCGCGTGGGCGCTTTCATCATCACCGGATTGCGCCGGACGCTCTTCGCCGTAACTTACCGTCACAACCTGGGAAGGAGACACTCCCATGTTGACCAGAACGTCGGCGACCGCCTGAGCCCTGACCATCCCAAGCCGCTTGTTGTAATCGGCGGGCGCGACCGAGTCGGTGTGGCCTTCCACCGTAACAACGGCGTTAGGGTTCGCTTTCAGAAACTGTGCGTGCAGTTGCAACAGGTTAAGGCCGTTCGCCGGTACCACGTTCTTCTTGTAGTCGAAGTAGATAACCGTGCGTCCGGGGGTTCTGCCTGCCGCCGCGCGTTCCCGACTGCGATCCTGCTGATAGTCGGGCTCGTCGCCGTAGCGTGACATGCCGCCACCGCGGCGCGAGGACCTGGGCCTGTCTTCTTCATACTCCTCATCTTCGTACTCGTATTCCTCGTCTTCGTACTCATATTCCTCATCTTCGTACTCGTATTCATCGTCGTCCCGACCACGGCCTCTGTCCCGGTCGTCCTCATATTCCTCTTCAACGACGACTTCCTCTTCCTCATAAGCAATCTCTTCGTCATCGTCGTCGAAAAACCAATCCCAGGATTTAGACCCGCACCCCGCCAACGCCAGCGAAGTCAGTAAAATCAGCAGCAATTTATAGACGCGCATTAAAGCCTCCCCGCTTTATCGCCAAGATTCATCATTTCGAAGAGGCACTATATCACCACTAAAACGCCCGGAATACAAGCTCCCGGCGAAGAACCGCGGCACTCGCGCACCCCTCACTACTTCTCCCACTCCTTCAGGATCGGCGCCTCGCGCTTCTCCTTCAGTTGCATCTCGGCCTCGCCCCGGTCCGCCGCAAACGTGATTCTGACCGTGTAGCCGGTGCCGGGAGGCAACTCGGCGCGCATCGCCCGTACGCGGTTCTTCGCCTCGATAAACGCATCATGCTCCTCAACGTAGTCGAGCGTCTTCTCGTCTCCCTCTCCGAAAATCTTGTAAATGAAATACGGCAAAACCGATACGCTCCGTTGCTGCAATTCAGGTTCGCCGTGCCCCGTGGTACAAATTCACCACGTGCCGGGCGTCGGCGAAAAACAGCCAGCGCTCGATGAATATACCCGCCGCCGCCGACAACAACGCGGCGATAACCGCGACAACGCCGAGAAGGCCGAACGCCGACGTCGCAAGCAGGAACAGCGGCGCACCGAACCCCAGGGTCAAGGATAAAACACGCAAACGCGCAAGACGCCCGGCGGCGACGCGATAACCGAACTCGTCGGTCAAGAACGTCCCCGCGGTATGCCCGACGTCGAGCAGGCGCACCTCGGCGCGAGGCAAGCCGACCGCCGCGTTGACGGTCGGCCCGCGGCCCGCACCGATGACCGAGCGGTAATAAACCAACTTCATGACGCCCGCCAACGCGACGAGAAAAACACCGGCAACGACAAAATCAGACGGCGGGTTTCCCGCGTACAGCTGGTGCAAAAGCAAGAACAACAAAAACCCCGACGCCACGGCCAACAGAACGTAATTCACCGGGGTCAGCGGCGTGCACCACTGCCGAATCGTCTTCAGGCAGCCGTAAATCATCCCGGTCGAAAACACCACGGCCAAAGCGAGCGCCAGTATCAGCAAGGACAACGCGAGCCACGGCCAGCCGTCGCGCGCCCCGGACCACCAGCACGCGAGGTACAAACCGGCAGGCGGGTAAAAAAGCAGCGCCAGCACGCCTTCGCGCGACAGCCACGACGTGCGAAAACGGCTGAAAGCACGCCACGCGTTCTTCGGGTTGGCAAGATGCAAGGTCGAAGACAACAACCCGCCCGTGACCAGCACCAAGCCGACGGCGCTGCCCGCGACCCCGATTCGCGCGTCAAGACCGGCGTGAACGACTCCAACCGCCGCAAGCGTCATGAACAACCCGTAGCCGAACCCCGACAACACCGTAAAAAAGATAACCGAAAGCGCCGGATGCATGGCCGTGCGCCGCGCCTACCTGCTTACGCTTCGGTTGACCCAGTCCTTGACCTTGTCAACCAAGCTGACCTTGGGCGCCGCCACGTGGGACGGCACGCGCGCGGGATCCCTCGGCGGCAGATACATATTGGTCGGTTTGTACCCGAGTTCGGGCATCAACGCTTTGCCGCCGCGTTCCCTCGTGAGCCTCGACACCTCGGAATCCGGGTCGTCGTAGTCGCCGAAAAACCGCGCGTGGGTGGGGCAGGTCAGCACGCAGGCCGGCTGGCGCTCCTCGACCGGCAAACCCTCGTCGTAAATGCGGTCTATGCACAAAGTGCACTTCTTCATCGTGCCGTCCTCGCGGTCGAGCTCGCGCGCGCCGTAAGGACAAGCCCAAGCACAATAGTTGCATCCCATGCATTTGTCCTGATCGACCAGCACGATGCCGTCTTCGGGGCGCTTGTAGGAGGCGCCGGTCGGACACACCGTTACGCAGGCGGCGTCTTCACAATGCAAGCACGACATCGGGAAGTGCACGGTCTTGTTGTCCGGGTAGTCGCCGACCTCGTAGTTGCGGATGCGGTTGAACCACACGCCGCTGGGATCCTTGCCGAAAGGGTTGTAGTCGGTCAGCGGCCCGGTCGTCCCCGAAGTGTTCCACTGCTTGCACGCAACGGCGCAAGCGTTGCAACCGACACAGGTGTCCAGATCTATCGCGAGCCCAAGCCTCATCACTTCCAGCCCCGGGTCAGCACGTCACGCATCGTGCGCCGCAAGTTCACCGCCGGGTGCGTCTGGTAGCGCAAAACGTCCCGTTCCCCGTCCGCCCGCTGCGCCGCAGGCTTGAATTGCGGCCAGCTGCCCTGCTCATGGGCGCCGGCGGGATAAATCTTGACCCTGAGGTCGTACCACGCCGCCTGCCCCGTCACCGGGTCCGAGTTGCTCAGCGCGCGTTCGTCGCCGTCGCCGAACGGCAGCAGTTCACTGATCAGATGGTTCAGGAGAAAGCCATCGGCGGCCTCGTTCGCGTCGTCGCTGAGTCCCCATGCACCGCGCTGTTTGCCGATGGCGTTCCAAGTCCACACCGTGTCCTCCTGCACCCCCTCCATCAGCTTCACCTGCGCGCGCACCCGCCCGTTGTGCGACTCGACCCACACCCACGACAGATCCTTGACGTTGAGCTGCTCGGCGCGGCAACGGTTCATGTACAGCATGTTCTGCGCAAGGATTTGCCTCAGCCACGCGTTTTGCGAATCCCAAGAGTGGTACATCGGCATCGGGCGCTGGGTAACCGCGTAGAACGGATAATCCTCAGGATTGACGCGCGCCTGTTCGAGCGGGACGTAGTGAAACGGCAGCGGGTCAAAAAAAGTTTTCACGCGGGCGCGGTCGTTTTGGTTGTTCGGCTGCGGCCCGTCGTACAACCCCGCGGCGGCGAGCCTGAACTTCTGCAACGACTCGGAATACAACTCGATCACGATCGGGTCGGAGACGGCGTTAAACCCGACCTCCTTGGCGAACTCCAAATAGTCCTTGTTCGCAAAACGGTAGAACCTCTGGTTCTCGGGCAGCTTGTAATAAAAGAAAGACTCGTTTTCCAAGTAGCGCGCCCACTGGTCGGGATTCGGTTTGCCGCGAATCGACTGCTCGCCGTCTTCACCGCGCCAGCCGGCGAGAAATCCGATTCCCGGCGCTTTCTCGAAGTTGGTAATGAAGTCCCTGTAGCCCTTGTACTTCCGGCTGCCGTCGTCGTTGACGAACGCCGGGAACTTCAGCCGCCCGGCGAGCTCAATCATCACCTCCTGCCACGGGCGCACGTCGCGGTCGGGCTCGATCACCGGGGCGCGAATAGAGTCGCACACCGCGTCGGGTTCCGAGATCGGGCGGTCGAGTATCGAAATCGCGTCGTAGCGTTCTAGATACGTCGTATCCGGCAACACCAAATCGGCGAAACCGACCATCTCCGAATCGAACGCGTCCACGACCACCAGGAACGGGATCTTGTAATCGCCGTTGTCGTCTTTCAGTTTGAGCATCTCGCGCACGTGGGCGGTGTTCATGCTCGAGTTCCAAGCCATGTTCGCCATGAACAGCAGCAAGGTGTCTATCGGATAAGGGTCGGCGTTGGCGGCGTTGGTGACGACCATGTGCAGCAAACCGTGATTCGCAAGCGGCGCCTCCCACGAATACGCCTTGTCTATGCGCAAAGGGTTGCCGTCGTCGTCCACCACCAAATCCTCGGGGCAAGTCGGAAAACCCAGCGGCGGGGCGTCCAAAGGCTTGCCCGGCGACGCCGACCGCGCCGGCTTCAACGGCGGCGGCACGTGCTTGGGATACGGCGCTTTGGCGCGGTGGCCGCCCGGGCAATCAATCGTGCCGAGCAGGATTTGCAGCAAATGCAGGGCGCGGCAGGTCTGAAACCCGTTGGAGTGCGCCGAAATGCCGCGCATCGCGTGCATCGAAACCGGCCGCCCGATGAACTTGTCGTGCCTGCGCCCGGTCCAGTCGGTCCATTCGCAATCTATCTCGATGGTCTCCTCAAAAGCGACGTGCGCCGCCTCGAGCGCGAGACGCTCGATAACGTCGGCGGAGACACCGCACGTTTCGGCGGCGCGGTCGGGCGAGTAATCGTCGCTCAGGTAACGTTCGGCAAGCAAGGTAAAAGCCGTCTTGACGCGCACGCCGTCAGCGGTCGTGAATTCACCGAATAAGGCAGGCTTGACGCCGACTTTCGTCGCGTCCACGAAATCACCGGACTCGACGTCGCGCATCAAGGGGTTGCCGTCGGCGTCCCGATAAAACAAACCGTCGCCTTTCTCCCCGGGCTTCTGCACCACCAGATAAGGCGCGTTGGTGTAACGCACCAGAAACTCCCAGTCGAACAATTCCCGCTCGAGCAGGACGTGAACCATTGCCAGCGCGAGCATTGCGTCGGTGCCCGGCTTGATCGGCACCCATTCGTCGGCGATGGCCTGATAACCGGTACGCACCGGATTGATCGCGACGAACTTGGCACCACGACGTTTCAGCTTCTCGAGCCCGATCTTGATCGGGTTGGAAGAGTGATCCTCGGCAACGCCCCACAGCATGAAATACTTCGTCCGCTCCCAGTCCGGGTCACCGAACTCCCAAAATGAATGACCCATCGTGTACAAACCGCCCGCCGCCATGTTCACCGAACAAAAGCCGCCGTGCGCAGCCCAGTTCAAAGTGCCGAACTGCTGGGCCCACAGGCCGGTCAACGCCTGCATCTGGTCGCGTCCGGTGAAATAAGCCAGCTTCTTGGGGTCGGTCCTGCGGATTGTCTCGAGACGCTTGGTCAGGACGTCGAGCGCACGCGCCCATGAAATTTCCTCGAACTGACCTTCACCGCGCTCGCTTTGCGGCTTTCTCAGCAAGGGTTTGCTCAACTTGGCCGGCGACTCCTGCTTCATGATGCCGGCGTTGCCCTTGGCGCAAAGCACGCCCTGGTTGATCGGATGTCTGCGGTTACCCTGAATGAAACGAATCTTGTTGTCTTCCACCGTCACCTGAATCCCGCAACGGCACGCGCACATGTAGCAGGTCGTGTACTTGACCTGCTGGCGTGAGTGGTCTTCAAATTGAGGCAGCTTGTTTGCGGCAAGCGCCGCAGCGGCGTTTTCGGACTCGGCGGCCATTATGTAAAGTCGGTAATCTGGAAAAACTGGATGCTCTTCTGTACCGCCACCAAGCGGCAGGCGGTCATACGCGCCAAGCGTCTCATTTCAAGGGAATTATATACATAAATCTGTCAGTAAATCCGCCGGTAAATCCACAAGGGGTTCTGTATCGATTTGACGCTTCACAAGCCGACCAACGTCGCTGCCGGAAAAATTTTTCCGACGTCCTGCGCACTCCGGCAATAAAAGCGGGATAATGAACGGATCCGGGAATGAATCCGTCGGCGGTTCCCGGCGCGAACAATCCGTCTATCCCTTTTGGGACATCAGCCGCAACAACCGCCCCGGCAAACAACGTTAAAGGCAGACCTTTCAACATGATCGAATCAAGCTTCGTCGAGGGGCGCGTTCTCGAAAACAAGCACTGGACCGAACACCTCCATTCGCTGCGCATAGAGGCCAAGATCGAACTGTTCACGGCGGGGCAGTTCGGAAAACTCGCGCTCGACGTCGACGGTGAACGCGTCGCTCGACCGTACTCTTTCGTCAACGCGCCGCACGAAGCCGAGTTGGAGTTCTATTCGTCGGTCGTCCCCGGCGGCCCGTTGTCGCCGTTGCTCGCCGCGCTTAAGAGCGGAGACAAGGTGTGGGTGTCGAACAAAGGCTCGGGGTTCCTGGTGCTAGACGAGGTGCCCGAAGGCAAGTACCTGTGGCTGCTGGCAACGGGCACCGCGCTTGGCCCGTTCCTGTCGATCCTCAAGACCGACGAACCGTGGCGGCGCTTCGAGCGCGTCGCGCTGGTGCACGCCGTACGCCGCGCCGAAGACTTGTCGTATCGCGACGTCATCGCGCAAATCAAGCGGGCACACCCCGACAGCTTCGTGACAATCCCGTTCGTCAGCCGCGAGAAAGTGGATTTCGCGGTGCACGGCAGGATTCCGGCGGCAATCAAGGACGGTTCACTCGAAGAACGCGCCGCGATGCCGTTCAACCAGGATTCGCAGGTGATGATTTGCGGCAATCCGAACATGGTCAAGGATTCAACCGCCGTGCTCGAAGCCAAGGGACTCAAGAAAAACCGTCGCCGTACGCCCGGGCACCTCACGGTCGAGAGATACTGGTGAAAATGCCCCGACCGCTTTTTTGTTCTCGAGTCGGACTTTCTGTCGATAGTTTTTTAGCTGCATTTTACTTGGCACCGTATTTTATTTTTGATTTACCAAGCCACTTGGCATTTTTCAAAGATTCTGACCTCTTGACAAATTCTTTCCATTCGGAAATACCCCTCTTGACCTGAGGCCCTAAAATTATCTCTTTTACAATCTCACCCTTGAAAGGTTCAACATAAAATTTCGGGGGAAACTCATCACAATCAATTTTGACGCGGTCTTTATGCTCTCTATCGGGAGGAGGCATTACGATAATTACTCTGGCTTCTTCTTCTTCCCTGTAATGATCTGATTTGAAAAGAAAACGAATTTCATCTAAAAGCTCTCGTACAAGTCCACGAGTTTTTTTAACTTTGATTACTCTAGCTTCTTTTTCTTCCCTGCAATGATCTGATTTGAAAAGAAAACGAATTTCATCTAAAAGCTCTCGTACAAGTCC
>CAYFZO010000003.1:76567-78431 GCA_964347615.1 uncultured Chromatiales bacterium
ACAAGTTTTTTTAACTTTCCCGAGGCTCTTAAGTGCTTCCGCTAACTCACCAATGGCAGTTTTCAGTTCTTCATCTTTTTCTACATCCCCCCTGTAAACAACCCTAAATAATGGTGGTTTAAGTGCCTCCGCTAACTCACCAGTGGAAGTTTTCAGTTTTTCCTCTTTTTCTACATCCCCAAACATTGGTGGCTTAGACGAATCTCTTTCAGGAGGAATCTTAGCGAGGGACTGGTAAGTACTCAACAGAGGGCCAATTTGAGGTGAAAAAGCAAACGATCCGAAAACTAAACAGGCACCAGCAGCATCAACACCGTTTTGTTTACCGTAAGATCTCCATAAGAAAAGCTCTTCCTCGTCTTTCTGAGTGAAGCTTCCTACGTATGCCGGAGAAATAGGCTCGTGTTCTTCCTCATTCTCGTAGACAACTTCTTTGGCATTACAACCATTATCGCGCAGAATCTCTAAAAGTGCCTCTCCTTCTTCAGGGTCATTCATATAATCCGCGTTATACAAGCGAAATTTGCCTGTACTGGATTGCAGGCCTCGGGCCAAGTTCTTCAATGTATCCAAGGAGCAGTAGTGCCGAACTTGCGGAGGACGTGGCCCTAGAAACAAAGTGCTCCTTATTTCTGAAACTCTGAGGTAAATATTATAAAATTCCTTTTTTTCTTCTGAGTCAAGAGATTCCGTTTCACGAATTAGATTATCTATGCACTGTGCCTCAAAAGACATACCTTCTTTTGACTCGTCGGCTTTTTCGAAATCTCCCCGTGCTTTCTGTGAATGGCGCTTTGCCTCTTTATACTTCCTTTCTGAATATGCCTTAGCACAACATCGATGGTGTAAAAGACCTCGGGCACTGTATGTCATTGCATGATTTGGATCTTGCTCTAATGCTTTGTGGTAATTCTCGAATGCATCCTTGTAATTCCCTTTGTTGTAGTAAGTTAGCGCCAAGTTGTGATACGCAAATGCACTAGGCTGTTTCTCTATCAGTTTATTGTAACTCTCAATCGCTTCATCGTATTTGCCTTGTATGTTATATATGACTGCACGATTATTGTAGATACTCAGATAGTTTGGATCATACTTTTCTGCTTTTTCGTAATTGGCGAGCGCGTCATCATATTTACCCATCTCGCCATACACGTTTCCAAGGCCATTGTATGCCTCCGCATAGCGGGGATTTAACTCTATTGCTTTATCATAATCAGATATTGCTCGACTGTATTCGTGTTTTCTTAAATACGCATCACCACGGTTACAATGCACAGCCACACTCCACGCGACCACACTACGATCGTCTAATTTTTCTGCTTCATTGTAATCAGCAATCGCTTCATCATATTGACCTTTTGATGAGTATGCATTGCCACGATTCGTATACACGGAAACGTGGCTGAAACCATTTTCTATTGCTTTGCTGTAATCGTTGATTGCCTTGTCGAAATCTCTTTTTCCTAGGTATGCGTTACCGCGATTGTGATATACATGATTATTTTCAGGGTTCAGCCTTATCGCTTCATCGAAATCAGCAATCGCTTCATCATATTGACCTTTTAATAAGTGTGCATTGCCGCGACTCGTATACACGGAAACGTCGCTGAAACCATTTTCTATTGCTTTGCTGTAATCGTTGATTGCCTTGTCGAAATCTCTTTTTCCTAGGTATGCGTTACCGCGATTGTGATATACATGATTATTTTCAGGGTTCAGCCTTATCGCTTCATCGAAATCAGCAATCGCTTCATCATATTGACCTTTTGATGAGTATGCATTGCCGCGATTCGTATACACGGAAACGTGGCTGAAACCATTTTCTATTGCTTTGCTGTAATCGTTGATTGCCTTATCGAAATCT
>CAYFZO010000003.1:78531-125227 GCA_964347615.1 uncultured Chromatiales bacterium
GCTGAAACCATTTTCTATTGCTTTGCTGTAATCGTTGATTGCCTTATCGAAATCTCCCTTTCCTATGTATGCGTCACCGCGATTGTGATATAAAAGCCCGGATTTTTTATCCCGGTCAGTTTCTCGAGAAATTAGTTCGGTAAATGCAGCAATCGCTTCATCCCATTTTTCTTGCCGGATGAACGCGAGTGCTTTTTCCGCTAGCTTCCTTAAATCTTCACCCACTTTACAATCATCCTTTTATCGCTTCCTGCTCAGTAGCCCATGGCAATCCGCAAAACTTGATCCTCTCACTCGTTTATGGCTAAAAAACCGAGGTAAGTATGAAAACAAAACCGCTTGTTCACGCTTTCGCTTCGACGATGCGGTTCCTGATGCAACCGATTTTCTCGACTTCACATTCGACGACGTCGCCCGGGCGCAGGTACTCGGGCGGGTTGCGCACGTAACCGACGCCGCTCGGGGTGCCGGTCGCAATGACGTCGCCGGGCTCGATGCCGGGGCTTCTCGACACGCACGAAATCACCGTCGCGACGTCGAAGATTTGCGACGCGGTAGAGGCGTCCTGCTTGACCTCGCCGTTGACCCGGCATTTGAGGTTCAACGCCTGCGGGTCGGGAATCTCGTCGGCGGTGACTATCGCCGGCCCCGTCGGACATGAGTTCGGCAGGCTCTTGCCGAGATAAAACTGCTTATGGCGCTTCTGCAGCTCGCGCGCGGTGACGTCGTTGATGACCATGTAGCCGAACACGTAATCGAGTGCGTCGGCGACGTCCACCTTGTGCCCGGCGCGTCCGATGACGACGCCGAGCTCGACTTCCCAATCAACCTTGTCGGAAATCTCCGGGTCGTGGGGCACGTCGTCGAACGGCCCGGTCACACATGCCGCCGCCTTGGTGAACACGATCGGATGCTTCGGTCGGTCGTCCCCGGCGTCGCCCTTCTTGGTCTCCTGAAGGTGGTCGTCGTAGTTCCACCCCATGCAAATCACGTTTTGTCGCGGGCGCGGAATCGGCGCGGTCAGATGCACGTCGGCGAGGGCGACGACGACGTCCTCGCCGGCGTCGGCGATGAAGCCGGAGAACGCCCGCAAGCCGTCGGAGCCCGAGTCGATCAACGACAGCATATCCGGAAAGCGGTTGTCCCAATCGGGCGAAAGCGCAGGCAGCGCAACGCGCTCGCCGTCGAGCAGACCGATATGGGTCCGCTCCCGATAACGGCAACTGATCAGTTTCATCTCGTGCTTGTTCCGGTGCTGCTCACGCCTCGCGTCCGGACAACGGGCGCGAAAAGCGAACCTTACCAAATCATAGTGATAGTTTGCACTCGCAAGCCGAATCCACGACAATGTCCGCCCTTGAAAAGGGCTGGAACGGACGCTGCCACGCACGGCTCCCAAGTGTGACATTTTCACGCACGGCGGGTGCCCGTTGCGTTTCTTTCGGAGGAAGCAAAGTACGCTGAGCGACAATGTCTTATCGCAAAGATTCAACCACCCCGCGTCGGAACCTTGTCGTCCGCGTCGTGGGCGCGACAAACGCCGCGGTATGCTTGCTCGTGTATCTGGCGCTCGCGGGTTCCGCGGTGGCGCAACCGCCGGCGGCGCCGGTCATCACCGCCGACGTCGTGCGCGACGAGATTCAAGCCCGGCTGCGATTCAGCGGCACCTTAATCAGCCGCTTCGAGGCGGAACTGTCGGCGGAAACCGAAGGGCGCGTCATCAAGCTGGCGCGCGTCGGCGAGCGTTTCGTCAAGGGCGACGTGATCGCACACCTTGACGATACCCTGCTGCAAAAAACGCTCGCCGAAAACCAAGCCGGTGCACGAAGTCAAATCGCCCGCATCAAGTTCCTCGAAAACGAAGTCGCGCGCCTGAGCAAGCTGGCCGAGACCAATCACGCCACGGTCAGCCTGCTTGAGAAAACGCAGTCCGACCTCGACGTCGCCCGCAGCGATCTCGCGGCGGCACGCGCACGGATTGCACTGACCGAAGAAAGGATACAGCGCATGGGAATCGCCGCGCCTTTCGACGGCGTCATCACCGCGCTGCACACCGAAATCGGCGAGTGGGTATCCGAAGGCGGCTCCGTCGCCGAACTGGTCAACACCGATTCACTGGAAGTCCAAACCTACGTCTCGGCCGATATCCTGCCGTACATCAAGGTCGGCGACCGCATTGACGTCATGGTCGAGGGGCGATTCCACCAGACCGAGCTGCGCACCATCGTGCCCGTCGGCGACAAGGCGTCGCGACTGTTCGAACTGCGCCTGATACCGGACGGGGTAATCGGCCAGCCGGGTTTGCCGGTCGACGTCTGGGTGCCCGCCGCCGCGCCACGCGACGGCTTGCTGATACCGGAAGACGCCCTGGTCATCCGCCACAACGGCATCAGCGTGTTCCGCGTCGAGAAAGACATGACCGCGGCGCGCGTTCCGGTCAGGCCCGGCTTGTCCACCGGCAATGGACTGATTGAAATCGACGGCCCGCTTAAGACCGGCGACAAGGTCGTGGTGCGCGGCGGTGAGCGCCTGCGCGACGGATTGACCGTGCGCATAGCGCCGCCTCATAACGGCAACCGCCGCAAACAATGAAGCCCGCCCAGGCGATCCTCGACAACCCGATTGCAGGCTACGTCGTCATCCTGCTCGCCGCCATCTTCGGCGGCATCGCGTTGAACCAGCTGCCGATCCAGCTCACCCCGGAGGTGCAGGAAGCCGAAATCAGAATCACCACCACTTGGCGCGCCGCAACCCCCGAGGAGGTCGAGTCCGAGATCATCGAGCCGCAGGAAGACGCACTCAAGAGCCTGCCGGGGGTTACCCAGATGCTGTCGGAGTCGCAACGCGGGCAAGGCTCGCTGACCTTGACCTTCGAACTCGGTTTCAGCCTCGAACGCGCTTTGATCGAGGTGCTCAACGGACTCAATCGCGTGCCGTCCTACCCGGTGGACGCCGACGAGCCGACCTTGAGCACCACCGGCGAAAGATCCCGTCCGATCGCCTGGTTCATCATCAAGACCTTGCCCGGAAACGACAACGACGTCGCCAATTATCAGTACCTGGTCGAGGAAGTCGTCCAATCGCGCTTTGAACGCATTCACGGCGTATCGCAATCGGAAGTGCGCGGTGCGCTTGAGCAGGAAGTGCGAATCACCATCGACCCGTACAAGGCCGCAAGCCGCGGCATCCTGCTGCCGGAGACCGCCGCGCGCGTCCGCAACCAGGAAGACACGTCGGGCGGCACCAAGGACGTCCACAAGCGCGCTTACAACCTGCGTTTCCTCGGCGGCTACGGCGCCGACGATCTTTCGGAGATGGTGCTCGAATGGCGAGACCAACGCCCGGTCAAGTTGCGCGACGTCGCCGACGTCGAGCTACGCACGGTTGACCGCAACAGCTTCGTCATCAACAACGGCGATCGCTCGATCGCGGTCAACGCCTCGCGCGAATCCGGCGTCAACGTCATCGAAATCATGGCGCAGCTCAGGACCGCCGTCGCCGAACTCAGCGAAGGCCCTCTGAAACGCGCCGGATTGAGCATCGAACAGGTCTACGACGAAACGCTCTATATCGAAAACGCGATCCAACTGCTGTTCACCAGCCTCGGACTCGGCGTACTGCTGGCCGTCGGCGTCCTGTGGTGGTTCGTGCGGCGTCTGCGGGTGACCCTGATTGTCGCCGTGAGTATTCCGCTGTCGCTGTTCGCCGCGCTGATGACGCTCAAACTGACGGGGCGCACGCTGAACACCATCTCGCTGGCGGCGCTCGCGCTCGCGGTCGGCATGGTGCTCGACGCCTCGATTATCGCGGTCGAGAACATCCTGCGCCTGCGCGCGGGCGGACGCTCGTTGTACGACGCCGCGCTCACCGGGGTCACCCAGATCAAAGGCGCGCTGATTGCCTCGACCGCGACCACGGTCGCCATCTTCCTGCCGATATTGCTGCTTGAAGACGAAGCCGGGCAGCTGTTTGCCGACCTTGCAATCGGCCTGTCGGCGGCGATTGTCGTCTCCTTGTTCGCCGCGTTGATCATGGTGCCGGGGCTCAGCCACGAATGGCTCAGGCGCGAGGAAATAAAAGACCGCTTCTCCGAAACGTGGGAACGCTGGACCGACAAGCTGATGCAACTGACCGGCAACGCGTGGAGAAGACGCTGGCTTGTCGCCGGGTTGTTCATCGTGCCGGTGCTGCTGAGCGTGCTTCTGGTACCGAAAGCCGACTACCTGCCCGCCGGCAGCCGCAACCTGATCTTCGCTTACTTGCTGCCGCCGCCCGGCATGAACATCGACACCATCGAAAAGGAAATGGGAGAAGTCATCGCCGAGAAGCTCGCGCCGTACATGACCGGGGAAAAAACACCGCAAATCCAGCAATACTTCTTTGTCGCGTTCCCGAGAGGCGCGTTCATGGGCGCGCGCACGAAGCACGCCGACGAAGCCGGCGAACTCGTGCCGATCATCAATAACCTGTTCCGTGACTTCCCCGACACGCTCGCGTTCGCCAGGCGGGCCTCGCTGTTCAGCCGGGGCAACACCCGCACCGTCGAGATGAACCTGCAAAGCGGCGACGTCGAAAGCCTGCTCAACGCGGGTTTCACCGCCTACGGCCTGATCGACCAAGCGTTGCCCGGCGCACGTATCAGACCGCGCCCGGGCCTCGAGCTCGCCGAACCGCAGCTGCTGCTGATTCCCGACGAAGAACGCATCGCCGAAGCCGGCTGGACGCGCCAGGAGGTCGGCATGATTACCCGCGCCGTCGGCGAAGGGCTGTTCGTGACCGACTTCTTCGACGGCGACCGGCGCTTCGACGTCATCGCCCGCGTCGAAGGGTGGCAAACGCCGGAGGAACTTGCAGCCATTCCGCTGACGACGCCCGAAGCGCAAGTGTTGCCGTTGGGTGAGTTGGTGACCATCGAGCGCACCGCCGGCCCCAACCGCATCCGGCGCCTCGACCGACGGCGCACGATCACGCTCGAAGTCATCGCCCCGCCGGACGTGTCGCTTGAGAAAACGCTCTCGGTGCTGCAAGAGCAGATCGAACCGACGTTGTATCGCCAGTTGCCTCCCGGCGCCGCAATCACCTACACCGGCAGCGCGGACAAGCTGAAAACCGCGCTGTCGGGCATGAGCGGTGCATTCATGCTCGCGGTCGTGATTCTGTATCTGCTGATTTCGGTGTTGTTCCGCTCGTTCCTGGACAGTCTGCTCGTCATCGTCGCCCTGCCGCTTGCGACGGTCGGCGGCATCATGATGCTGCGGCTGCTGAACCTGCTCACGTTCCAGCCGATGGACCTTTTGACCATGATCGGCTTCGTCATCCTGCTCGGGCTGGTCGTCAACAACGCAATCCTGCTGGTGCATCAGACGCGCGCAGCCGAACGCGAGGGACTCGCGCGTACGCAAGCGGTGCGTCAAGCGGTACGGCTGCGGCTGCGCCCGATTCTGATGAGCACCCTGACCAGCCTGTTCGGGATGCTGCCGCTGCTGCTCGCGCTCGGCGCGGGTTCGGAGCTCTACCGCGGCCTTGCGGCGGTTATCGTCGGCGGGTTGCTCGTAAGTACGCTGTTCACGCTGGTGCTGCTGCCGAGCTTGTTGCAGATGAACCTGCCGAGACTTCAACGGGACGCGCAAGGACGTCCGGCGGGCGGTACGCAACCGAGCGGCGAAGAAGCTTGAGAATATTCAAATCGCTTAAGCGCATAAGCCGCAAAACCGACTTCAGGCTCGCCGGTCACGCCCCCGCAACACTGAAGGGATTCAGGAACTGACTTCCCCAAAGAGACCGCCGGTCAACCTCGCTGAGCCGAGCTTCATCGCAAACGGCGTCCCAATTTTTCTCAATCGCTTCTTTTTGTGATGCGAACACCGCCCGTGCGTCTTCTTCGGAAAGCAAGAAGTTAGACGCTGCTTCGAGGCAACTCTCAAACCGAGCCAGGTTGTTGTCACCCGATATCAACATGGCTTGCGATGCTTCGTTGCCGGTTCGAGCTTGCGGACATATATCGTAAGCGGGCGTGAGACTCAGGCTTTCACCGTCCCAAAAAGCCGAGTGGTTGCGGGCGTGGTCATCGGTATTGCCGCAAAGAATATTGAAGACAAGCCGGGAGAACAGTTCTCTCAGCGTGTCCCCGGGAGCCGTGAACCGGCGGCGAACGATTTCCGCAAGAGTCTCATAGCTGGCGTAGCGCGCCGTCATATCGTCAAGACCCAGAAGCGTCAACGCGGAAACCATGGCTTTGCGTTGCCACCCGCGCTCGACTTTCTTACGGTCAAACCTTTCGACCAACAGCACGTCCTTGTTCGCAACCGTTACCAGCTGAACGGGCGCAACGTCCAGCCCTGCAAGGTACGCCAGACGCATCGCCACAAACTCGGCTTTCACGAGGTTGTACAAATCCGACGCTAAAGGAAATTTGGCCACGTATTTTTTGTCGCGGCTCTCAAGGGAGACTTTAGGGCGCGCACCGCCGATGGAGCTGGCGTGGAACAACGCCTGGTCCAGCTCCGGCGTCAGCAGCACGCCTTTTTCAACCCGCTCGGCGGATTCCAACAGCTCATCCAACGTTGCACGCTCAGCGCAGCGCGGCAAGTACTCAGACGGAGAACGTTGAAAGTCAAGCGCCCCGATGCGGTCGGACCCGGATTCCAGAAGGTAGGCCAATTCGCTCAACTCGGCGGTGTCCGCCGCCGGATTTCCGGCTCCCAGTTTCCTGTTGATGATCACTCGCCTTCCCCACGCATCAGGGGACGCATCCCGGATGCAGCCTGCCAAGTTCAGTCCCGCGGGCGGGGACAAAACACCGGCCCTCAGCGGCAGCTCCGGTTCATAAATCGCCATCGCCGGCGAAACGTCGTCCGTCCGGTCAAGATAACTTTTGCTGTAGTTGAAAAAAACATTGCCGTCGTCCTCCTCAAGCTTCCCAGCTACGATCGGCTCGGTTTCTTCCGGCAACCATATCCAGACGAAAACTTCGCTGTAATCGCCCTTAGAAGTCATTCCTCTTAAAAATCGTCATCGATTGGTTTTGTTCTGACCCGGATGCGCTTGGGCAACAAAGCAATCCTGTCCCGCGTGTGCTCCACGTGCATCGAAAGAGGCAGCTTGTCAGCCTCAAAAAGGTTGACGCCCACCAAGGCGGACACCTCAAACACCAAACCGACGGTGCAACTCATGTCGCCTTTCTCGATTTTCTGTAACGTCGCTCTGGAAATACCGGCGCGCTCGGCCAAATCACTCTCGGTCCACTTGCGCTGCTTGCGCCGCAGCTTGATTTGCTCGCCCAGCAAAACAGCCGCTTCCCGAGCAATTCTCGAATAAGCTCTTGGCCTTTTCATCACGGCACCAGACAAATTGACCTATATAATAGTCATTAGATACTGATATGACCATTATAGCAGGCTAACGTAGGGAGAGCGCCTGCCGCAGAACCAGCCGGACGATGCACGGCGACTGAAGAAACGGCTTGTCCTTAACCTCGTCGCTTTCCGGAGTCAATGCCCGGCTGGGGTCAACAATCGATACAGACGGTTGTTGACCAAGTGCCACGTCGCTTTGCTTGGTCGGCATCGAAGTGAAGAGACCCCGTTCATTTTTTCGGCTTGGAAAGAAGCGAGATTATTGAAACCGGCCCTCTTCTTTCAATATGAACCGTGTCCTGAAGTGCACTGAGCATGACGTCAACCGGCGGAGGCCTACGGGCCTCCCACTCTTTCCGTGAAAGAGACAAAGGCTTGGGGCGACCTTTCCCAACGCCGACAAGTTTCACGAACTCTTCGTACTTATGGTCTCTGAGCAAATCCGCCGGGCGCACCCCGTCCTTCTCATCCAACAACAGGGGGCGATTATAGAAGCTGGTTCCCCGGTCAATTCTGCGGATTGCATCAAGCACGTGATAAACGTGTTGCTCTTCTTTTGCGCGAAGAGACTTGCCACTGACCCAAGAATGGATGCTGTGACGGTTGGCGCCAAAAACTTCAGCCAGTTCTTCCCAAGTTAAGTCTGCCAAGAGACGAACTTCCATAATCGCCGACCCGGTTCCATTCGAGCTTTCTGAGCGCACAGCTGGCTCACTGTTTGGTGAGTGACGTAATCAACACGGCTTTCTCACTAAAATATTTCCCTCTCAAGCAGCTTCGCCAACTCTTTTTTTGTCTTCTCTCGCTGTCTGATTATCCAACTTGCTCTTCGAGTAAGATCCTTAACTTCATCTTTATCTTGTGAAACCGGGAGAATCAATTCCCCAAGCCGGTCGCCAAGCGTTGAAATGGTTGCTTGGGTGAAAATTTTCGATTTAATTTGCCGCTGTACGAGATTTGTGTTTAACAGATAAAGAAAGTAAAAGGGGTTAATATTCAGCGCGTTGTCCAGCACTCTGATTTTCTTAATGTGGCTTTGTATGATGATTCGAGAGTCAGATTTGGTTACCAAGGCGGTCCTGCCAATCAAGAACGTTCCGTCGCTTACAAGTAAGACGTCATTCTCCCTGACGTCTTGAGCAAGCCTGTACCGACTATAAACCTCCGCAGACACGGATTTAATCGGGTCAAACTTGATTTCCCAATTTACTATGTCGCTTGTTCTTATAAAGGGCACGTTCCCCGTTCCATAAAATTGGGAGCCTATTTCATTTCCCCGCTTTATTTGTAAAACCCCTCTCGAGACCAAAGAGCTAATTGAAACTAGCTTATATCCCTTATCTTTCTTGAGGCTGTCTATCGCATTAAACACCTCAGGGTCATAGTATTCCGGAATATAAATACTATCTTTGATCCTTTTTCTAGGGATCGAAAACCCCAGGTGATCCCGCTTAGAAATGGTTTTCCCGTTTCCTTTGTACTTTATAAACCGTGAAGTGATTTCAGGAAGATCGTCGTCGATTATGCGATCGCCTTTTTCATCGAGAGTAAAGTTGCCGTTACGTTCTCTTTTATATATTTCCTTGCCGTTTTTGTTATGCCCTACATTCTTTGCAATCGCCATAAAAATCGCTCTAGAGGTTTCTTTCTTTTCCAAAAACAAAACACTGGTTTTGGTATGAGTGCTGGGTTGAAATGCTTCCTGAGAGAGGCTTACCAGTCCCGTAACATTTGCCGTTCCATCAATATATTTCCATATATACCTGTCGGATGGATTCCCAAAAATGCCATCCGGCAAAACGATTGCCATTCGCCCGCCTTCTTTAAGTAACTGAAGACATCTTTCGATAAAAAGAACTTGTGGTGATTGTCTGTCAATCGTTCGGGAAGACTGCTTCCATTTCCCCGTACATTTATTCCACTCATATCCTAGAACGTACTGCTTAAGAATTTTTTTGTCAGTAATGGGTATCCTCGCACCAAAAGGTGGATTAGTTATTACAACGTCAAAGCTGCCCATCTTCACCTGTTGCCGAGTTACAGAACTCCAATCGTCAGGGACACCAAGACTATTTTCACAAAAAACATTCGCCGAATTTTTACTAAGCAAAGATAAGTACGCGTCTGCGAGCCTTGAAAGAAAAGCATCCTTATCAATACCTACAACAGAAAGGTTTTCTTGCCCGTTTTTTAAAGCGTGGTTGAGCGCATACGAAAGAAACCCCCCGCTGCCGCAGGCCGGGTCAATAACTGATTCCCCTGAAGAAAGTTTGAGAATCTCAACTATCATTTTCACAACGTTCTTCGGAGTGAAGAACTGACCCTGGCTGCCCCTGAAAGAAGTTCCTATGAACTCTTCAAAAGCATCCGATATCACGTCTCTATCGCTGTCGATTATGGAATGAGACTCCAGTTTCGAAACCACATAAGCCAAATCGGTGGCGCTGAGCGCTAACTTTTCGTCTTGATAAAACTTCCCTTCGAATTCACTTTTCACGTGATCAAAAAGTTCGGATATACGGTCCTTTGTAAGTGCACTACCCCCTTCGCTCCCCACATAAGACTTGAACATCCCGATATGATTGGACTCGTCATACATCTTGCAGAACAGCAACCGGATAACGTTCTGAACAATCTCTTCGTCGCGAGTTATACCGGAAGAATTTCCCGCAAGATGATTCCTTATATCCCGAAACACATATTTCAGGTTATTAACAGGGGCAAATAAGTTATGGTTCTCTCGAATATCCATAAAATCATTCCTTGCCGCGGTGAACATTGACAACATGCTGCATAAAGTCAAGAGTTTCCTCAAGAGAGTGGTCCGTCATAGCCACGTTACACCACCTATGCCCATATCTCACGTTCTCGGCGTTATGCCTCATTTGACTTTCAACCAACGGGGCAACGTGCATGATTTGGATGCTCGAGTCATCTCCCTCACCTTTTTTTGAACGTGACCAAGCAGGCTCCCATGCTTTCACACGTTCCTCTTTGCGAAACTCGTTTAAATCAGAGTTAACAGGTTTTTTGCAAACCGGACATGCCGTTATATCCTCATAGCAGTCTTCCTTCGGGAATTTATCCGAAGGAAGTTTTTCACTTCCAATTTTTGATTCACGAAGAATTTTCACGACCCCCACGTAAAGTTTCTGAAAGTCAGCCTCATAAAAATTAATTGCTATAGACATACCCAGAACGGCATACGATTCCACCGCATCCCACCAATTCGCAGCTTCCATCGCAGAAATGACGCATGAATTTTGAGTCCATTGGGTATCCCCCCAATACCTCAAAGTATTCAGATGAGAAAACCAGTGTGTTGGTAAAACAACAAACTTTCGGGGCATTGTATGGACTAGACCTGAAGGGTAACGTCTCTGGGGGTTACCCGCAATAAAAACCAGCGTTTCTTCTTCAACCTCTATGCATCCAACTTCTTCGGCAAACGCTGGTTTTTTGTCTGCGGCAACCAGTGGATGCCACCGAAAATTTCTATTGGAGAAGGGAGCCTTACCTTGACGACCTCTGGTGCATAAAGCATCTCTTTGTAACTTCCCCCCGCCTACACCTATCCCGGCGTCCCTTGTCCTACTGATTTTGGCGTAAGTTTCTCTGAACTCACTTTGGACGCTTTCCTTAATATCTGAAACTATAAAGTCTGATAATTCTTCACAAATATCCAGAACCTGTTCGTCCAATCTTGTAAGGATATCTGCACTGACGGTGCGCCCGGTCGCCATTGCTTGTTTGTCCGTCTTTGATTTGAGATAAGAAACTTGATTTATCCCCTCGTTCAGACAGAAAACGAGGCGAGAGGAGGCAGTATGCCTTCAATCAAGTTTTCAAGTCAAACTTGTGTATGGGTTCAGGACATAGAAGACAAAAGACCCCCTTTCAAATAGCCATTCCGAGGTGCTCAAGATACCCGAATGGCCGCTCCGTCGCTTCACGGCCCGGAGCGGATTTTTGCTTTTGTCTCATATCTCTCTGAACCTATACGGTGTGGCCTTAAAGCTCTCTCCATACGACCCTAACCCTCTGTAAAACAGGGGAAAGCCAAAAAGAATCAGGGAGCCGGGCCTCGATCTCTCATCATTTCAGCTATCGTCCGCTGAATCGCTTCGGCGGCGGCACGGGGGTCGTCGGCGAGGCGTATCGGGCGCCCGACGACGACGTAGTCGGCACCGTTCTGAAACGCCTGCGCGACGGTGACCGTCCTCTTCTGATCGTCGTCGTTGTCGACCGGGCGGATACCGGGGGTGACAACGATCAGCCGGTCGCCGAACTCGTCGCGCAACATCCGCGCTTCGAGACCCGACGACACCACGCCGTCGCAACCGAGCTCCAACGCGCGACGTGCACGCGACAACACCAGCCGCTCAATGCTGCACTGAAACCCGAGATCATCCAAATCATTGCGGCCGAGACTGGTCAACGCGGTGACCGCAAGCACTTTCAGTCGCTCGCCTTTTTCGCGCACTGCGGCTTCAAGCATCGCGTCGTTGCCGTGCACGGTGACAAAGCTCGCGCCGCCGTCTCGCACTTGCGCAATCGCGGCGCCGACGGTCTGCGGCACGTCGAACATCTTGAGATCCAAAAAAACTCTTTTGCCGTCGCGCAACAGGCGTTCGGTCACCATTGCAGCGTCGCCCGCCGCGACCAGTTCAAGACCGACCTTGTAAAAGCGCACCGTCTCGCCGAGCATCTCGACCATACGCAACGCGCTTTCGGCGTCGGGAAAATCCAGCGCGAAAATCAGCCGCTCCTCGGCGGGCACGCCGGACGCCACGGCAGCAAACCCGGTCACGCGTCCGCTCCGTCGAGCGCCGACAGCTGGGAAAAATAGTCGGCGACATATTCGTCGAGGGTCACGTTATCGGCGGCTTCGAGCTCGCCTCTTTCCTCCTCGGACTTTCCGGACGCTTCGTCGAAGTGCCGCGCTTGCGACTCGCTGAGACGACGCGTCTTGAAATACTCGCCGAACTCGTTCGACTTGCGACGGGTGAACGAGACAAAGCCTTCGCCGGCGTCGCGCATTTGCGCAATCATCCTTGCCGACGGCGTGGCTTCGGGGTCGTCGAACAACGCCTTGCACCCGGCGAGCGCGCGGGTATAGCGTTCGGTATCGCAGGCGCGGTCGAGCAGTTCGCAGGCGGGCGTCACGCGTTCGCACAACTCACGTCCCCATTCGGACAGCTCCCTTTCGCGCCCCGCGCAAGCCAACTTCACGCCGGCGGCGCGCCCGTCGTGCGCCACCTTGACCTCGTTGCAATTGCTCTCGCGGCGCTCGCGCGCGTCGAGCGGCGGGCTGTCCGCGAGCAGGCAAAACAGGAACAGCGCTTCCAGAAAGTCGAGTTGCCGCGCGTTGACCCCCGCATAATCAAAGGCACCGACGTCGAGCGAGCGCAGCTCGATGTACTCGACGCCGCCCCGGTGCAAGGCGAGCAAAGGCATCTCCCCCTTGCGGCGGGTCACGTGTTTCGGCCTGACGCTCGTGTAATACTCGTTTTCTATTTGCAGGACGTTGGCGTTGAGCTGGCGGAACTCGCCGTTGACCTTGACGCCGAACTGCTGGTAGTGCTCGTGCGGCGTGGTCACCGCCCGTTTCAAGCTTCGCACGTATTCGTCGAGACCGTCGTAAGAAACCTCGATGATGCCGGCCTCGGATTCCTGGTTGTTCTGATAGCCGATGTCTCCCATGCGCAAGGAAGTGGCGTCCGGCCCGAACAACGTCGTGGCGTCGAACATCTCAAGCCGCCTGAGCGAGCCGACGAAAGCCCTGCACACCGCCGGGGAAGCTCCGAACAGATAGGTAACAACCCACCCGACCCGCAGCAGATTGCGGATCAACCCCATGTAGCCGTGCGAGCGCAAGTCTCGGTCCGTGGAACACCGGGCGGCGCGCCGGAACCCCGCCTCGTGCAGGCAAGACCACAGCCTCGGGTTGAACGAGTAATTGAAATGCACGCCGGCGATCGTTTGCATCGAGCGGCCGTAGCGATAACTCAAGCCGCGACGGTAGATGGTCTTCATGCGTCCGATGTTCGAGTCGCCGTAGCGCGCCAGCGGAATGCTGTCGTCTCCTTTCGCCACGCACGGCATGCTGTTCGCCCACAGGATTTCGCCGTCGAGGTGACGATAGACGTAAGTGTGAACGTCTTCGAGAAAAGCAATCGCGGTTTCGCCGTCCGGCAGCGGAGGCGTTATCAACTCCAGCTGCGACTCGGAGTAGTCGGTCGTGATGTACGGATGCGTCAACGCCGAACCCAGCGCCGACGGATGCGGCGTACGCGCGATCAAGCCGTTGCGGTCAACGCGCAAGGCCTCCTTTTCAAGGCCGACGCGCCGCCCTTCGCCGAGCAGCGGCACACCGCCCGCTGCGTCGAGCCGCGCCGCCGCCTTCTCCGCGTCCATCATCGCACCTGCCGCTGTCACGCCGCCCCGTAGACGCGCATGAAGTCACGGTCGAACAAGGGGCCGGGGTCGGTCTTGCGCCCGGGGGCGACGTCGCAGTGCCTGACCACCCGTTCGACGTTCAAGCTTGGATACGCGTCGGCGAGCACTGTCACCAAAGCCGCAAGACGCCGGTACTGGACCGCCTCGTAGGCCTTGTCGTCGCAGCCTTCAAGCTCAATTCCGACCGAGAAGTCGTTGCAGTTCTCACGCCCTTCGAAGCTGGAAACGCCGGCGTGCCACGCGCGCTTGTCGAACGGCACAAACTGAATCATCCCGCCGTCGCGCCTGATGAACACGTGGGCGGACACCTTCAGGTTCGCAATCTCGCGGTAGTCCGGATGTTCGCCGGCGCGCAGCGTATTGGTGAACAACTGCTCGACGCCCGGCCCGCCGAACTCTCCGGGCGGCAGGCTGATGCCGTGAATCACGATCAATTCGGGCACCGCGCCCGATGGGCGGTCGTCGGTATTCGGCGACGGCTTGTAGGCAACGCCTTCGAGCCGGTGCGTCACGGGAGAAATTTTCAGACGGTCCAAAGAACGGCGGTATCGGTTGGTTATACTTCGCCCATTATATAAGCGTCCGCGAAAACCTTTCCGATGTCCTTTCTTGACCGCGTCGAAACGCTCGGCAACCGCCTGCCGCACCCGGCGGTGCTGTTCATCGCGTTGTGCATCCTGATTCCGCCGCTGTCGTGGTTGTGCGCAGCGTTGGGCTTGTCGGCAGTGCACCCGGTCAACGGCGACGTCATCCCGGCGGTCAACCTGATCAGTGCAACCGGACTGCAACGCGTCATCACCGAAGCGGTGACCAATTTCACCCAGTTCGCTCCGGTCGGGATCGTGCTGGTTGCGATGCTCGGCTTCGGCGTCGCCGAAGAGTCGGGGCTTCTGCCGACGGTGTTGCGCCTGTTGATTCTTCGCACCCCGCCCGTGCTGTTGAGTTTTTCCGTTGTGCTTGCGGGAATCCTTTCGAGCCTCGCCGTGGACGTGGGTTACGTCGTGCTGATTCCGCTGGCGGGCACGTTGTATCTTGCGGCGAACCGCCACCCGGTCGCGGGCATCGCGGCGGCCTTCGCTGGCGTGAGCGCAGGCTTCAGCGCCAATCTCGTCATCGGGCCGCTCGACCCGCTGCTCGCGGGGCTTTCGACCTCGGCGGCCCAGCTGCTGGACAAGAACTACGAAGTCAGCGCAACAAGCAACTACTATTTCATGCTGGCATCGACACCGGTGGTGGCACTGATCGGCGCCTGGGTCACCGAACGCTTCGCCACGCCGCGACTCGGCGAATACCGTCCCGCCGCGTCGCTTGCCGTCCCTCCCCGCACGCAAGAGCTGAGCGCCGAAGAACGGCGTGGCTTGCGTCACACGGGCTGGTTCACCGTGGCGTTCGCCGTCTTGCTGGCGGCGGCGGTGTGGCCGGAAAACGGCGTGCTCAGAACCCCCGGCGCCGGTCTTGCAACGTCGCCTTTCATCAAGGGCATCGTCGTAATCATCACTTTCTACGCGGGTCTTGCAGGCTGGATCTTCGGGAGGGCAAGCGGGCGCTTCACCCGCGAACGCGGCGTCATCGCAAGCATGGAAAGCAGCATGCGCACGATGGCCGGCTACATTGTCCTGATGTTCTTCGCCGCGCAGGCGGTCAACTATTTCAACTGGACCAACTTGGGCTTGATCAGTGCGGTGCACAGCGCCGAGTGGCTGCGCGGCCTTGACTTGCCGAGCGTCGGGATTCTGATCATGTTCGTCCTGCTCGCGGCGACCATCAATCTGGCAATCGGCAGCTCGTCGGCGAAGTGGACGTTGATCGCGCCGATTTTCGTGCCGATGTTCTACCTCGTGGGCATCAGCCCGGAAGCGACGCAGGCGGCTTACCGCATCGGCGACAGCACGACGAACGTTCTGACGCCGCTGATGCCGTACTTCGCGCTGGTGGTGACTTTCCTGCAACGCTACGACGCACGCGCGGGCATCGGCACGCTGCTTTCGGTGATGCTGCCCTACAGCCTGCTGATCGGCACCGGCTGGCTCGTCCTGTTCGGGCTTTGGCTCGCGTTCGATATTCCGCTCGGCATTTAGGACTCGCGCAACCGCGCCTCATACAACGCAAGCATCCTGGCGTCGAAACAGACGAAACGCACGTCGAAGCGGTAATCGGGCGACGCAGCCAGAACCTCGCTGACCGAGGCGACGGCGACGGCAACCGCGTCCCGCACCGGATAACCGTAGACCCCGCAGCTGATGGCGGGAAACGCGATGCTCTTTGCGTCGACGCTGCGCGCGACGGCGAGCGAATTGCGGTAACACGCAGCGAGCAGTTCCGCCTCGCCTCCACCTCCGCCGCGCCAGACCGGCCCGACGGTGTGAATGACGTAGCGTGCCGGGAGGAGATGCCCGCCGGTGAGTTTGGCCTCGCCCGTGGCGCAGCCGCCCAAAGTGCGGCATTCGGCAAGCAGTGCCGGCCCCGCGGCGCGGTGAATCGCCCCGTCAACGCCGCCGCCGCCGAGCAACGAACGGTTGGCCGCGTTGACGATGGCGTCAACTTCGAGCGTGGTGATGTCGCCCTGCACGGCGGTCATCTGCCCCATGGAATCTCCCCCGAAACCGTGGACGTCAGCTTGAACTTTAAGAGACAAGCCCCTATTATTAGCAGCCGAGGGCGGCGAGTGCTAACCGGGGAAACCGGGAGGACGCCGCCGTTTTACACTAACTTACTGATATACAAACACTTTTAGGAGGAAGCATGAAACTTCGCCCCCTCCACGATCGAGTTGTCGTGAAGCGCATGGAAGAAGAAAGAACCAGCCCCGGGGGCATCGTCATCCCCGACAACGCCACCGAGAAGCCGATACGGGGCGAGATCCTCGCGGTCGGCAACGGCAAGATTCTGGAGAACGGCGACAAGCGTCCGCTCGACGTCAAGGTCGGCGACAAGATCCTGTTCGGCAAGTACTCCGGAACCGAGGTCAAACTCGACGGCGACGAGCTGGTCGTTATGCGCGAAGACGACATTATGGCCGTCATTGAATAGACGGCCGTCATCACAACATCAACTAAAACAATCAAACCTGAAGGAAAAAAACAATGAGTGCAAAAGACGTTAAGTTCAGCCACGACTGCCGTCAACGCATGGTCGCCGGTGTCAACATACTGGCCGACGCCGTGAAAGTGACGCTGGGGCCGAAAGGCAAGAACGTGGTGCTGGAAAAATCTTTCGGCGCACCGACGGTGACCAAGGACGGGGTGTCGGTTGCAAAGGAAGTCGAACTCAAGGACAAGTTCGAGAACATGGGTGCCCAGATGCTGAAGGAAGTCGCGTCGCATACCTCGGACGTGGCCGGCGACGGCACGACGACCGCGACGGTGCTGGCCCAAGGCATCATCCGCGAGGGCATGAAAGCCGTCGCGTCGGGCATGAACCCGATGGACCTCAAGCGCGGCATCGACTTGGCCGCGGCCAAAGCGGTTGACGTGTTGCACGACCTGTCCAAACCCTGCGCCGACAGCAAGTCAATCGCCCAGGTCGGCAGCATTTCGGCCAACTCGGATCCGTCGATCGGCGAAATCATCGCCGAAGCGATGGACAAGGTCGGCAAGGAAGGCGTCATCACGGTCGAGGACGGCACCGGCCTCGAGAATGAGCTCGACGTTGTCGAAGGGATGCAGTTCGACAGGGGCTACTTGTCGCCTTACTTCATCAACAACCAGGACAACATGAGCGCCGAGCTCGAAGAACCTTACATCCTGCTGCACGACAAGAAGATCTCCAACATCCGCGATCTTCTGCCGGTGCTCGAAGCCGTGGCCAAGTCCGGCAAGCCGCTGCTGATCGTGGCCGAAGACGTCGAAGGCGAAGCCTTGGCGACGCTGGTGGTGAACACGATCCGCGGCATCGTCAAGGTGTCCGGGGTCAAAGCCCCCGGATTCGGCGACCGCCGCAAAGCCATGCTCGAGGACATCGCGATCCTCACCGGCGGCACGGTGATTTCCGAGGAAGTCGGTTTGTCCCTGGAGAAATGCTCGCTCGACGATCTCGGCACCGCCAAGCGTGTGACGGTCTCGAAAGAGAACACCACCATCGTTGACGGCGGCGGCAAAACCGACTCGATCAAAGGCCGCATCGAGCAGATCCGCACGCAGATCGAGGACGCCACTTCCGACTACGACAAGGAAAAGCTTCAAGAGCGCATGGCCAAGCTCGCGGGCGGCGTCGGCGTCATCAAGGTCGGTGCCGCGACCGAGGTCGAGATGAAGGAGAAAAAGGCGCGCGTCGAGGACGCGCTGCACGCGACCCGCGCCGCGGTCGAGGAAGGCGTCGTGCCGGGCGGTGGCACCGCGCTGATTCGCGCGATCGAAGGCATCGCCAGCCTCAAAAGCGACATCCACGACCAAAACGTAGGCATCAATATCCTGCGTCGCGCGATGGAAGATCCTTTCCGTCAAATCGTCGCGAACGCCGGGGAGGAAGCCTCGGTCATTCTCGGCGAAGTCAGGGGCAAGGACGTCGACCACGGCTACAACGCCGCGAGCGGCGAATTCGGCGGCATGACCAAGATGGGTATCATCGACCCGACCAAAGTGACGCGCACCGCGTTGCAAAACGCCTGCTCGGTGGCAGGGCTGATGGTCACCACCGAGGCGATGGTCGCCGAGTTGCCCAAAGACCCGGAACCACCGATGCCGGGCGGCGGCGGCGGAATGGAGGGCATGGGCGGCATGATGTAACCGCTCTCCCGCAACGTTGCAGAGAAAGCCCCGCTCACGCGGGGCTTTCTTTTTGGCAAGGCAGCCGCTTAGCTCACGTCTCGACGAGCATTCGTACCCCCGATACCCCGCAAGCCGTTCATCGCTGTCGCGTCAAACCGTCGCGTTCCGGAAGATCAGAGCTCGGAGAACGATCGGAGAACAATCGGAGAACAAAGGGGCTTATATACATAAGTTGACAACTTGCATTTCGCCTCGGACTGATACTCGCCCGCACGTGGCGGGTCGGCCTCCGGGAACGGGGCAGCTGGACGTGGAACCGGCGACGTTGGTCGGGCTTTGAAGCGTCAAATCGATACGGAAGTTCTTGTCAACTTTTGTGTGTGGTTCCCGGAACAAAACCACCGGGCAAACCACTGGACAAACCCCCGGACAAATCATTGGGCGCGGCGCAAGCCGCGTCATTGGCTTCAGCGTCTTCTTCAGTCGTCGAGGTCGCGGCGGCGAAATTCGCCTTCGAGCACGTCGGGACGGTGCCGTTCGCGCTCGCTCCAAGTAAAACCGAACCCGGGAAACGCGGCGCGACCGACGATGTAATGCACCATCCAAAGGCGGGTCGGGCGCAACAAGCACAAAAACCCCACGGCGTCGGTGAAAAAACCCGGCGTCAACAGCAACGCGCCGCCAATCAGCAGGATCACGCCTTCAAGCAACTCGAAAGCCGGCGGGTCGCCGCGCACGGCGGTGGCGCGAAACCGTGCCAGCGTATTCATTCCTTGCACCCGCAACATGCCGACGCCAACGACCGCGGTCAGCACCACCGCGAGCACGGTCGGCACTGCGCCAATCACCCCCCCGACCTTGATGAAAAGATAAATCTCCAGCAGGGGCGTCGCAATGAACAACAGAAAAAACCACATAGTCCGCCTCGAATAAGACCGATTACCCCGGTTGCGGGTGCGAATGGTACAACATACCGCACGGCTCGTGCCGGGTCAGGAAACCTCCCTACAAACAGGAATCCGAAACGGCGCGGATCCCGTGATAAACGCCGCGTTGAACGCTTGGCTTGCGGGAACGACCGCCCCGGGCAACAACTTGAACCGCTTTGGCTTGCCGCGTTGACTCCAGCGCACCTTCGGGAAACACCCTGAGTCCCAGCCTCACCCCAGCCGCTTTACTGCCCGGCTAATGAGGGCGAGTAGACGTCCGAAACCGTAATCGGACGAACCTGAGAGACGCTTCCGAAGCAGACGCCAGTCTTCGCTGCTACATCCGTTCCGACGCTTTGCGGCGCAAAGCTAGTTTTGGGATAGTTTTGGGATGGTCTTGGGCGGGTTCTGCATCGGCATACCCTATACCCTTGAACTCACCAACAACTGCACCGGATTCCAGCACTATGGATATATACTACAGGATAGATTGTGAACAAACGGAGAAAACAGCGATGCCGCCGGACGATCTAATCTTGGTTCAAACCACTTTTGCACAACGCGCACACGCGGAAGAAATCTCTGCGGCGTTGGTCGATCTGGGCTTGGCCGCCTGTGTGCAAGTGTCGGGGCCGGTGCTGTCGGTGTACCGTTGGAAAGACCGGTTGCAACGCGAGGAAGAATACGTGCTGACCGCCAAAACGCTGGCCGCGCATTATCGGAAACTTGCGGCGTTCATCGGAGAACGCCACCCCTACGAGCTGCCGGAGATTATCGCAATACCGCTGCACGCGGTAAGCGACGATTACCTGGATTGGGCAAGGAAGCAATGCGCGTGACACTCAAGGCATTTCCGCCGGCGTGCAGCGTGGCGTACGGCACACGGGCGTTCCGCCTTTGTCTCGCGTTTGTCGTCGTCGCGACGTGCGCCGCGGCACAAGCACAATTGCCGTTTTCCTCCGACGATGAATTCCTGCCACCCGACGAAGCGTTCCGCATGAGCGTCGCACGCAGCGGCGAAGCTTTCATCGCCCGTTGGGAGATAGCCGACGAGTATTACCTCTACCGCGACAAGATCAAGATCGAGTCCCCGCAAGGCGACGTCTCCATCCGGGTGCCGCCGGGCCTGCGTCTGACCGACGAGTTCTTCGGCGAGACCGACGTGTTCCGCCGTCTCGTCGAGGTGCCTTTCGACCCGCGTTTCGCCGTGGGTACCGACGCGCTCGTGGACCTGACGTACCAGGGCTGCGCCGACGCCGGGCTGTGCTACTCCCCGATTACCAAGCAGGTCAAGCTGGCCGACGTGACATTGACGGCGGCAGCCGCGAACGCACCGGCACCGCCGGTCTCAGAGCAGTTCCGGATCCTCCAGCGCCTCAAGGGCGGCAACCTGCTCGCCGTCGTCGCCGCGTTCCTCGGCTTTGGGTTGTTGCTCGCGTTGACCCCCTGCATCCTGCCGATGATCCCGATCCTGTCGGGCATCATCGCCCGCGGCGACGGTGAAAACCTGTCAAGCGGAAGAACGTTCGCTCTGTCGCTCAGCTACGTTTTGGCGATGGCGGTGACCTACAGCATTTTCGGCGTAGCCATCGGCTTGACCGGCGAATCACTGCAACTCTGGTTCCAGCAACCGTGGGTAATCAGCACGTTCGCGGCGGTGTTCGTGTTGCTGGCACTGTCCATGTTCGGCTTTTACGACCTGCAGATGCCCTCCGCGGTGCAGACGCGGCTGCACACGTGGGGCAACCGCGACGGCGGCAAAGGCACAACCCTCGGAGGCGCCGCAATCATGGGCGGGCTGTCGGCACTGATCGTCGGCCCCTGCGTCACCGCGCCGCTGATCGGCGCCTTGCTGTTCATCGCACAAACCGGCGACGCCGTCATCGGCGGGGCGGCGCTGTTCGCCCTGGCGTTCGGCATGGGCATACCGCTGCTGATTATCGGGACTTCGCTCGGCACCCTGCTGCCGAAGCCCGGCCCGATGCTCGAAGCGGTGAAAACCGCTTTCGGCCTGCTGATGCTGGGCGTCGCCGTGTGGCTGTTCGACCGAATCGCATCGCCGCGCGTCACCCTGCTTCTCAGCGGCACGCTGCTGATGCTCACCGCGGTCTACCTGCAGCAAATCGTCAAACGCGGCGCCTTGTCTCTCGGCGGCAACTCACTGACCCAGGGACTGGCGGCGGTCATCCTGCTGTACGGCGCTTTGCTGATCGCGGGCGCCGCGACCGGCGGCTCAAGCTTGCTGCGCCCGCTCGAGCATTTCGCCGCCGCGCCGACGGGAAACCGCGCGCCGGTGAAACACGCGCTCGATTTCAGACCGGTCGGATCAGTGGAGCACCTGCAGCGCGAAATCACGCTGGCGGAACAGCGGGGACAGGCGGTGATGCTCGACTTCTACGCCGACTGGTGCGTGGTGTGCAAGGAGATGGAGGCGTTCACGTTCAGCGACGCCAAGGTCCAAGCCACGCTGTCCGACCTGATATTGCTGCAGGCCGACGTTACGGAAAACAACGACGTCAACAAGGAACTGCTCAAGCACTTCGGCCTCTTCGGCCCCCCCGCAATCCTGTTCTTCGACCGCAACGGTTACGAATTCGAGACCGCACGCGTGGTCGGTTACATGAACGCCGACAACTTCGTGCGCCACTTGGAACAGACCTTCAACGTCCGCAGAATCTGACGCGACGCCTCAAGCTCCTGAGGAAAAGCACCGGTGATCACGTATCTTGAAGCAGCGCCGGAACGACTCCCTTGAAACGCCATACCTTGCTGACACTGTTTCTCATCGGCGCCATCGCGGCGTACGCGGGCTATCACCTGAGACAAACCATGCCGGCGTCACCGGCACTGAGCGGCGCCGTCGGGCAATGCCGCCCCGACTATTCCCTGAGCGACTTCTCGGGCCGCGCCGTCTCCGGCGACACCTGGAACGAGCAAATCGTCCTGATCAACTTTTGGGCGGCATGGTGCCCGCCGTGCCGTCGTGAAATCCCGGCTTTCGCCGAAGTGCGCGAGTTCTACCACGAAGACGGATTTGAAGTCGTCGGCGTCGCGATAGACGATCAGGAATCCGTCGAGAAGTTCCTGGCGGGCATGGAAAACGTCCGCTACCCCCAGCTGATCGGCGAACAGGACGCAATCGGCCTGATGAACGAGTTGGGCAACGCAGGCGGCGGCTTGCCGTTCAGCGCCCTGATCGATCGCGCCGGCAAGGTGCGTTTCATCAAGAAAGGCGAGCTGAAAAAGACCGTGCTGATCGAGAAGGTCGAGCAACTGCTGAACGAGGAGGCGTCCGCCGAACCATGCTTCACTGAAGCATGAACGCCAAGGCGATCAACCGCGCCAACGGCGAATAAATCCGGCGAGCAACGGCACCGCGAAGCTGTATCTACCGTGGCGGTTGCGATAGACCAGCCCTTTATCAATCAGATTGTTCAGCATCTGCGCAGCGTGGCTCGCGCTGAACGCTTTGATTTCTTCACTGTGTTCCGAGGCCTGCACGACCTCTTGTACGGTGAATTCGTCGTCCGCCGAATCGAGACCGGCGATAACGCGCATGAAGTCGCGTTGGCGGTCGGTTGCACGATTCCATCGTCCCGAGAAAAAGTCCCTGTCCAATTTCTCGATGATCGGAGCCAGCGCAACCGAGACGTCCGCGTCTTCAGTCCAGACGTTATAAACCTCGCGGCATATAAACTGAATGAAATAGGGATACCCGGACGAACGGTCCACAATCGTTGCAACCGATTCGTCGGTGAACCTGACGGGGCATTGACCGGCATCCAACGGTTTCAAGATGGCTTTCCGACTCGCGGCTTCATCCAGCGGGCCCAGCTCCATCATCTCGAACATGCGCTCGGCGTAAGTGCGCACCTCGACCAGCTTAGGAAACAACGTCGGCAACCCCGTCAGCACCAGCAGCAACGGAAGGTTCTTTCGCTGTAACGCTTGGAACGTGTCCAGCAGCAGCGAGAGGGGGTACTCATCCTTTGCTCTGTTGTCCGCCAAGTTTTGCGCTTCATCGTACGCAAAGACGATCCCTTTATACCCGTTCTTCTGCATCAAGGCCGACCATCCGACTTCCAAAACGGTCTTCAGCTTGTCAAGCGCCAAACCGGGAGTTTCTCGGTAAATCTCTTCAAGCAGAGGGGAATCCAGCCGTTGGGCGGTTTTAATCTTCCCGCTCACGAATCCCATCTCTTGACGCTCTGCTTCCGCCATCACCATCTGAGACGTCACAACGGAAAGATCGGTGATGATTCGCCGGGCCAGATTCTCTTCGGTCTGGCCGCCTGAGGCTTCGGACAAATCGGACCCGACCCAAAACCACCCGTTCTGCCCGGCCATTTTCTGAAACTCTTCCAGCAAAACGGTTTTTCCGACGCCGCGCAGACCCGTCAAAACGACGTTACGAAGAACAGGGTGCTGGTTCAGCAGTTCGTTGAATCGGCGTTTTTCGTCCTCCCGACCGGCCAGGTAGGGTGGGGAATGGCCTGCTCCCGGCCGGTAGGGGTTGGAGAAACTTTGCTCCATCGGTTGAATACTTCTATATTTCCCGCGGGTTTCAGCCGAAATTTAGATTGACTTATTATATATCCTAAATTTAGTATTTTGACTAAACTTGTCTAAATTTCTCCGCGGAATCGAAATTTAGATTAGCTTACTATATATCCTAAATTTAGTATTTCAACTAAATCTCCCTGAATCTCTCCACGGACAGGACGAACGATCAACTGCCTCGACCCGCCCGATTGCCGGAACTCTCCGGTGTGATGAGATATAAAGCCGAATCCCGGCGGTCGCCGGGTACGCGGGAACTCGCGGCGAAAAAGCGACCGCCCGCAAACGACCCGTCCTAAAGTTCACACGGAAAATAATCTCAACTTTTCTCATCGATGAAAAACACCGCCTCTCCGCCGCAACGGCTTTTCAGATCGTCGCTGGTGTTCTCCGCCGTCACTTTCGTGTCGCGTGTCTTCGGCTACCTGCGCGACGCGGTCATCATGATCGTGTTCGGCGCAAGCGGCTTGACCGACGCCTTTCTCGTCGCGTTTCGCCTGCCTAATTTCCTGCGCCGCTTGTTCGCCGAAGGCGCGTTCACCCAGGCGCTGGTGCCGGTACTCAGCGAGTTCAAGGAGACGCGCGGCGCGGACGAACTCAAGAAGCTGACCGACCATACCGCCGGCACCCTCGCCGTCGTGCTCGCCGGCGTCACCGTCGCCGGCGTTCTGCTCGCACCGCTCTTGATTCTGATCTTCGCCCCCGGCTTCACCGCTGACGCGACGCGCCTCGAATTGGCGACACAGATGTTGCGTGTCACTTTCCCCTACATCTTCTTCATCTCTCTCACCGCGCTGGCCGGCGGCATCCTGAACTGCTTCGGCCGCTTCGCCGTCCCCGCTTTCACCCCGATACTGCTCAACCTGTCGCTGATTGCCGCCGCCTTGTGGCTCGCGCCGATGATGGACGAGCCGATCACCGCGCTGGCGTGGGGAGTGTTGTTCGCGGGCGCAGCCCAACTCGCGGTGCAACTGCCTTTCCTCAAGCGGCTGGGGCTGCTGCCGCGCCCGGTCGTCGGCTTCCGCCACGAGGGAGTGCGACGGATCATGCGGTTGATGTCGCCGGCGGTCTTCGGCGCCTCGGTCGTCCAGGTCAACTTGCTGATCGACACGTTGATTGCATCGTTTCTCGCCGCGGGCAGCATCAGCTGGCTGTACATCGCCGACCGTTTCGCCGAAATGCCGGTCGGGCTGTTCGCGGTGGCGATCGCAACCGTCCTGCTGCCGCTGCTGTCGCGCCACCACGCCGCGCACAAGCCCAGAGAATTCACCACGGCGTTGAACTGGGGGCTCAAGCTCCAATGGCTGATTGCGCTGCCGTGCACGACCGGCTTGGTCGTCCTCGCCGAACCGATCTTGGTCTCGCTCGTGCAGTACCGCGAGTTCACCTCCGAGGACACGCGCATGGCGCGCCTCGCCATGTTGGCGTACACCGCAGGGCTGCCCGCCTTCATGCTGGTAAAGACACTGAACGCCGCTTTCTTCTCCCGACAGAACACCCGGTTGCCGGTGCGGTTCGCCGTCGTCGCGATGATCGCCAACGTCGTCATGAACCTGGCGTTCGTGCTGACGTGGCAGCGCTCGGGGTTCGCGGGCGCTCATGCCGGACTCGCGCTTGCGACCAGCCTGTCGGCGTGGCTGAACTGCGCATTGCTGCACCGCGCATTGGTCAAGGAAGGCATCCGCGTCTCGCTCGGCGGCAATCACTTGTTCGGGAAAAGCGTCGCGGCCTGTATCGCAATGGCGGCGGGATTGTTCGTGCTGTCCCCCGAAACCGGCGTCTGGAACGGCTTTTCGGCCGGCCTGCGGCTAAGCACGTTGGGCGCGCTGATTGCATTCGGCGCGGCACTCTACGCTGCGGTGATGTTTGCGCTCGGGACGCGCCCGGCACAGCTCGCGGCACCGGGAGGCGAGACGTGAGCGACAAGCCGTCCGCGCCGAAAAGGACGCCCGAAGCACCCAAGCCGGGGCTGCTGCTGATCGGCGTGGGCACGATGTTCGCCGCGATGGTTCTGAGCGGCTTTCTGCTGGGCTACTGGACGGACGTTTGGCTTGATACAAATCCGCTGTTCATGCTACTATTCGGCGGCTTAGGCTTGGTTGGCGGCATACTCAGAGTTCACAGACTTTTGACTTGAAGCAACCCGACGCAACACTGAACGTCGGTCTGCGCAGGGTGCTCGCGCAGCAAGCCCTAATCGCAGCGGCAACGATTGCCGGATTCGCTTTGTTCAAGGACCCGGCCGCCGCGCTGCCATCCGCTTTCGGAGCAGCGGGCGCCGTAATGATGACAACGCTTCTGGCGCTCAGAATTAAACGTCTTAACAGGAGATTGGAACAAAACAAAGCCGTCAGCACCGGTACCGTGATGCTCGGGTTCGCGCCGCGCCTGTTGCTGGTCTTGATCCTGTTCTGGCTGGGAATCTCGATCCTCGATCTTGCGCCGTTGCCGATGGTTATCGCTTTTGCGCTGGTTCATTTGGGATACCTTCTCAACATTCATAAGACCGAGAACGTCAAGCTGAAACCGTGAAAGAACAAGAACAACTCGGCAGCGTCCAATACATCCAGCACCACCTGACCAACCTGTGCTACGGGCAGTGCGACCCCGTCACCCATAAGGCGTCCGGTTTCTGGGCCTTCCATATCGATACCATCTTCTTCAGTCTCGTGCTGGGCGCGCTGATCGTCTTCCTCTGCCGGTGGCTGGGGCGCAAGGCCGGCGTACAAACGCCGAGCGGCGCGTTGAACGTCGCCGAAACGTTGGTCGAGTTCGTCAACAAACAGATAAGCGACTGTTTCAAGGCGCCCAACCCGTTGATCGGCCCGATGGCGTTGACCATCTTCGTCTGGGTTCTGCTGATGAACGCGATGGACTTGGTGCCGGTGGACTTGCTGCCGGAAATCGGCAAACTGATCGGCGTCGAGTACCTCAAGGTCGTGCCGACCACCGACCTCAACGCCACGTTGGCAATGTCACTCAGCGTTTTCGCGTTGATTATCTTCTACAACGTCAAGGTCAAGGGGCCGATCGGCTACCTGAAAATGTTCCTGTTCCACCCGTTCGGCAAGTTCTTTATTCCCGTGAACGTCGTGATGACCTTGATCGAAGAGCTGGCCAAGCCCTTGAGCTTGGGTTTGCGCCTGTTCGGCAACCTGTTCGCCGGCGAGCTGGTGTTCTTGCTGATCGCACTGATCGGCGGCACCCTTGCGGTCGGACTCGCCGCCCTGTTTTGGCTGCCTTTGCAGGTCACTCTCGACCTCGCGTGGCTGATCTTTCACCTGCTGGTGGTGACACTGCAGGCTTTTATCTTCATGGTCCTGACCATCGTCTACCTGAGCATGGCTCACGAAGAACATTAAACACTTAAAAGGAGAGCAAACCAATGACCCCTGACATGATTGCAACCATTTACGCTTACACCGCGGTCGGCGTCGGCGTTATCCTCGCCGCGGCGGGGCTCGGCTCAGCCATCGGCTGGGGGCTGATTTGCGCGAAAACGCTTGAAGGCATCGCGCGTCAGCCCGAGCTCAGACCGCAACTGATGACGAACATGTTCATCTTTGCGGGCCTGATGGAGTCCTTCCCGTTCATCATCCTCGCCTTTGCGATGTGGTTCTTGTTCGCGAATCCCTTCATCGGTGCGCTCGAAGCCGCGCTCTGAGACGCCGCACGAAAGAGACAGCGATGAACATCACCGCCACCCTGCTTGCCCAAATCGTCGCGTTCGTGCTGCTGATTTGGCTGGTCAACCGCTATCTGTGGGGACCGCTGACCTCGGCACTCGAACAACGCCGCACGCAAATCAGCGACGGCCTCGCCGCAGCCGAGCAGGGACGCAAGGATCTCGAAAGCGCCAAAGTCCGCGCCGACGACATCGAAGGCCAGGCACGCACCAAAGCCGCCGAGATCATCACCCACGCCGAGAAGCGCGCGAAAGAAATCGAAGAAGAGGCGAAGACCAAGGCGCGCGAAGAAGGCGAACGCATCAAGCAGTCGGCGCAAGGTGAAATCGAGCAGCAGATTACGCAAGCCAGAGAATCACTGCGGCAACGCGTCTCTGAAATCGCGGTTGCCGGCGCCGAGCGCATCCTGCGGAAAGAAGTGGACGCCTCGGTGCACGCGGCGGCGCTGAAAGAGCTCGAAGAGCGCGTATAGACCGACGGACCCGGCGATGGCGGAACCGATTACAGCGGCAAGACCCTACGCGCGAGCGGCGTTCGAAATCGCCCGCGAATGCAACGAGGTTGCACCTTGGTCGCAGGCGCTTGCGGTGCTCGCCGAGTTCGTCGCGGCGCCGAAAGCCGGTCGGCTGATCAACGACCCGCACCGCTCGAAAGCGCAGACCGGTGAACGGATCGTCGAGATTCTCGGCGACGTGCTCAACCCCCAGGTGCAGAACTTCGTGCGCTTGCTCGCGGCGAACCAGCGACTGAGTCTGGCCCGCGACGTCGCGGCCTTGTTCGAGCAATACCGTGCCGACGCCGAACGCATCAGCGTCGTTGAAATCGTCAGCGCCCAAGACCTGAGCGACGCCCAACGCGACGCGCTGTGCCGAGCGGTCGAGCGCCGCACCGGACGCCGAACCGAGGCTGCTTTCCGCACCGACGAAACCCTGCTCGGCGGCGCGGTCGTACGCATCGGCGACCTTGTCGTTGACGGTTCGCTCAAGACCAAACTGGAAAGACTTTCACAAACGTTAACCCATTAAGTTCACGAGGACATCGGCAATGCAATTGAACCCGACCGAGATCAGCGACCTGATCAAACAGAAAATCGAAAGCTTCGAAGCGCCCTCCGAAGCACGCACCGAAGGCACGATCGTGTCCCTGACCGACGGCATCGTGCGTATTCACGGACTGCAGGACGTCATGTACGGCGAGATGATCAAGTTCGAAGGCGACTTGTACGGCATGGCGCTCAACCTCGAGCGCGACTCGGTCGGCGCCGTCGTGCTCGGAGAATACGAAGACCTCAAGGAGGGACAGACCTGCCATTGCACCGGACGCATCCTCGAAGTGCCGGTCGGTCCGCAACTCGAGGGCCGCGTGGTGGACGCGCTCGGCAACCCGATAGACGGCAAGGGGTCGATCAACGCCGACCTGTCGGCGCCGGTCGAGCAGGTTGCCCCCGGCGTCATCACCCGCCAGTCGGTCAGCGAGCCGGTGCAAACCGGTCTCAAGGCGATCGACTCCATGGTGCCGATCGGGCGGGGTCAGCGTGAACTGATCATCGGCGACCGCCAGGTCGGCAAGACTGCGGTCGCCATCGACACCATCATCAACCAGAAAGGCGGGAACCTGAAGTGCATCTACGTCGCGGTCGGCCAGAAACAATCCTCGATTTCCGGGGTCGTGCGCAAACTCGAAGAGCACGGTGCGATAGAACACACCATCGTCGTCGCCGCCGGCGCGTCCGACCCTGCGGCCATGCAGTTCCTGGCGCCGTTCACCGGTTGCACCATGGGCGAGTACTACCGCGACCGCGGACAAGACGCGCTGATTATCTACGACGACCTGACCAAGCAAGCCTGGGCTTACCGGCAGATTTCGCTGCTGTTGCGCCGTCCGCCCGGACGTGAAGCCTACCCGGGCGACGTGTTCTATCTGCACTCGCGCCTGCTCGAGCGCGCGTCGCGGGTCAACCCCGACTACGTTGAAAAGGTCACCGGGGGGGAAATCAAAGGGCGCAGCGGTTCACTCACCGCGCTGCCGATCATCGAAACCCAAGCCGGCGACGTGTCGGCGTTCGTGCCGACCAACGTCATCTCGATCACCGACGGGCAGATCTTCCTTGAAACCGACTTGTTCAACTCGGGCTTCCGTCCGGCGATGAACGCGGGACTTTCGGTCTCGCGCGTCGGCGGCGCGGCACAGACCAAGATCATCAAGAAGCTCGGCGGCGGCGTGCGCCTTGCGCTCGCGCAATACCGCGAGCTCGCCGCGTTCTCGCAGTTCGCGTCCGACCTCGACGAGCAGACGCGCAAGCAGCTCGAGCGCGGCGAGCGCATCATGGAGCTGATGAAGCAGAAGCAATACTCGCCGCTGTCGGTCGCCGAAACCGCGATTTCGCTGTTCGCCGCCGACCGCGGTTATCTCGACGACGTCGAGACCGACAAGGTCGGCTCCTTCGAAGACGCGCTGCACGCGAACCTCAACTCCGAACACGCCGAGTTGGCGGCGAAGATCAACCAGGACGGCGACTACAACGACGAGATCGAAGCCCAGCTGAAGGACGTCGTCGAACGGTTCAAAACCAGCGGCGCGTGGTAAAGACCGCCGCCGCGGGATAAGGGGAAATGGCAAGCGAAAAGGAAATCCGCAGCAAGATCTCGAGCATCAAGAACACGCAGAAGATCACCAAGGCAATGGAAATGGTCGCGGCGAGCAAAATGCGCCGCGCCCAGGACCGGATGGCGGCAAGCCGCCCCTACGCCGAGAAGATACACGACGCGATCAGCCACGTTGCCTGCGCTCATCTTGAATACCGCCACCCCTACTTCGAGCAGCGCGAAGAGGTCAAGGGCGTCGGCTTGATCGTGATCTCGTCCGACCGCGGGCTCTGCGGCGGACTGAACGTCAACCTGTTCAAAAGCGCGCTGACCGAGATCAAGGAGTGGCAACAACGCGGTGCCAAGATCGAACTGTGCGCAATCGGCGGCAAAGGCGTACGTTTTTTCAAGCGCCACGCGCAGCTCGCGTCGCAGGCGACCCATCTGGGCGACTCGCCGCACATCGAGGACATGATCGGGCCGATCAAGGTCATGCTCGACGCCTACGACGAAGGCCGCATAGACCGGCTGTTCCTGGCCGAAAACCGGTTCGTCAACACCATGACCCAGCGCCCGACCGTCTCTCAGCTGATTCCGGTCGAGCAAGCCCAGGACGACGCGATGAAACACGCTTGGGATTACATCTACGAGCCCGACGCGCACGCGGTGCTCGACACGATGCTCAAACGCTATATCGAATCACACATCTACCAGGCCGTGGTCGAGAACATCGCCTGCGAAATGGCGGCGCGCATGGTCGCGATGAAAAGCGCGTCCGAAAACGCGGGCGGCCTGATAGATGAACTGCAACTGGCCTACAACAAGGCCCGCCAAGCGGCCATCACTCAGGAGATTTCGGAAATCGTCGGCGGAGCCGCCGCGGTCTGAACCGGGTGAGACCGAAACCGTAGACAAAGGAGAAGCGGACATGAGTACCGGCAACATCGTCGAAATCATCGGCGCCGTGGTGGACGTCGAGTTCCCCAAGGCGAACATCCCCAAGGTGCACGACGCACTGCTGGTGGAACACGGCGACGAGCACGAGCTGACGCTCGAAGTGCAACAGCAGCTGGGCGACGGCGTGGTCAGGACCATCGCGCTCGGCTCTTCCGAAGGGCTGCGCCGAGGCCTGACGGTGAAGAACACCGGCGGCCCGGTGCAAGTGCCGGTCGGTCAACCGACGCTCGGACGCATCATGGACGTGCTCGGCAACCCGATAGACGAAGCCGGCCCGGTCGAGACGTCCCAACGCCTGCCGATTCACCGTAAGGCGCCCGATTACGTCGACCAATCGCCGACGGTCGAGATTCTCGAGACCGGCATCAAGGTCATCGACCTGATCATGCCCATCGCAAAGGGCGGCAAGATCGGGCTGTTCGGCGGCGCCGGCGTCGGCAAGACCGTGACCTTGATGGAGCTCATCCGCAACATCGCCATCGAACACAGCGGCTACTCGGTGTTCGCCGGCGTCGGCGAGCGCACCCGGGAAGGCAACGACTTCTATCATGAGATGAAGGAATCGCAGGTGCTCGACAAGGTGGCGCTGGTCTACGGCCAGATGAACGAGCCGCCGGGCAACCGCCTGCGCGTCGCGTTGACCGGACTGACCATCGCCGAGAACTTCCGCGATGAAGGCCGCGACGTGCTGATGTTCATCGACAACATTTATCGCTACACCCTGGCGGGCACCGAGGTTTCGGCACTGCTCGGACGCATGCCTTCGGCGGTGGGCTATCAACCGACGCTGGCGCAGGAAATGGGCATACTGCAGGAGAGGATCACCTCGACCAAGACCGGCTCGATCACCTCGTTTCAGGCGGTCTACGTCCCCGCCGACGACCTCACCGACCCGTCGCCAGCGACGACGTTCGCTCACCTTGACGCAACTCTGGTGCTGTCGCGTCAGGTCGCCGAGCTCGGGATTTACCCCGCGGTGGACCCGCTCGACTCGACCAGCCGTCAGCTCGACCCGCTGATCATCGGCAACGAACACTACGACACCGCACGCGACGTCCAGAACACCTTGCAACGCTACAAGGAGCTCAAGGACATCATCGCGATCCTGGGAATGGACGAGCTGTCCGAGGAAGACAAGCTCACGGTCGCAAGGGCGCGAAAGATTCAGCGCTTCCTGTCGCAGCCGTTCTTCGTCGCCGAAATCTTCACCGGGTCGCCCGGCAAATACGTGCCGCTCAGCGAAACCGTCCGCGGCTTCCGCGGCATCCTCGACGGCGAATACGACCACGTGCCGGAACAGGCGTTCTACATGGTCGGCTCGATCGAAGAAGCGGCTGCCAAAGCCGAGGCCATGCAATAACGATGAGTACGCTTGAAGTCCACATCGTCAGCGCCGAGAGCGAGATCTTCAGCGGCGAAGTCAACGCCGTGTTCGCCTCGGCGGAAATGGGCGAAGTCGGCATCTTCCCTCAACATGCACCGTTCCTGTCGCGGTTGAACCCCGGGCAGGTGCGTATCCGCGTCGAAGGCAAGCCCGACGAGCACTTCTTCATCTCGGGCGGCATCATCGAAGTCCAACCGCACGTCGTCACGATTCTTGCGGACACCGCCGCGCGCGGCGCGGACCTCGACGAAGCCAAGGCACAGGAAGCCAAGCAACGCGCCGAAGAAGCGTTGCAGTCCCAGCTGTCCGACGTCGAAGCCGCAAAAGCGCTGGCCGAACTCGCCGAAGCCGCGGCGCAATTGCGGATGATCGAAGAGCTGCGCAGAAAAGTTAAGTAGAAGCGCGAAAGCCCCGCCCCGAGACTTCGTTGCTTTCAACCGGCGAGGCGGCCATCTTGATCGCCTTCGCCGAACGGCGCGTACAGCGGGCCGTTGCCGGTTCCATCAATTGGCTTTTCCGCGACGGAAAGCAGCCTGCGACCGGCGAAGCTGCAAGGGCAATTTCAGGCAGAGGTTTCGCCGTGTCTCTCGAACTCAAGAAACGCCCCGTCAAGGAAGCTGCCGTCCAAGAACGGCAGCGGAGGTTGGCAGGGGCCGACTTCCCTTGAAACTTGGCACGAGTCGACCAAGCTCATCCAGTCTCGAACGCAGGAACACACCGACAAAACACAAACCCCGGGCATTTGAGATAATGCGCCCGGTGGAAGTTTCCGTTGTCATTCTGGCGGCCGGCGAAGGCACGCGTTTCAACAGCCGCAAGCCCAAAGTCCTGCACGAAATCGGCGGTAGGCCGATGCTCGACCACGTGCTCGACGCCGCCCGTGCCGTCTCCCCCGCCACGATCCACGTCGTCGTCGGCAGCGGTGCCGAGACCGTACGCGGCGCGGTCGGCGACGACGACGTCCGCTGGCACGAACAGAGCGAACGCCTGGGCACCGCCCACGCACTGCGCTGTGCGCAAGAGGCGCTGGACGACGGCAATCACGTGCTGGTCCTGTACGGCGACGTCCCGTTCATCGAACCCGACACGCTGAAATCCCTGGTTGCCGCGCTTGACGACGCCGACCTTGCAATCCTGACTCAAACGCTCGACGACCCGACCGGGTACGGGCGCGTCATCCGCGACGCCGACGGTGCAATCACGCGCATTGTCGAAGAACGCGACGCCGATCCCGAACAAGCCACGGTCAAGGAAACCAGCACCGGCGTCATCGCGGCGCGCAGCGGACGTCTGCCGGGACTGCTTGCACAAGTCGGCAGAGACAACGCGCAAGGCGAGTATTACCTGACCGACTGCGTGATGATCGCGATCAAGGACGGCCTGAAGATCACGGCCCGCAAGGCCGGCGCCGGCGAAGCGCTGGGCGTCAACACCGCACAACAGCTCGAACAAGCCGAACGTCGCTTCCAACTGACACGTGCCGAACGACTGATGGCGCAAGGCGTCATCGTGCGCGATGCAAGGCGACTCGACGTGCGCGGTGAAGTCAAGGCCGGAAGCGACGTGATTCTCGATACCGACGTACTGCTCGAAGGGCGCGTCGAGCTCGGCGACAACGTCAACGTCGGCGCCAACTGCGTCTTGCGCGACGTGTCCGTCGGAGACGACACGACGATCGAGCCGTTTTCCATCGTCGAGTCCTCACGCGTCGGCAGAGGCTGCACCATCGGCCCGTTCGCGCGTATCCGTCCCGAAGTCGAGCTCGCCGAGGGCGTCAAGATCGGGAACTTCGTCGAAATCAAGAAAAGCGCAGTCGGCGCAAACAGCAAGATCAATCATCTGAGCTACGTCGGCGACAGCGAGGTCGGACAAGGCGTCAACGTCGGCGCGGGCACTATCACCTGCAACTACGACGGTGTGCAAAAGCACCGCACCATCATCGGCGACAACGTCTTCATCGGCTCCGACACCCAACTCGTCGCGCCGGTCAAGATCGGCGACGGCGCGGTCATCGGCGCAGGCTCAACCATCACGCGCGACGCCGACGCCGGCGCGCTCACGCTGTCGAGGAGCGAGCAGAAAACCATCCCCGGCTGGCGTCCGCCTTCGGGCAAGGGAAAGAAATAAGGCCGTGTGCGGAATCGTCGCCGCCATCGCCGAAGACAACGTCTGCCCGATGTTGATCGACGGCTTGAGAAGGCTTGAATACCGAGGCTACGACTCGGCGGGCATCGCGCTTCTCAACGACGACCACGACGACGGCGTTTACCGCGTCAGAAAGCCCGGCAAGGTCGCCGAGCTCGCCGTCGCACTCGACGCAGACCCCCAGGAAAGTCACATCGGCGTCGCTCATACGCGCTGGGCGACGCACGGCGCACCCGACGAAAGCAACGCGCACCCGCACGTCTCGGGCCGGCGCGTGGTCGTCGTGCACAACGGGATCATCGAAAACCACGAAGAACTCAAAAAGCGCCAGACCGAGCAAGGCTTTGATTTTTCGTCGGAGACCGACACCGAAGTCATCGCACACCAGATCATGCTTTACCTCGACAAGAACGACGACTTGCTGCAAGCCGTCGCCGCCGCCTGCCGCGACCTGCGCGGCACCTACGCGCTCGGCGTGCTTGACGGCCGCGACCCCGAACGTTTCATCGCCGCGCGCAACGGCAGCCCGCTCATCATCGGCGTCGGTACGCACGGCAACTACGTCTCCTCCGACGTCCAAGCGCTGGTGAAATTCACGCAGGACTTCATCTACATGGAAAACGGCGAAATCGCCGAAGTCCGCCGCGACCGCGTCTCGCTGTTCGATGCGGCGATGGACGCGGTCACCCGTGCGCCGGAACACGCGCCCTTCGCCGCCGACGCCGCCGACCTCGGCGAGTACAAGCACTACATGCACAAGGAAATCCATGAGCAACCGCGCGCGGTCACCGACACGCTTGAAGGGCGGCTGTTCAAGGACACCGTCCCCGACGAAGTGCTGGGCCCGAGCGCCGCGCCGGTTCTCGACGCGACCCGCGGCCTGCAAATCGTCGCCTGCGGCACCAGTTACCACGCGGCGCTGGTCGCCAAGTACTGGTTCGAGGAGTTCACCGACCTGTTCTGCCGGGTCGAGGTCGCAAGCGAGTTCCGCTACCGCCGTCAGTCGGTTCCCGAAGGCATGCTGTTCGTGACGCTGTCGCAGTCGGGCGAGACCGCCGACACGCTGGCGGCGTTGGAGCTGGCGAAATCACGCCCGTACCTGTCTTCGCTGACGATATGCAACGTCGCCCGGAGCTCGCTGGTCCGCGAATCCGAGCTCGTGCTGACGACCCATGCCGGCCCTGAGATCGGCGTCGCCTCGACCAAAGCGTTCACCACGCAGCTGACCGCGTTGATGCTGCTCGTAATCCTTCTCGGCAAACACCATGGCATGAAAAGCGACGTCATCGCCGAACTGATCGCACAGCTCAGAAACCTGCCTGCGCGCCTCGAACAAGCGCTGGAGACCGAACCTGCAATCGCCGAGCTCGCGCGTCAATACGAAGACAAGGACAATGCGTTGTTTCTCGGGCGCGGCCTGCAGTACCCGATTGCGATGGAAGGCGCGCTGAAGATGAAGGAAATCTCATACATCCACGCCGAAGCGTATCCCGCCGGTGAACTCAAGCACGGCCCGCTCGCGCTGGTGGACGGCAACATGCCGGTCATCGCGGTCGCGCCGAACGACCACCTGCTCGCCAAGCTGAAATCCAACCTCGAGGAAGTCCGCACCCGCGGCGGCATCCTGCACGTTTTCTCGGATAAGGACGCGGGCCTCGACAGCCGCGACAAAGCCATCGCCGTCATCGAGTTGAACGCGCCGGAAAACGCGGTCGCGCCGATCGTGTTCTCGCTGCCGTTGCAGCTGCTGGCCTATCACACCGCCCTGCTCAAAGGCACCGACGTCGACCAGCCGCGCAATCTCGCCAAGGCAGTGACGGTGGAGTGAAACCTTCCGTACCTTTCCGTTTGCTCTGCACCCTCAATTATCGCGGCCAGCTGAGCCCAGCAAGTCGCGTCAATGTTCACGCTCAACCCCTTATTGGGATGGACGTTCGTGTTCCGGGTGATTTTCCTGGTCTGGTCTTTATCAGACGCATCCAAAGACTCGACCGGGTCAGGCAAAGCCGCATCAATTAAAAGAAGAGGGGGGTTGCCCGAAGATGAGTCTGAAAGTAAGAAGAAATCGCTTTTGTGGCAGCGACAACACCGTGTCAAAACCGCGCCGCAACGCAGTCCGGTAGGCTTCAATTTCTCTTCGCGGTCTTGATGATTGCGCGCAATTCCTTGATCGCCCGTTGCACCTGAAAGTCCTTCTCGACCATGGCTTTCAAGTCGCGCGGCGGCGGGGCGGCCGCTTTGTCCTCGTCCGGCTTGGCCTCGCCGGCTTCAGTCGCAACGACGTCGGTGGCGGTCGTCTTGTCCGCCGTGGCTGGAGGCTTGTCAAGCACCAGGTCCGGCGTGATGCCGACCTCGTGGATCGAACGTCCCGACGGCGTGTAGTACTTGGCCGTCGTCAGTTTGAGTGCTCTGCGCTTGTCCAACGGGTGCACCGTCTGCACCGAACCCTTGCCGAAAGATTGCGTACCGATGATTCTCGCGCGGTTGTGGTCTTGCAACGCGCCGGCGACGATTTCCGAGGCGGACGCCGAACCGCGATTCAGCAACACGATCATCGGCAGGTCGAACGACGCATCCGCCGCCTTGGTCAGGTATTTAGCGACGGAGTCCTCGGTTCTCCCCTGGGTATAAACCACCAGTTGCTGAGGCCCCAAAAACACGTCGGATACGTCCACCGCCGCGGCAAGCACGCCGCCCGGATTGCTGCGCAGATCAAGAATCAAGCCTTTCAGCGCGTCCTCGCCGGCTTCCTTCCTGAGCTCCTTCATCTTCTCCTTGAGCAAATTAGCGGTCTTGACCTGAAACTTGGTAATCCGGATGTAACCGAACTCGTCCTCGAGCAACGTGGTCTTGACGCTTTTCACCTTGATCACGGCGCGGGTTATCTCAAGGTCAAACGGCGTCTCGCCGCCCCTGAGCACAACCAGTTTGACCTTGGTGCCGACGGGGCCGCGCATCTTGTCGACGGCGTCGGACAAGGTCATTCCTTTGACCGGATCGTCGTCGATTTGCACGATCAAGTCTCCGGAGACCAGCCCCGCTCTCGCCGCCGGCGTATCCTCGATCGGCGAGATCACTTTCACCAAACCGTCTTCCATCCCGACTTCGATGCCCAACCCGCCGAACTTGCCGGTGGTGCCGATTTTCAAGTCGTTGTATTCCCGCCGGGTCATGAAAACCGAATACGGGTCAAGCGATTGCAACATCCCGCGAATCGCGCCCTCGATCAGTTTCTTGTCCTCGACCTCCTCGACGTAGTCGGTCTTGATGCGTGCGTAGACGTCGCTGAACAAGCGCAGATCCTCGAGCGGGGGCTGGTACTGCGGCGTGCGCGCCGAGCCGGTGTGCCAAACAAGCCCGCCCGCAAGAAGCAGCAGCGTTGCAGCAAGAAAAATATGGTGGCGATGCTTTCTCATCGAGATGCTCTTTCCCCCCGATTCGACCGGAACTTTAGATTGAACACAGGCTCGCCATTATACATTAGAGAGTATCGGCGGATACCGCCTTCCCCGCGCCGATGTGGTAATGTAATAGTGCGCTTTGCGGATGCCTCGCGTTGACGGGGCGGCGACGAAAAAACCTGAAGACGGCGACAAACCATCCCGGCTCAACCCGCCACGCCGAAGAGACCGCGCAGGGTTGCGTGACGCAAGGAACCGGGCGGAAATTGAGAGAGGGGCATAACCCCCGCGCCGCGGATGATTCGCCGCATCGGGACATCGAAACGGCGCGTTTGGCAAGGCGTTTGAAAAGAAAGGGTGCGGCGGAGCCGAACACGTTGATTCGTGCCAAACCCGCAATCCAGCGGTGAGACGCCGTCATTCTTCGGCGGGCGCCGCGCGACGAAAACACAAAGTGAAACACGAGCAGACGCCTGCGGCGAGAACGCTGCTCATCCGCAGCCGAGACGTTGGAATCGAAACAAACCATGTCGGAACTTTTGCCTTTCATACAAGCGAACGTCATCCTCGTCGGGATCTTTTTCGTGTTGCTTGCGTTCTTGCTGGGCACCGAAATACAAAGGTTCACGAAGTCTTACGACGACGTGGTTCCCGACGAAGCCGTGCGATTGATCAACCGCGAAAACGCCGCGGTCTTGGACTTGCGTGAGGACAGCGAGGCCGCGAGCAGAACCATTCACAACGCAAAGCACGTCCCGGCCAGCGCCCTGCCTCAGCGCCTCGACGAGATCAAGCCGCTCAAGGATACGCCGCTGATCACGTTCTGCGCCAACGGCATCAAGGCGCCTTCTATCTGCCGGCTGCTGAAAAAGAACGGCTTTTCCAAGGTGTATAACCTGAAAGGAGGACTGACGGCTTGGGAACAAGCGAACATGCCGCTCACGAAGAAGTGACGGCGTGATATATTTTCAGGCATCCAAAGCGACCCACCATGACCGCGAAAGTTGAAATATTCACCACCGCGCGCTGCCCTTACTGCGGGTGGGCCAAGCGGCTGTTCGACCGCAAGGGCGTCGCGTACGACGAATTCCGCATAGACCTCGACGACGCGAAACGCGAAGAGCTGGCGAAACGCACCAGCCGTGCTTCGGTGCCTCAGATCTTCATCGGCGACACCCACGTCGGCGGCTACGACGACGCGATCGAACTCGACCAGGACGGCGGTTTGGACAAGCTGCTGAGCTCCCCCGAAAGCGCATGAGCAACAGCATCCAAATGGAAATCCGCCGGGTGTACCTGAAAGACGTGTCTTTCGAGTCGCCGCAGGAAGCCGGTGCGCTGACGGCCAAATGGAAGCCGCATCTGGACATCAACCTCAACACCTCATACCGCCGGCTCAAGGAGGAAGATCTGTACGAAGTGGTCCTGTGTGTCACGATCACGGCCAAGCAGGAGGAGAACGTTGCGTTCCTGGTCGAGGTGCACCAAGCGGGCGCTTTCAAGCTGACCGACGTCGAAGACCCGCAAGTGCAGATGGTCGCCCAGACGCACTGCGCCAACGTGCTGTTCCCGTTTGCGCGTGAAGCCATCACCGACCTTGTCGGCAAAGGCGGGTTCCCGCAGTTGCTGCTCGGCCCGCTGGACTTCCAATCCCTGTACCGGCAGAAAGTCGAGGCGCTGGAAGAGCAAAAAGCCGGCACGGTCAAGCACTGAACCGCCCGCCCCGGTCAAACGGCGCGACGCCCATGCCCCCCGAAGACACACAAGAGGGCCTGCCCGTCAGCGTTCTCGGCGCGGGTTCGTGGGGCACCGCGCTCGCTTTCCAGCTGGCCGACAACGGCCACCACGTGACCTTGTGGGGACGCGACGACGCCCTGCTCGAGGAAATCACGCAGACCCGCTGCAACCGCGTGTATCTGCCCGAGTGCAAATTGCCGCTCAACGTGCGTACGCAAAACGACCTGGCGGCGGCGGTGAACTCGGCGCGCGTCATCACTCTCACCGTCCCGAGCGCCGCCGTGCGCACCCTTGCCGAGAAAATCGCCGACGAACTCGGCCCGCGACAGGAAGGCATCATCCTCACCGCCAAAGGCATCGAGACCTCCTCGACGAAGCTGCCGCACGAAGTAATCGAAGAAACGCTCGGTTCCAAGATACCGGTCGCCAGCTTGTCGGGACCGTCGTTTGCGGAGGAAGTCGCCCGGCGGCTGCCGACCGCGGTCATCATTTCCTCGACGAACAAAACGTTCGCCGACAAGGCCGCCGCCTTGTTTCACAGTCAAACCTTTCGCGTCTACACCAACGACGACGTCATCGGCACCGAAATCGCGGGTGCCTTCAAGAACGTCATCGCGATCGCAACCGGCATCTCCGACGGCCTCGGCTTCGGCGCCAACGCGCGCGCCGCGCTGATTACCCGCGGGTTGAGCGAAATCCGCCGTCTCGTCGAGAAGATGGGCGGCAAAAGCGCCACGTTGAACGGACTCGCGGGCATCGGTGATCTGGTGTTGACCTGCACCAGCACACAGTCGAGAAACCATCGTTTCGGCCTGCTGCTCTCCGAGGGACGCAGCATCGAGGAGGCCGGCAAGAAGATCAATCAAGCGACCGAAGGAGTGCCTTCCGCCGAAGTCGCACAGCAACTGGCGCAACGCTACGGCGTCGAGATGCCGATTTGCGAACAACTCACCAACGTTATCGCGGGCAAGCTCGACCCGCGCGGCGCCGTGCAGGAGTTGCTCGCGCGCCCGGCGAAAGCCGAAGACTGACCCGTAATGACTGAGCCGAGCACGCCGCACGGCAACGTGAACGAGGTCGAACCGCGCCCTGAATTACGCCTCCAATTCTGCGGCCTTGAATTCAACGGCCCCATCGTCTTGCTGTCGGGGTGCGTCGGTTTCGGCGACGAATACACCCGCGTCGAAGGGTTTTCCAACCGCGACGCGGGCGCGGTCTGCCTCAAAGGCGTCACGCTTGAACCGCGGCTCGGCAACCCCCCGCACCGCGTCGCCGAGACCTACGACGGGATGCTCAACTCGATCGGCTTGCAGAACCCGGGCATCGAAGCGTTCATCAAGGAAAAACTGCCGCTGCTTGATTTCGAGGAAACCCGCTTCATCGCCAATATCTCAGGGACGACCGTCGAGGAATACGCCGCGCTCGCCCGACGCCTGGACGACTCTCCGATAGACGCGATCGAAATCAACGTCTCCTGCCCGAACGTCAAGGAAGGCGGCCTCGCTTTCGGCAACGACCCGGCGGCGTCGGCGGAAGTCGTCGCCGCTTGCCGCAAGGCGACGCAAAAGCCGCTGATCACGAAGCTGTCACCGAACCAAACCGACGTCGCCGAAAACGCACGCCGTTGCCTTGAAGCCGGCAGCGACGCCTTCGCCGCAATCAACACCGTCACCGGCATGGCGATAGACGCCGAAACCCGCACGCCGATCATCGGCAACAACCAAGGAGGGCTGTCCGGCCCCGCGATCAAGCCCATCGCCCTGCACAAGGTGTTTCAAGTCCACCAAGTGTGCAAAACCCACAACGTGCCGATTATCGGGCAAGGCGGCGTTGCGTCGGCGGAAGACGCGATCGAATTCCTCATCGCCGGCGCCGCCGCCGTCGGCGTCGGCACCGGGCTGTTCTACGACCCGCTGCTGTGCAAGAAAATCAACCGCGGCGTCAGCGATTACTTGAAGCGCCACCATCTCGCGCACGTCGCCGACTTGACCGGCACGCTGCAACTGCACGACGAGCAGGTGAGTGAGTTTATTTGAAAGGCGGGGAGAGATTTGATTTAATGAAGACAGGGAACCGAGGAGAACCTATCGAAACCGAGCTAAACCCTGAAAGCAATAGGCGGGCCGAAGCCCGCCTACGGTTGTTGCGAATCATCGCTTGTTAATGGCAAGTCCAGACCGCAAATTTCTAATGTAGGGTAACAGAATACAATAAAATAACCATTCGGCGCAACCCGCGCGCGCTTTGCGGAGTATGAGAGGAGGAAGCTATGCGTTTAAGCCTTGATTTGGGCACCAACTCCATAGGTTGGATGCTGTTCGAGCTGAATTCAAAAGGCGAGCCTGAGGGCATTGTCAAATCCGGAGTGCGCATTTTTCCGTCCGGGCGAAACCCTAAAAGCTATACGTCTCTTAATGAGGACCGCCGCGGCGCACGTTCCGCCCGCAGGCGGAGAGACCGGTATCTCCAACGTCGAAAGCATTTGATGCAGGCCATGATTAAGCACGGGTTGATGCCGAAAGAAGAAGCCGAACGAAAAGCGCTGGAAAAATTGAATCCGTTTGAGCTGCGCGCTTTGGCCGTCGAGAAAGAGCTGCCGCCGTATCACGTAGGAAGAGCCCTGTTTCATTTAAATCAAAGACGCGGATTCAACAGCAACCGTAAAAACAAGGACAAGGACAAGGAATCCAAGATTGTCGGCGAGTCCATCAAGCAGTTCAAAGAGGAACTGAATAAACGAGGGAGCAAAACGCTGGGTGCGTACCTATGGAGCCTTAATAAAGACGGAAAACCGGTTCGAGCGAGGCGAGAAGGAACGACTCAAAAAGACCTGTACGACATGTACCCTGATAGAAGTATGCTGAAATACGAATTTGATTCAATCTGGAAAAAACAGTCTGAAACACAATCTCGAGTCTTTACCAACCGCGCAAAGAAGGAAATCTACGACGTCATCTTTACTCAGCGCCCGCTGAAACCCCAAGTCGTAGGGAAATGCACGTATCTGCCAGATGAAGATAGAGCACCTTTCGCTTCTCCGATATTCCAAGCATTCAGAATCCGGAAAACCCTCAGCGATCTTGAAATTCGTATCGGCTATGAAGAACTATATCGTTTCAGCGACCTCGAAAGGGAAACTCGGAAAGTTATTTCAGACAAGTTATTCAAACAGAAAAAGGTTGGTTTCGATGCTTTGAGAACAATCCTTAAAAAAGCCGGTTTTGAAGGTGACATCCGGTTCAACCTTGAAACAAGCAGGCGCAAAGAGCTTGAAGGCGATGCAGTTGGAGCCGAATTAAGCAAAAAAGACCTATGTGGAGACCAATGGTTCAAATGGCCTCTGAAAAAGCAAAGAGACTTTGTTTATTGTTTGCTAGACGATGCAGATACAGAGACAATTGAAGACAGCGTAAAAAAACCACGTGAAGATTTTGGCCTTGGCGAAAACAACGCTAAAGAATGCATGGAAATATCTTTTCCCGACGGACATGCAAGGTTATCCGAAAAAGCCATGCAGGAAATGTTGCCGTTTCTGGAAAAAGGAGAAAATGAATACTCAGCCGCAGAGAACGCTGGGCTTTCGGTTGGACCTCGGCAGAAGGACGGTGAAAGCGATGAACTGCCGCCTTACGAGAGAGTCATTGAACACTATACAGTCGCAAGAAAACCCGGTGAAGATCCCGGAAAACAAGATTTCCGCATTACCAACCCGACCGTTCACATTGCATTGAATCAGTTGCGCAAGGTTGTAAACGACATTATCCGAATCTACGGCAAACCAGAACAAATCCATTTGGAGCTGGCAAGACAGCTGCCGTTAGGCAAGGAGGCCAAAGCTGACTTGGAGAAATTTCAAAAAGAGAACCAAGAGAAAAGAGAGGAAGCCTGCAAACTTTTAAAAGAACACGGACAAACCGTGAATAGAGACAATGTAGAACGAGTCCTGATATGGAAAGAACTTAGCGAAAACATAAACCATCGTTGCTGTGTGTACACGGGGAAACCGATTGGTATTGAGAAGCTATTTTCCCCGGAAATAGAAATAGAACACATTTTACCTTTCTCCCGAACTTTGGATGACTCTAGAGCCAACAAAATATTGTCATACCGGGAAGCGAACCGGTATAAAGGAGATAAAACCCCCGAAGAAGCATTCAATAATGAACAAGCCCGTCAGGATGGATATGATTGGGAGAAAATTTTTAACCGGGCAGAAAAATTACCTTTAAATAAATTAAAGCGGTTTAATCGCAATGCATTGGAAAACTTTCTCCTGGATTCCGACTTCCTAGAGCGCCAGTTAACCGACACGTCGTATATTGGGAAAGCGGCCAAAGAGTATCTTACGGCTATCTGCCCTACGGATAAGATAGTCGTTATTCCGGGACGCTTAACGGCTTGGCTGAGAAAAGCTTGGGAACTTAACGACGTGCTTGGAAAAAAGGGAGAGAAAAACAGGGAAGACCACAGACATCACGCGGTTGACGCCGCCGTCGTCGGAGTAACCAGTCGCTCGACTCTACAAAAAATTGCAACGGCGGTCCAGGAACACGAGGGAGAGTTGGAAGATGAATGGCTTAAACGAGATTACGTAAAGGAACCATGGAAAAACTTTCGCCGTGACGTCGAGGAATCCATCAACAAGATCGTCATCTCGCACAAACCCGATAGGAAAGCGTCGGGGCAACTTCACAATGAAACCGCATACGGGATTATCGGCGATTTTAATCCCGGCGCCCCAACTAAGGTATTTCATCACGTGCCTTTAACCGAACTTAAAAACTATGAGTACTTAGATAAAATTGTAAATGAAAAACTCAGGACGAAACTAAAAGACTTGTTCTCAGACGGCGGTGAAGTTTTAAAAGGCGCCGAATTCAAAAACACATTGAGCCGCTTCGGCAAGTCCAAAAATATAAGACGTGTACGCATCGAGGAACCCCTTACTGTTATACCAATCTATAAAAACGGCAAACCCTACAAATACTTCAAACCGGACAGCAACTTTGCATACGATATCTTTTGCACAAAAGGGAAAGAGAAATGGGAAGGAGAAATCATCTCGTTGTTTGACGCAAAGCAACCGGGTTTCATTCCGCATTGGCGCAAAAAAGAACCCGATGCACGAAAAATCATGCGTATCCACATCAACGATATGCTAAAGCTGAATATTGATGGAACAGAAAAAATTGTCCGCGTTCAAAAAATAAGCGAAAGAGTCATTACATTGGCGGAACATAATGAGGCCAATGTAGATCAACGTAGTAGAAATAGGGAATTCAAGTTCACACGCAAAAACCCCTCAACATTACAAAAATCAGACGCGCGCAAGATACACGTCAGCCCAAGCGGCTTGGTCTACGACCCGGGTCCGTTCACAACGCAAGAATGAGACTCCCTCAGAAGCATCATGATCGGCAAGGTCATAGAAATAGCCGAGCAAAGCCGACATTTGAGCGTCTACAGAGGATTTCTCGAAGTTCGGCACGAACAGGAAGTACTGGGAAAAATCCCGCTGGATGACATCATAAGCGTTGTCATCAGCGGTCACGGCTGCACTCATTCCTCCAACCTGATCACGGCCCTTGCCGAACGAGACATCCCGCTGGTCGTCTGTAACCGTTCGTACAGCCCCGTCGCATACCTGTTGCCCGTGGAAGGGCACCATCTGCAAAGCGCGCGCGTGCAGGCTCAGGCAAATGCCTCGACTCCCCTGAAAGGGCGGCTCTGGAAACAGCTGGTTCAGGCAAAGGTCCGCCATCAAGCATTCGTTCTCGAGCAGACGGGGGAGCCGAAAGTCTCGTCGGCTCTACTGGCAATGGCTAAACGCGTGAAATCCGGCGACCCAAACAACATAGAAGCCCAAGCCGCACAACATTACTGGCCGAAACTGCTTGGGTCGAACTTCAAACGGGACCCAAAAGAAACAAACACAAATGCGCTGCTGAACTACGCTTACGCAATCATCAGGTCCAGCGTTGCACGTGGTGTGGTCGCCGCGGGACTCCATCCCAGCTTGGGGCTGCACCATATCGGCCCCGCAAATCCGATGTGCTTGGTAGATGATTTAATGGAACCTTACCGCCCCATAGCAGATCTTCTTATATGGCTGTTAATTCAACGCGGCTGTAAAAAAGTCGACCGGTCAGCTAAAAAAATTATAGCGGGCTTGGCCGTCATAGACGTTCCTTCAGAGAAAGGCGTAACTCCCCTATTCCAAAGCGCCGTCCGCCAAGCATCTTCGCTTTCCAAAGCTTATTTGAAAGAAGAAAAAAACCTGTCCTTGCCATCAATGCCTCTGCCTATTTCTATCCAGACGCTAGCAAGCGAGTGGAGTATTGAGTAAGCAAAGCGCCGTTCTGAGCGGCTATCGGATTATGTGGATGTACGTCTTGTTTGACTTGCCGGTCACAACCAAAAAAGAGCAACGACAAGCAACTAAATTTCGCGAGTATCTGTTGGACCTCGGTTTTGAGATGGTGCAATTTTCGGTTTACGGAAGATCATGTGCCGGAAAAGAGAGAGTTGAATCTTTGGCGAATAAAATTTCTGCCAACCTCCCGACAGGAGGCACGGTTGACATCATGTCAATAACTGATAAACAATACGAAAAGATTATGCGCTTTCACGGACGTTCTCCGCCAAAAGGCATGGAGAAGGATGAACAATTCATCCTGTTTTGATTTCTGATTATGTTTGAAAAAAAGAAATCCACTCTGCGAGTAATTTTTGTTTCTCAACAAGTTACTCGCAGGTGGATTCTACATTAGAGATTTGCGGACTGGCCACAAC
>CAYFZO010000004.1:0-12145 GCA_964347615.1 uncultured Chromatiales bacterium
AGCTTGTTCGTGTTGGTGTGCGCCTTTTCGGGGCGGCGGCGTACGTTCGAGGCGTACCGTCACGCGGTTGAACGGCGTTATCGCTTTTTCAGTTACGGCGACGCGACGTGGTTGGAAAGAGACGATGCGGTTTGCGGTTGAAGCGCACGACGGCGCGGCGCGCGCCGGCGTGCTCGAACTCGCCCACGGGCGGGTTGAGACGCCGGTGTTCATGCCGGTCGGCACCGGCGCGACGGTCAAGGCGATGACGCCCGAGACCTTGCGTCAAGCCGGGGTGCAGATGATTCTTGCCAACGCTTGGCATCTGATGCTGCGTCCGGGCGTCGAGATCGTCGAGCGCCACGGCGGTTTGCACCGTTTCATGTCCTGGGAGCGGCCGATCCTGACTGATTCGGGCGGATTCCAGGTCTTCAGCCTCGCGGGCGCGAGCGAGGTCCGCGAGTCGGGAGTGCGCTTTCGCTCGCCTTACGACGGCGCTGAATTCTGGCTCGACGCCGAACGCTCGGTCGAGGTGCAGCGACGCCTCGGGGTTGACGTGGTGATGGCGTTTGACGAGTGCACGCCGTATCCGGCGAGTTACGACCAGGCGAGCGAATCGATGTTGCGTTCCATGCGTTGGGCGCGGCGTTCGAAGGAAGCGCACGAGGGTGCGGCTTCGGCGTTGTTCGGCATCGTTCAGGGCGGGGTTTACCCCGAGCTGCGCGCGCGTTCGGCCGAGGCGCTGACGGACCTCGGGTTCGACGGTTACGCGGTCGGCGGGCTCGCGGTCGGGGAAAGCGAGTCCGAACGTGTTTCGACGCTTGAAGCGACCGTGCCGCTGTTGCCGCGGGAGAGGCCGCGTTATCTGATGGGCGTCGGACGCCCCGAAGACCTCGTCGCCGCGGTGCTCCGCGGGGTTGACGCGTTCGACTGCGTGATCCCGACGCGCAACGCCCGGACCGGCTTTCTCTACACCCGGGCCGGGCTGTTGCGCATCAGGAACGCGAAGTACCGCAACGACGAACGCCCGGTGGACGCCGGCTGCGGCTGCTGCGTCTGTCGTCGTTTCAGCCGTGCCTACCTCCACCATCTCGACAACTGCGGGGAGATACTCGGCGCCTGCCTGAACACGATGCACAACCTGCACTATTACATGGAGCTGATGCGGGAGCTGCGCGCGGCGATTCTCGTCGGCGAGGTCGAAAAATACGCGGCGTCTTTTTACGCGGCGCGACAAGATGCCGGGAACGGCACCGTGGATTGAGGGAATATGTCATAATCGGCGCGGTAAGCGATTGGAATTCGCCGTTCGAGACGTTCTGAGGGGGACGAGATGGACTTTTTCATTTCTCCGGCATGGGCGCAGCAGGCTCAGCAAGGCGGGGGGATGCAGCTGTTGATCATGATCGGGATATTTTTCCTGATCATGTACTTTCTGCTGATCCGCCCGCAGCAAAAGCGCGCCAAGGAGCATAAGAACCTGCTTTCGTCGTTGACGAAGGGGGACGAGGTGCTTGCTTCCGGCGGTATTCTCGGCAAGGTTGCGGACGTCGGCGACAGTTTTGTCACTCTCGAGGTGCAGAACGGGGTCACAATCAAGGTGCAGAAGCAGTCGGTTTCCTCGATAATGCCTAAGGGAACGATCAAGCACAGTTGAAGCGGCGTCTGCTTGTTCATGCCGAATCAATACCCGCTCTGGAAATATCTTCTGATTGTCGCGGTGTCGGTTGCAGCGGCGGTTTACGCGTTGCCCAACGCTTACCCGTCCGACCCGGCGGTGCAGATATCCGATCCCGACGGCGCGGTGGATCCGGGCGTCGCGGGGCGCCTGTCGCGTCTGCTCGATGAATCCGGGTTGCCTTTCAAAGCCGTCGAGATCGAGGAGAGCGGCAACGTGCTGGTGCGCTTTCATCAGCCCGAGGCGCAGTTGCGCGCGGTGGACCTGATCAAGAGAGAGCTCGCGGGGCGCTACACCGTCGCCCTCAACCTCGCGTCGGCGATACCGCGGTGGTTGGAGGCGTTGAACGCACGCCCGATGAACCTGGGGCTCGACCTCAGGGGCGGCGTTTATTTCCTGCTGGCGGTGGACGTCGAAGCGGCCCTCAGGAAAACCCTGCGCGGGTACCTCGACAATTTCCGCGCCGAATTCCGGGAGAACAAGATTCGTTACCGGGAACTGTCGCTCAAGGGTGACGCGCTGTCGCTCGATTTCGACAAGGAAACGCACCGGGACAACGCCGCCAAGCACCTCGCCCGGCGTTATCCGGGGGAGTTGACGGCGGCACGTTCCGAAAACCACGGGCGGTTCTTCCTGACGGCCGAACTCAACGAGGAACACGCCAAGGAAGTCGTCGGTTACGCGGTGCAGCAGAATATATTGACGTTGCGCAAGCGCGTCGATGAGCTGGGCGTCGCCGAGCCGGTGGTGACCCGCCAGGGGCGGGACCGCATCTCGGTGCAGCTGCCCGGCGTCCAGGACACCGCGAGGGCGAAGGAAATACTCGGTGCGACCGCAACGCTTGAGTTCCGCATGGTGGCCGAGAGCGAGAACCCGGAAAAAGCCGAGCGCACCGGGCGCGTTCCTCCCGGCACGCGCCTCTACCGTCAACGCGACGGCGAACCGGTGCTGCTGAAGCAAAGCGTGATGCTGACCGGGGACCGCATCATCGACGCGGCGTCGGGAATCGACGGCGAACGCGGCGGCCCCGCGGTGTTCATCACCCTGGACGCCAAGGGGGCGCGTACTTTCAGCCGGGTGACCGGCAAGAACGTCAAGCGCATGATGGCGGTGGTGTTCATCGAGAACAAGGTCGAGACCTATCTCGGCGAAGACGGCGAGATCAAAAGGCGCAGGCTGACGCTCGAGGAAGTCATCAGCGTCGCCCAGATCCAGGAGCAGCTGAGCAAACGCTTCCAGATAACCGGTCTCGACGGCACTCACGAGGCGCGCCGTCTCGCGCTGCTTTTGCGCGCGGGTGCCCTCGCCGCGCCGCTGGAGATCGTCGAGGAGAGAACGGTCGGGCCGAGTCTGGGGAAGGAAAACATCCGCCGCGGCACGCGCTCGATCATCTTCGCGTTTTTGCTGGTGGTGCTGTTCATGGGCATCTACTACCGCGTGTTCGGTCTGCTCGCCGACCTCGCGCTGGCGTTGAACATCGTCCTGATTATCGCCGTCATCTCCCTGATACCCGGCGCGACCCTGACCTTGCCGGGGATCGTCGGCATCGTGCTGACCGTCGGTATGGCGGTGGACGCGAACGTGCTGATTTTCGAGCGCATCCGCGAGCAATTGAGCTCGGGTGCCTCGACGCAGGCAAGCATAGACTCAGGTTACCGCCAAGCGCTTTCGACGATCGCGGACGCCAACGTCACCACCTTGATCGCCGCACTCGTGTTGTTCGCGTTCGGGACCGGGCCGATCAAGGGGTTTGCCGTCACCCTGTCGGTGGGCATCGTGTGTTCGATGTTTACGGCGATTATGGGGACCCGGGCGGTGGCCAACTTGATTTACGGGCGTAAGAAAGCCGCGGTCCTGGCGATTTGATCGGGTATTGACGTGCGGATTCTCGGCGACACTCAAATCAGGTTCATGGAGAAGCGCGGGCTGGCGTTCGCGGTTTCGGCCGCCTTGCTTCTGATTTCCGCGGTCTCGCTCGCGCTGCGAGGGTTGAATTTCGGCGTTGACTTCACCGGCGGGACCATCATCGAGGTCGGCTATCAGGAAGCGGCCGACCTCGAGAGCGTGCGTGCCCGCCTGTCGGCGTCGGGTCTCGAAAACACGTCGGTGCAGCATTTCGGCAGCGCGAAAGACGTGCTGATCAGGGCCGCGCTCGATGAAACCGCCGAACAGGCCGAGCTGAGCAACCGGGTGCTCGACGAGCTGCGCAAGGACGGCGACGTCAAGCTGCGCCGCGTCGAATTCGTCGGCCCCAGGGTCGGCGAGGAATTGCGTGAGGACGGCGGTCTTGCGATGCTCTACGCCCTGATCGGGATCCTTTTGTACGTGGCGTTTCGCTTTGAGTATCGTTTCGCTTTCGGTGCGGTCATCGCTTTGGTGCATGACGTGCTGGTGACCCTCGGATTTTTTTCGGTGACCGGCATCGAGTTTGATCTCAGCGTGCTCGCCGCGGTTCTTGCGGTAATCGGTTATTCGTTGAACGACACGATAGTCGTGTACGACCGCATCCGTGAAAACTTTCTCAAACTCAAGAAACGCACCGGGGTCAAGGTCGGAGCGATCATCAACTTGGCGATCAACAAGACCCTCGCGCGGACCCTGGTTACCTCGGTAACGACGATGCTGGTTTTGGTCGCCTTGTTCGTGCTGGGAAGCGAAGTTATCCGGGGGTTCACGGTGGCGATGATGGTCGGCATCGTCGTCGGGACGTATTCCTCGATTTACGTCGCCGGTTCGTCGTTGCTGTTTCTCGGGTTGAGCGCGGAGAGCATGACCCAGGTGAAGAAGGAAGGCGAGGAGTTCGGCAGGCCGTGAACCGGGGGGAAGAAAGCGCGGCGGCGCGACCTGAGGTGCTTTCCGCCGACGACGAGATGACTTTTTCGAGCGGAATCGCGGCGTTTGAAGCCAAGCATTTCGCCCGCGCGATGCAGCTGTTGCTGCCGCTCGCCGAGCGCGGCTACGCCGACGCGCAACATCGTTGCGCGATCATGTACCAGAACGGCCTCGGCGCCCGCGTCAATCCCGAAGCCGCTTTTCGGCTGATGCAGGAGGCGGCGCGGCAGGGGCACGCGTTGGCGCAGCACGGGCTGGGATTCATGTTCCTTGAAGGCGACTGTGCCGAAGCCGACGGCGCGAAGGCGGTCGAGTGGTTCACGCGCGCGGCCGAGCAGGGGCTTGCCGGCTCGCAGACGACGTTGGCGATGATGTACGAAGAGGGCAAGGGGGTCGAGAAAGACCCGGCGCTTGCCGGATACTGGTATAAGAAAGCCGGGTTTTAGCTCGCCGCCGTACGCGGCGCGAGGTATGGTGCAGACGGAGCGGCAGCAGTGGAGTTTTTTCCGCTATTCGTGAAATTGCGTGGCCGGCCGGTCGTGGTCGTCGGCGGCGGCGCGGTGGCGGCGAGGAAGGTACAGGCCTTGTTGCGCGCCGGTGCGCGCGTCAAGGTGGTCGCGGTTCGGTTGCAGGACCAGCTTCGGCTGCTGATCAAGCGCCAGACGGTGACCCTGGTCGAACGTGGGTTTGAGGACCGCGACGTCGAGGGGGCGTCGCTGGTGGTCGCCGCGACCGACGACGCCGAGCTCAACCGGCGCGTCGTCGCGCTGTGCCGAAAGCGCGATATTCGCGTGAACAACGTCGACGCCGGCGACGGAGAGAGTGCCGGCGACGTTATCTTTCCCTCGCTGGTGCGGCGAGGTTCCTTGCAGCTTGCGGTGTCGACGGGCGGTGATTCGCCGTTGCTGGCGCGCCTGTTGCGGACCTACCTTGAGGGCTGCACGCCCGAGGCGTACTCGCAGCTCGCGCGGCTCGGCGGCAAGTACCGCGGTCGCGTCAAGGCGGTTTGTCCCGACCCGCAAAAGCGCCGTCGGTTCTGGGAAAGAGCGCTGACCGGACGGGTCGCCGCGATGGCGTTTGCGGGACACGCCGAAGCCGCCGAGCGGGAGATGGCGCGCTTGGTCGAGGATCCTGAGGCGGCGCTGCGCGAGACCGGCGAAGTCTATCTCGTCGGCGCGGGCCCCGGCGACCCCGAGCTGCTGACTTTCAAGGCCCTGCGTTTGATGCAGCAAGCCGACGTCGTCGTCTACGACCGCCTGGTGTCGCCGGAGATCATGGCTTTGCTGCCCGCGGGCGTCGAGAGAATCTACGCCGGCAAGGAACACAGCCGCCACACCATGCCTCAGGAAAGCATCAACGAGCTGCTGGTGCGGCGTGCTCTCGAAGGAGGCCGGGTATTGCGTCTGAAAGGAGGCGATCCCTTTGTTTTCGGGCGCGGCGGCGAAGAAATAGAAACCCTGTTCGAGAACCACGTGCCGTTTCAGATCGTTCCCGGCATCACCGCTGCTTCGGGATGCGCGGCGTACGCGGGCATCCCTTTGACGCATCGTGACTTCGCCCACACTTGCGTGTTTGCGACCGGTCATTTGCGCGACGGCGACGTGGACCTCGACTGGAAGATGCTGGCGCGGCCCAAGCAGACTCTGATTTTCTACATGGGGTTGCAGCGGTTGGAGCATATCTGCTCGCAGCTCGTCGCGCATGGTTTGTCCGCGAACACGCCGGCGGCGTTGATTACGCACGGGACGATGCCCTCGCAGAAAGTCGTGGTCGGCGATCTCGGCGGGCTTGCGGAGCAGGTCGTCGCGAGCGCAATCAAGCCGCCGACGCTGGTTGTCGTCGGCAAGGTGGTCGGCCTGCACCGCAAATTGCGTTGGTACGACGCCTGATCAGGCGCGAGCCGAGGCGGCCGGCGGGTTTTTCCAAGTGCCGAGAACGACGTCTTTCCGTCTCATCCTGGCCAAGGTTTGCGCGCCGCCTTCGAGTGCGGCGTCGAGATCGCTTAGCTGCAACCGGCGTGCGACCTCCTCGATTTGCTCGCGCCCGCTCCGGTGAGGGGATTGCGCGAGTTCGTCCAGCAACAGGTCGGTAACCGGGTTCAGCAGCGTGAAGTTGATCTTATCGTCGCGGTTGCGGCACACGACCAGGCGCGTCGGCTCAGCGTCCGGTTGACGCGGGCGGAAGTCCGGGCCGATACGATGCACCGGCCAGCGGTAGGCGAGACGCCACGCGAGCGGCGACAGCACCGGCGATCCGTGCATCAGGTCGCCGCCGGGATCGATCGCCGACCAGTCTATCTCCTCTTCGGCCAGCGACAGGGCGATCTCGACCCACTCGTAGTGGGCCAGTTCGTTCATGAAAGGCGGGTCGTTTTCGCTCGGGCGATACTCGTTTTCCAGATAGTCCAGGAACTCTTTCGAGACCTCGGAGAAGTACGGCGAACGGCTTTTGTGGCGCGCGTAAAACCCCCGCACCAACGCGCGCCAGTCGTCTTCCGAGTAGCACCGCTTCAACACCGGGAAGGCGTTGGAGATGAAGCCGGTGACGTTGTTGAAGAACAGTCTGCGGTAGATCTCGAGGCGGCGGTCTTCCAGTCCGTCGGGCGGCGGATTGTTGCGCGGGTCGCGCAAGTGGGCTGCAAATCGGGCCTGCAGTTGTTGGAAGTCTTTCCCCATCGCGCGCTCAGGCGCAGCTTTTCGTGAGCGCGTCGCGGCGGCGGCGTTGGTATTCCGAGATGGTGCGGACTTCTTCGAGCAGGCGTTCCAGCTTCGGGAAATTGAAGTCCCTTTCGAGCAGGGTCGGGACCGCCCCGAACAATTCGTAGGCTTTGTCGAGCAGGTTCCACACCGGAGATATTACGTCGGCGCCGTGGGTGTCGACGATCAAGTCCTCGTCTTCCCGGTGGTGTCCGGCGACGTGGCAGTAGGCGATGCGTTCCGGCGGCAGCCGCTGCAGGTATTCGACCGGGTCGAAATCGAAGTTGACCGAGTTGACGTACACGTTGTTCACGTCGAGCAGCAAGGCGCAGTCGGCTTCTTCCAGCACCAAGCGGATGAACTCGGTCTCGGTCATCTCTTGCCCGGGTGCGGCGTACGCCGAAGTGTTTTCCACCGCAATCCGGCGTTCAAGCGTTTCCTGCGTTTGCCTGATCCTGCCGGCGACGTAACGTGCCGCCTCTTCGGTGAAAGGAATCGGCATCAGGTCGTAGAGATGGCCGTCGTCGGAGCAGTAGCTCAGATGTTCGCTGTAGCCGCGGATTTGACGTTCGTCGAGGAAGCGCTTTATTCGTCCGAGCAATTCGAGGTCGAGCGGCGAAGGACCGCCGAGCGACAGGGACAGGCCGTGGCAGACGAAAGGGTAACGTTCGGTGAAACGCCGGAATCGCTTGCCGAGGGCGCCCCCCGCGTTGATCCAGTTCTCCGGCGCGACTTCCATGAAGTCCACTTCGGGCGGGGGGTGCGCCTCGAGCGCCGGCATCAGGTCACGCCGCAGGCCGAGCCCGCACCCGCTTAGGCGGAACTGCCCCCCTTGCTCCATCGTCTATCTGCAGCGGAGGGAAATCAGATGGTCGACGCTGAGCTTGCCCGGGCCGCTCAATACCAGGGGAATCAGCATGACCAGGTACATCAGCGGCAGCTGGTAGCCGTTTTCGCATACGTTGTAGCCGTTGCCGGCGTGCACGCTGACCCACGCGACGACGTCGAGGATGATCAGACCCGCCGCCCAAAAACGCGTTGCCAGCCCGATGACCAGGGCCACGGCGCCGATAATTTCCGTCCAGGTCGCCAGGAACCAACTGACGCCGACCGGAATCACGTTGAACGGGAAAGGGAAATCATCCGAGATATCGGCGAACCAGTTGTCGCGGTGTAATTTTCCGACGCCGGCTTCCCAGAATTCCCAGGCAAGCACCAAGCGCAAGCCCAGCAGGGAAATCCACGCGCCGATTGCGGAGAGTCCGCGGTAGGGGCCGCAGACGGCGGTGTTGGTGACCATGACTTTGCTCCTCCTCAGATCGGAAACGGACGTCGCCGATTATCTCACACTCCCCGCCGCGCGGCTTTGTCGCGGGCAAAGGAACCGAAAGCCGTTTTTCACGTCGGAAGAGTCTGATATATAATCGCCGTTCACTGCTCTGCCTTTTCCAACACCCGGGAGGAACGCGATGAACGACAACGTAAGGAATCTTGGTTTTCACGTCGCCTTTTCAAACGGGCGGACGTCTTTGCCCGGTGCAACACAAGTGCTTCTCGGCGTGTTCGTCGTTGCGTTGTGCACCGCCGTCGCCGGTTGCGGCAGCAAGGAAATAGATCGGAAACCGATGCAGGAAACCCCCGCTGAGGACGCAAGCGAATACGGGGACGACGTCGAACGACCCGGGCAACCTGGGGAAGCGGGGACGTATCCGGGTTACGCCGCGGGCACGGTCACCGAATTGTACGGCGCCAGCGGCGAGCAGGAGCAGAGTCAGGCGTACCGGGAAGCGGTCGAGGAAAACCCGGCGTTGCGTTACATCATCGTCTATTTTGATTTCAACAAGGTGGATATCAAGCCCGAAAGCCGCGAAGTGCTGATGCAGCACGCCGAGTATCTGTCGGAGCATCCGGAAGTCGAGGTATCGCTTGAAGGCCACGCCGACAAGCGGGGGTCGAGCGGTTACAACCTTGCGCTGGGTGAGAGACGCTCGCTGTCGGTGAAGAACTTCCTGCGCGCCCACGGCGTCCGGGAGTTTCAGACGTCGATCGTCAGCTACGGCGAGGAAAGGCCGGCGGTCGAAGGCAACAACGAGGAAGCCTACGCCAAGAACCGCCGCGTCGAGTTGATTTATCGGTGAATCGCGGCCGCGCGCGCGGGAACCGGAGCGCGGCTGAAACGGGGATTCAGATACCCTTATGCTCCAAGTGGGCTTGCATTCATACGGCTAAGACAAGAGTGCAACGTCACGAGCAAACCGGTGGACTGAACCGAAATTCCGTTCGCATCAGACCGGTCGGCCTCCGGGAATGAGGCTGCTGGACGTGGGGCCGGCGACGTTGATCGGGCCATGAAGCGTCAGGTTGATGAAGGGTTCTTGGGGCAGATCATAATGTAACTCCCCTAAAAGACCGAAGTGCTCAGCTCTTCGATCGAGCGCAGGATCTCGGGGTCGTCGCTCAACGATTCGGAAATGCAGCTGCGCACCGCGGCGACGGGGGAAACCCCCGAGACGATCAGTTTCGCCGCGTGCACCAGCAGCCTCGTGCTTGCGCCCTCGTCGAGGCCGCTTCCTTTCAGATTGCGCGTCAGGCCGGCGAATTTCACCAGCTGCTCGGCGACGTTCTCGGCGAGTCCGGTTTCGGTGCATACGATTTCTTTCTCGGTTCCGGCCGGAGGATAATCGAAGCTCAGCGCGACGAAACGCTGCCGCGTGCTTTGTTTCAGGTCCTTGAGAACGCTTTGGTAGCCCGGGTTGTACGAGATAGCCATGCAGAAGCCTTGTTCCGCCTTGACCAGTTCACCGCGCTTTTCTATCGGCAGGACGCGCCGGTCGTCGCACAGCGGGTGGATTACGACGGTGGTGTCTTTGCGCGCTTCGACGATTTCGTCCAAGTAGCACAGGCATCCTTTGCGCACCGCGCGCGTCAGCGGGCCGTCCACCCACGTGGTTTCTCCGCCCTTGAGCAGATAGCGCCCGACCAGGTCGGAAGCGGTCAGGTCGTCGTGGCACGAGATCGTGACCAGCGGCTGCTTCAGCCGCCACGACATATATTCCATGAAGCGCGTCTTGCCGCAGCCGGTCGGGCCTTTCAGCAACACCGGCAGGCGGTTTTCGTAGGCGCAGGTGAACACTTCGACCTCGTCGCCCGCCGCCCGGTAGAACGGCTCACGCTCGAACAGGTATTCTTCCGGTTTGATCGAATGTGCCTGCACCCTATCGGCTCCGGTTCTTTTTCCACGGCGGCAGTTTCTTCTTGATCCGCACGTTCCTGAGCCTCACGTAGTCCGGCAGCCCGCGCTTGAACGGCGGATAGGCTTCTCCTTGTATCAGCGGTTCGAGGTAAGTCCTGCAACGTGGGGTGACGTGAAAGCCGTCCCGCGTGATGTAGCTCCTCGGCATTTTCTTTTCTCGGTTTGCGACCTTATCCAGCGCCGCCGCGCCGATCGTCCAGCGATAGGGGCGGTTCGATTTGCGCACGATGGTCGCCATCACCGATTGACGCCCCTCAAGCGCGAACTCGACTGCGGCGCAACCCAGCGCGTAGGCTTGCTCGACGTCCACTTGCGACGCGACGTGGCGGGCTGAGCGCTGCAGATAATCGGCGACCGCCCAGTGGTATTTGAACCCCAGCGCCTGCTTGACGGTTTCGGCGATCAACAGCGCGACGCCGCCCAACTGCTTATGTCCGAACGAGTCGCGGCTGCCGGCGTCGGCGAGCAGCCGACCGCGTTTGTCCCGCAGTCCCTCCGAGACGACGATCACGCAATAGCCGTACCGTTTCACGCATTGCTTGACGCGGGCGAGAAACCGTCGCTTGTCGAAGGGAATCTCCGGGAACAGGATCAGGTGCGGCGGTTCTTCTTCGCGTCTGCCGGCGAGTCCCGCGGCCGCCGCGATCCATCCCGCGTGCCTGCCCATGACTTCAAGAATGAACACCTTGGTCGAGGTTTCGCACATCGAGGCGACGTCGAGGCCGGCTTCGCTCACCGATACCGCGACGTACTTTGCCACCGACCCGAACCCCGGGCAGTTGTCGGTGCGGGCGAGGTCGTTGTCCACGGTCTTCGGGATGCCGATGCAGGTAAGGGGGAAGCCGAGTTCGCGCCCGATCAGCGACACCTTATGGGTCGTGTCCTGCGAGTCGCCGCCGCCGTTGTAGAGAAAACAGCCGATATCGTGGGCCTTGAACACCTCGATCAGGCGCAGGTATTCCGCGCGGTTTTTCTTCAGGTCCTGCATCCGGTAGCGGCACGAGCCGTAGGCGCCGGCCGGCGTGTGCCGCAACGCCGCGATCGAAGCGGCGCTTTCCTTGCCGGTGTCCACGAGTTCCTCGTTCAGCGCGCCGGTGATGCCGTTGAGGCCGGCGATGACTTTACCGACTTTGTCCTTGTGCCGACGAGCCGTTTCGATGACGCCGGCGGCGGTGGCGTTGATGACGGCGGTGACGCCGCCCGATTGTGCGTAAAAGATGTTCGGCCGCTTCGCCATTCTTGAGGCTTGTGAGAGTCGTTGGGTCAGAGCAAAAAAGGAATTATATACGTAAATCCGGGTTTGGGCGGAACGGTGTTTGATTGTCGCTGGTTTGTCGTGACGTCTGAGTCATCGAGTTTATCGGGTGATTCGTTATCGGCTTCGTCCCGACGCCAGGTTGAACGAAATGATTGTTCGTTTTGACGAGGGCTTCCGGTTCGACGTGGGACTTTTTCGCGGGCAAGTTGCGCGGCGACCGTGAGCCGGAGGTAGTGCGACCCGTATTCGACGGCTTGGAAAACAAGCAAGGACGGGGCGGGACGTCGAAGCTGTTCAGGATGTATGGGTTCAGCGGATACGAGACAGAACCGGGCGCCGGCTCCAAGCCGTCGCCGCCCTGAAAGGCGGGTCGGCTCGCAGCGAACGAGCGTTGCGTGAACGCAGGTCGAACGACAAGGCCGGACCCGCCGAGGGTTGCACGAGAGGGT
>CAYFZO010000004.1:12245-42119 GCA_964347615.1 uncultured Chromatiales bacterium
GGGTTGCACGAGAGGGTCGCACAAAGGGCGGCTGCCCGATGGGACGGCTTGAGCGTCTCGCAACGACGGCTCAGGTCGGTGCCGGCTCGTGCCGCGTGCGCTTCACCGCTACGCCTTGTTGAGATTTAAAGCCGCGGTGCGTAATATACGCCGGAACGTTTTCGCCGCAATTCTCTTTCCGCCGTTTTATCCCAGATGCGCATCATTCTGCTCGGCCCGCCGGGCGCAGGCAAAGGCACGCAAGCGCGGTTTATCTGTGAGGTGCTCGGCGTCCCCCAGGTCTCGACCGGCGACATGCTGCGTGAGGCGGTGCGGGAAGGTTCACCCGAAGGCAAGCGCGCCGGGAAGATTATCGCCGCCGGGGAGCTGGTGCCCGACGAGTTGATAGTCGAGCTGGTCAAAAAGCGCATCGCAAAGTCTGATTGCCATGACGGTTTCCTGTTCGACGGTTTTCCGAGAACCTTGGGACAGGCTGAGGCGCTCGAACGGGAAGGCGTCGACGTCGATTGCGTCGTCGAGATCGCCGTCGCCGACGACGAAATCATCCGGCGCCTGAGCGGACGCCGCGTACACCCGGCTTCGGGACGCACTTACCACGTCGCGTTCAATCCTCCTCGAACCGAAGGCAAGGACGACGTCACCGGTGAAGACTTGGTGCAAAGGGACGACGACCGCGACCAAGTCGTCGCGAGGCGGCTTGCGGTCTATCACGAACGGACCGCGCCGCTCGTCGCTTACTACCGCCAGGCCGGCGGCGTTCGTTATCTCGAAGTGGACGGCGCCCGCGACGTAGCGACGGTGCGCGAAGACGTTCTGCAGGCCTTGCGGAAGGAGTCCGGCGGTGGCACATAGGGTGCGCTTTCAGTGCAGCAATCGTGAGGCCGTCGCCGCGCACGGCGAGTCGGTGCTCGACGCGGCGATCCGCGCCGGGCTGAACGTGGATTACGGCTGCAACAACGGCAACTGCGGGCGTTGCGTCGCCCGGTTGCTCGAGGGGGAGGTCAGGATGATCCGGCATCACGATTACACGCCGAGCGTCGCCGAGAAAGCCGACGGGCAATTCCTGGCGTGCAGCTACGCGCCGGCCTCGGACCTGGTCGTTGACGCGGGAGTCGGCGAGCGGGAGGCGGCCATTCCCGAGCAGAGTTTCATCGCCAAGCTGAAAAAAGTATCCGCCGCGTCGGAGGACGTGCGGATTCTCGCTTTGCGCACGCCGCGCAGCCAGCGCCTGAGGTTTTTCGCCGGGCAGTACGCGCGGCTTTCCGGGAAGCGTTTCGGTGAAGTGCAGTGTTCGATTGCGAGCTGTCCCTGCGAAGAAGTGCGCCTTGAGTTTCACGTGCCCCGGGCGTCCGGCGAGTTCGGGGATTACGTCTTCGGCGCGTGCCGAATCGGCGACGAGGTCGAGGTCACGGCGCCCTACGGCAACTTTGTTTTCAGCGAAGACGTTCGACGCACGGCGTTGCTGATTGCGTTCGAGACCGGTTTCGCGCCGATCAAGAGCTTGATCGAGCACGTCACCGGGCAGGAAGAAGAGGTAGCGCTTCGTCTGTACTGGATTACGGGCACGGGGAAGCCTTATCTCGACAATTTGTGCCGGGCGTGGAACGACGCGTTCGACCGGCTGAGTTACACGCCCGTCGTGCTGGACCCTCGGGACGACGTTGCGCTGGAAGCCTGCACCCGTCGCATCGCCGAAGAATGCGCCGATCCGTCCTCAAGCGACGCGTACGTGTGTGCTCCGCAAACGGTCGGCGACGCCGTGTCGCGTGCGCTGCTTGCGCGCGGCGTCGCCCCCGGGCGGCTGTTCCGAGAGGATTTGCGGGGGGTGCGTTGCTGATGCCGCCGTCGCCCATTATCATCGGCGGGAATTTTCGGTGATGTCCTTGAGTGTACAAACGTTTGACGACGGGCGCGTGCGCGGGTTTTTCCGGCGGCTCCTCGATTGTCGCCGCGACGCGTTTCCGACTTGCGCCGTGCGCGGTTGAAGCACTTGCAGGCATAGAGTTTTAATCTCCCCTCGACATTTGAACGTTTCCGCATCTCAAGGCCGCCGCGTTCTTTCGGGCATGCGACCGACGGGGAAGCTCCACCTCGGTCATTACCACGGCGTGCTGAAACAGTGGGTCGAGTTGCAGCCGGCTCACGAATGCTTCTTTTTCGTCGCCGATTGGCACGCGCTGACGACGCACTATGAACACACTGAGGGCATCTCGGACAACGTCATCGAGATGGTCATCGACTGGCTTGCATGCGGCGTCAACCCCAGCTCGGCGACCCTCTTCGTGCAGTCGCGCGTCGCTGAACACGCCGAGCTGCACCTGTTGCTTTCGATGATCACTCCGCTCGGCTGGCTCGAACGGGTTCCGAGTTACAAAGACCAGCGGGAACGCCTGCAAGACCGGGATCTGACGACCTACGGGTTTCTCGGTTATCCGCTGTTGCAAAGCGCCGACATCCTGGCTTACAAGGCAAACCTCGTGCCGGTGGGCGAGGACCAGGTTGCGCACGTCGAACTGACCCGCGAGGTTGCGCGCCGTTTCAACTACATCTACGGCCGCGAGGCTGATTTTGAGAGAAGAGCCGAGAAAGCCGTTGACAAGATGGGCAAGAAAAACGCCGAAATGTACCGTAAGCTGCGCAAGAGCTATCAGGAAAGCGGCGACGTCGAGGCGTTCAACGTCGCGCGCGCGATGCTCGATTCCCAGCAGAACCTGCCGGTTGCCGCCCTTGAACGCTTGTACGGCTATCTTGAGGGGGCGGGCAAGATCCTGCTCCCCGAGCCCGAGGCGCTGCTGACCGAGGCGCCGAAGATGCCGGGTCTCGACGGCGAGAAGATGTCCAAGTCCTACGGCAACGTGATTTCCTTGCGCGCGCCCGACGAGGAGATAGAGGGGAAACTGCTCACGATGCCGACCGACCCCGCCCGGGTCAAGCGTACCGACCCGGGCGACCCGGAGAAGTGTCCGGTGTGGAGGCTGCATCAGATCTACTCCGACGAGGACGTCCGCGACTGGGTCCAGCAAGGGTGCCGTTCGGCGGGTATCGGCTGCGTCGAATGCAAACGGCCGCTGATCAACGCGGTCGCCGCCGAGATCGCCCCGATCCGGGAACGTGCCGCCGACTACGCGCAAGATCGTCACACCGTGCAGAAGATCATCACCGAAGGCAACGAGGCGGCGCGTTCGATTGCGCACGACACCCTCGACGAAGTGCGAAAGGCGATGGGTATTTCATACCGGTAGCGATAGAATGAACGGGTCATGGACGCAGGTTTGAAAGCAGACTCTTCGCCGCTCAGGCTGGTGCCCGACGCGGGCTGCGAAACGCCCGCCGAGACCGCTTCCGCGATCGTGCAGGGGAAGGCTTTCACCGAGATTCCCGAAGACCTCTACATCCCGTCCGACGCGCTGCTGGTCTTCCTGGAGTCTTTCGAGGGGCCGCTCGACCTGCTGCTGTATCTGATCCGTCGCCATGACTTCGACGTCCTGGCGTTGCCGGTCGCCGAGATTACCGAGCAGTACACGCGCTACATCGACAAGATGCAGGAACTGCGTTTGGAGATTGCGGCCGATTACCTGGTGATGGCGGCGACGCTCGCCGAAATCAAGTCGCGGATGCTGCTGCCGCGCCCGCCCGTCGACGAGGAAGAGGAAGACCCGCGCGCCAAACTGGTGCAGCGACTGCTCGAGTATCAACGCTTCAAGGACGCGGCCGAGAGAATCGGCATCCTGCCGCGGCTCGAGCGCGAGTTGACGCCGGTGAACCTGCCGTCCCCCGGCGTCAAGATCGAGAAAACCTGGCCGAAGGTCGGCGTGGAGGACGTCGTCGCGGCGCTGCGGGAAGTGCTGCTCAGGGCGGAATTCAATCGCAGCCACCGCGTCGTGCGTGAGTCTCTGTCGGTGCGTGAGCGCGTCAGCGGCATTCTTTCGCTGACCGCGGCGCGGGAATTCGTCTTGCTCGGCGACTGTTTCACCGCCGAAGAGGGGCGCAGCGGGGTGGTGGTCACCTTGCTCGCGTTGCTCGAACTCATGCGCTCCGACGCGATCGAAGTCGTGCAGGTTTCGCCGTTCGGCTCGATTCAGATCCGCAGGGTGCACCGCTGAGCCGGACCCCGCCGACCGTGAACGCGAAAGTCCTGAAACAGATGCTCGAAGCGTTGTTGATGGCGAGCGACCGTCCGCTGGCCGTTGCCGATCTGTTGCGCTTGGTGGCCGACGAGGACGCAGGAATCCGTCGCGGCGACGTCCAGAAGGGGCTCGACGCGCTCGCCGCCGAGTGTGAGGGTCGCGGGGTCGAGTTGAAAGAGGTCGCGTCGGGCTATCGCTATCAAACGCGCGAGAAGTTTTCGCCTTCGATCGGACGACTGTGGAAGGAAAAGCCGCCGCGTTATTCGCGTGCACTGCTTGAAACCTTGGCGTTGATTGCCTATCGTCAGCCGATTACGCGTGCCGAGATCGAAGAAGTGCGCGGGGTTGCGGTCAATACTTACATGATCCGTCTGCTCGAAGAGCGCGAGTGGATCAAGGTGACCGGTTATAAGGAAGTGCCGGGGCGTCCGGCGCTGTACTCGACGACCAAGGAGTTTTTGGATTATTTCAACCTGCGCAGTCTCGACGAACTTCCGACGCTGATCGAAAACGAGGAAGTGACCCGGATGCATCCTGAGTTGCGGATCGAGCCGGCCGGAAAAGCTTCCGACGATGAGCCCGGCGACGAAAGCGCCACCGCGCCGCCGCGTGCGGTCGGCGGCGAGGGCGAGGATTGACGCGCGACCCGGACCAACCTCAGCGTCTGCAGAAACTGCTTGCGGGCGAGGGTTTCGGTGCGCGGCGCGACGTCGAAGAGTTGATTCGTCTCGGCAGGGTCCGGATCAACGGTCGCACTGCGCGCTTGGGTGACCGCGCGAGCGCGTGCGACGCGATCCTGGTTGATGGGAAACGCGTCGCCGTCCGCGGCGCCGGCGCGGCGCGGGTAATCGCCTACCACAAGCCTTGCGGCGAGGTCGTCAGCCGCGAAAGCGGTTCTCACGCGACGGTGTTTTCCCGTTTTCCGAAACTCGAGCGCGGGCGCTGGATCAGCGTGGGACGCCTTGACGTCAACACTTCGGGGGTGCTGCTTGCGTGCAACGACGGCGAGCTCGCGCATCGGCTGATGCACCCTTCGTACCGCGTGCCGCGCACCTATCTGGTGCGCGTCAGGGGGAAAGCCGTGGCCGAAGCCCTGCGGAGCTTGCGCGAGGGCGTCGCACTCGACGGCCGCACCGCGCGGTTTGAGACGATCGAGAGCAAGGGCGGCACGAGCGGGGTCAATCGTTGGTTCGAGGTCACGTTGCGCGAAGGACGCAACCGTGAAGTGCGGCGTCTGTGGCAGTCGCAGGGGCTTGAAGTCAGTCGGCTGATCAGGACCGATTTCGCCGGAGTGGGGCTTGATACGCCTCCCGGAACGTGGCGCGATCTCGGCGGCGAAGACTTGATGAAGTTGTACCGTGCGACCGATCTTGAACCGCCGCCTTCGCGGTGACGGCTTGCGTCGCGGGGGCATCCGCGCTACAAATGCGGAACCGGTTTTACGATTAACCGTGATTCTTATGGCGGCAAATCCTGAGTCAGACGTGAAAAGGGCGCGCGTGAGCGGCGCCGATATCATCGTGCGGGTTCTCGCGGACCTCGGCGTGGACACGATTTTCGGCTACAGCGGCGGTGCGATACTGCCGACCTACGACGCGATTTTTCGTTACAACGAGGAGCACGCCAGCGAAAGCGGCAAAGAGCCGATCAACCTCATCGTGCCCGCGAACGAGCAAGGGGCGGGTTTCATGGCGGCGGGTTACGCGCGAGCGAGCGGTCGCCCCGGCGTGTTTCTGGTGACTTCGGGGCCGGGTGCGACCAATTCGGTGACGCCGATCCGCGACTGCATGGCGGATTCGATCCCGGTGGTCTTGATCAGCGGACAGGTGCCGACCGCCGCGATGGGCACCGATGCTTTTCAGGAAGCGCCGATTTTCAACGTCATGAGCGCGTGCGCCAAGCACGTGTTCCTGGTCAAGAAGCCCGAGTTGTTGGAAGCGACGATGCGCGCCGCGTTTGAAGTCGCCGTCACCGGCAGGCCGGGCCCCGTGGTCGTCGATATACCGAAAGACGTGCAGAACTGGGAAGGCGAGTACCGGGGCGAGGGAACCCTTGAGCTGCGTGGTTATCGCATGCGCATAAACGAGATCCTCGCCAACCGCCTGACCCCCGAGAAGTGCCGGGACTTTTTCGCCTGGCTCGGGCGGTGCAAACGTCCGCTGTTGTACGTCGGCGGCGGGGTGATACACGCGGGCGCTTCCGAGCAGTTGCGGGCCTTCATCGAAAGGTACCGCTTGCCGGTGGTGACTACGCTGATGGGAATCAGCGCCGCTGACACGACGGACGAGCTGAGCATGCACATGCTCGGCATGCACGGCACCGCCTACGCCAATTACGCGGTCGAGGATTGCGACGCGCTGATTGCGGTCGGCGCGCGTTTTGACGACCGCGTCGCCGGGCGCCCCGAGCTGTTCGCGCCCAACGCGCGTTGCATCATGCACGTTGATATAGACGGGGCCGAGATCGGCAAGGTCAAGGAAACCGACTGGCATCATCACGGCGACGCGGCGGTAACCCTGCAGGATTTGATGCGCAACGACGGCGGCTTCAAATCGGACTTCGAGGAATGGGGCGAGTATCTGAAACGGATGAAAAAGGAATACGCACTCGCTTACGATCGCGACAGCGAATTGGTTCAGCCGTACTACGTGCTCGAGGAATTGAACAAGCTGATTTGCGGGGAAGCCGTGATTTCAACGGGCGTCGGCCAGCATCAGATGTGGGCCGCGCAGTACCTCGACTACAGGCATCCGCGCAGCTGGCTGACCTCGGGATCCATGGGCACCATGGGGTTCGGTCTGCCCGCGGCGATCGGTGCACAGCTTGCGTGCCCCGGCAAGACGGTGATCGACATAGACGGCGACGGCAGCCTGCGCATGAACTTCGGCGAACTCGAGACCGTGACCACTTACGATTTGCCCGTGAAGATACTGTTGCTGAACAATCACGGCGACGGCATGGTGCGCCAATGGCAAAAGACCTTTTTCAAGAACCGCTTCGTCGGCAGCGACAAATCCCTGCATCGTAAGGACTTCGTCAAGGCGGCGGCAGCCGACGGTTTCAGGTTTGCGAAGCGGATTTCGCGCAAGAGCGAAGTGCCCGCGACGCTCGAGGAGTTCGTCGCGGTGCGCGAGCCGGCTTTTCTCGAGGTGATAATAGATCAAGACGCGGGCGTGTACCCGATGGTGAGTCCGGGTTCCGGATACCGGCAGATGATTACCGGCGACTATATCAAGAAGCGCCCGGAGGACCTCGGTGAAAATGAAACCGAGAGGGTGGATCCGATCAAAAGCCCGAACATGTTTTAGCGCGTCGCGGCGGATGAACGCGCGGATCTACCGGCTCGACTCGTCTTGTGAAGCGTCGAACGGGTACGAATAATCCTTGAGGATTTATATATAATTCCCCAAATGAAAGGGTCTGAACTGCTTGTCAGGTGTCTTGAGAACGAAGGGGTCGAGTACGTTTTCGGCATTCCCGGCGAAGAGAACATCGGCGTGATGGACGCGTTGCTCGACGGCGATTTGCAATTTATCACTACCCGCCACGAGCAAGGCGCGGCGTTCATGGCCGACGTCTACGGACGACTGACCGGCGATCCGGGGGTATGCCTTTCGACGTTGGGGCCGGGGGCGACCAATCTGGTTACCGGGTTCGCCGACGCCAACATGGACCGGGCGCCGATCGTCGCTATCGCGGGGCAGGGGGCGACCACCCGCATGCACAAGGAAAGCCATCAGGTTCTTGACCTGGTCAACCTGTTCGAGCCGATTTCGAAGTACAGCACCGGCATCAGGTCGCCCGAGGTCATCCCGGAGGTGGTGCGCAAGGCGTTCAAGCTTGCGAAAACCGAAAAACCCGGCGGCTGTTTCATGGATTTGCCGGAAAACATCGGAAACGCCGAGGTCGACGGAGCCGAGCCGCTCGGCGTCAGGTTTCCGGAGACGCCCGAGGCGCCCGAGGGCAAGGTGCGGGAAGCCGCGGAGCTGATCGCCGCAGCGCGTTTTCCGCTGATTCTTGCCGGCAACGGGGTCATACGCGACGGTGCGTGTCGGGAGCTGGTTCGTTTCGCCGAACGCATCCAAGCGCCGGTCGCCAATACTTTCATGGCGAAAGGCTGCATGCCTTTTTCGCACGAACTGAGCTTCGGCACGGTCGGTCTGCAGGCCAACGATTACGTCGCTTGCGGCTGCGCCCGCGCCGACGTCATTATCTGCGTCGGCTATGACATCGTTGAATACCACCCCTATCTGTGGCATCCCGACAAGGACAAGATCCTGATCCACGTTGACCCGAGCCCGGCGGAGGTGGACGAGCATTACATCTGTAGATCCGCGGCGGTCGGGGACGTCGCTTCGTCGCTCCGGCGCATCGCCGATCTCGCCGCGCCCAAACGCGACCTGCTGAAGCGTAAAAGCCAGATCCTGTACACCGGCACGCTGCGCGATTTCATCGTCGAGGAGCTCAATTCCTACGCCGAAGACCGGGGGTTTCCCGTCAAGCCTCAGAAGATACTGTGGGATCTGCGTCAGGTGCTCGATCCCGAAGACGTCGTGATTTGCGACGTCGGCGCGCATAAGATGTGGCTTGCGAGAATGTACCAAGCTCAAGAACCGAACACCTGCATCATTTCCAACGGTTTCGCATCGATGGGCATCGCCGTACCCGGCGCGATCGCCGCCAAGCTGGTACACCCCGACCGCCGGGTGGTTGCGGTCACCGGAGACGCCGGATTCATGATGAACTCCCAGGAGATCGAGACCGCGCTGAGAATCCGCACTCCGATCGTCGTCCTGATCTGGCGGGACGACGAGTACGGGTTGATTACCTGGCATCAGATGAGGGCTTTCGGGCGCACCAGCCACACGTCTTTCACCAATCCGGACTTCGTGAAGTACGCCGAGAGTTTCGGCGCCAAAGGCTACCGGGTCGAGGCCGCCGACGAGCTGGTGCCGGTGCTCAAGCGTGCGCTCGAGGACGAAGTGACGGCGGTGATTGATTGCCCGGTTGATTATTCGGTGAACTTGGAGTTCACCGACCGCATGGGGCATCTCGTGTGCCCTATATAATGGCCCGTGCGTCGTCGGATCGCGCCTGCTGCGGCTTTGACGCGACGTTTAACCATCGAAGGGAGGAGTCGGGATGGATTACGCAGCGATGACGGTGGGTGCCGAAGCCGCCGGCGAACGGAAAGTTCATTCGCCGTGGAACGGAGAATGCATCGGCAGCGTCGCAACCGCCGACGCCGCAATCGCGGAGCGCGCGCTTGCGGCGGCGTACGCGGTGTACGAAAACCGTGACGCGTGGCTGACGCCGGCGCGTCGCGTCGAGATCCTCAGTGAAGCCGGACGGATCGTGGAATCGCGGCTGGATGAGTTGACCCTGCAGGCCGCCGCCGAAGGCGGCAAGCCTCTAACGGACTCGCGGGTCGAATTGGTGCGTGCCGTTGACGGTTTGCGCAGCTGCGTCGAATGCGTGCGCACCGCGCACGGCGAGGAGATTCCGATGGGCATCAACGCGAGCTCGATGAACCGCCTGGCGATGACGCGCCGCGAGCCGATCGGCGTGGTGCTCGCTTTCAGCGCGTTCAACCACCCGATGAACCTGATCGTGCATCAGGTCGGCCCCGCGATAGCCGCGGGTTGCCCGGTGGTCGTCAAGCCCGCGCCCGACACGCCGCTGTCGTGTTTCGCGCTCGTCGGCATCTTGCGCGAAGCCGGGTTGCCCGAAGAGTATTGCCAGGCTTTGCTGGTAGACAACGAAGTCGCCGGTACGCTTGCCGCCGACCCGCGGGTCGGTTTTTTCAGCTTTATCGGCAGCGCCAGGGTCGGTTGGAGCTTGCGCGGCAAACTTGCGCCGGGCACGCGTTGCGCGTTGGAGCACGGTGGCGCCGCGCCGGTGATCGTCGCCGCCGACGCGGACCTTGACGACGCCCTGCCGCTGATTGCGAAAGGCGGCTTTTACCACGCCGGGCAGGTTTGCGTGTCGGTGCAGCGGGTGTACGCGCACGCCTCGGTTGCACCGCGCGTCGCCGACGGTCTTGCGGAACTGGCGCGCAGGATGAAGATAGGCGACCCGACCGAAGCCGACGTCGACGTCGGGCCGCTGATCAGGAAGCGCGAGGTTGACCGGGTCGAGCAATGGGTGGACGAAGCGGTCGCCGCCGGCGCAAAGCTTGTTTGCGGCGGTGAACGCGTCGAGGATCACGCCTACGCGTGCACCGTGCTCGTCGACCCGCCCGACGACGCGAAAGTCAGCAAGGAAGAGGTGTTCGGTCCGGTGATTTGCGTGTACTCCTGCACCGACGTCAACGAGGCAATTCGCCGCGCCAACGCGGTGCCGTTTTCGTTTCAGGCGGCGGTGGTCACGCGCGATATAGACACCGCGATGCGTTGCTACCGCGGTCTCGACGCGGCCACGGTGATGATCAACGACCAAACCGCGTTTCGCGTCGACTGGATGCCTTTCGCCGGGCACAAGGTTTCGGGACACGGGACCGGGGGCATTCGCTATACCTTCGAAGACATGCAAATCGAGAAACTGATGGTGCTGCGTTCCCGCGGCCTGAGTTGAGCGCGCGCGTCAAGGTCGATCCGTTGCACGATGCAGCAGAACAACGGGCGCACGCTCGGCCCGTCAGCCGTTATCCGGCGAAAAGTTTCGGTCTTTCCCGGAAAGTGTTTCCTCAAAGGGTGCTCGACGTGGTGGAGACCCTGCACGATCGGGGGTATGAATCCTACATCGTCGGCGGCGGGGTGCGCGATTTCCTGCTGGGATACAAGCCCAAGGATTTCGACGTCGCAACCAGCGCGCGCCCCGAGCAAGTGGCCGCCCTGTTTCCCCGTTGCCGGCTCATAGGCAGGCGGTTTCGCCTCGCGCACGTGCGCGATCCGCGCAACTGGCGTGAAATCACCGAGGTCGCGACGTTCCGGGCTTTGCTGAGCGAGTCGGGCGACAGCGTGCTTGAAAACAAGCGCATCATCCGCGACAACGCTTACGGTTCCCTCGAGGACGACGTCTTGCGCCGCGACTTCACCGTCAATTCGATGTATTACAACCCATTCTCCGGCGAGCTGGTTTGCCACAGCGACGCACCCGCCGACATCAAAAGCCGTCGTTTGCGCTCGATCGGGAACCCGTGGGCGCGCTATCACGAAGATCCGGTGCGGATGTTGCGCGCGATTCGTTTCACCGCGAAACTCGACTTGAAGATGGCCCCCGACGTGGCGCGGCAGATTCACGCGTTGGCGCCGTTGATCAAGGACGTGCCGGCGTCGAGGTTGTTCGAGGAAAGCATCAAGCTGTTTCACAGCGGCGCCTCGCTCAGGGTTTATGAGTTGTTGCAGGAATACGGGTTGTTCGGAATGCTTTATCCCGACGCCGCCCGCCGCCTCGAGGAAGACCGTGACGAAGGCTTGCGCGAGCGTTTTCTCCGGGCTTTGTTCGAGAATACCGACGCGCGCGTCGGTGCGGGCAAGCCGGTGTCGCCGGCGTTCGTGTTGGCGGCGTTGTTTTGGCTCGGCGCCGAGCATCTGTGCCTGCAGGCCGAGCGCCGCCAGGTCGCGTTGAGCTGGCACCAAGCCGTAGGGAACGCGTGGAAACGACAGCAACGATACGTGTCGTCTCCGCGCAAGCTGACCGCCGTTGCGCGGGCGATCTGCCTGCTCCAGAAGCGGTTTGGAAGCCGCAGGAGCAAACACCTGTACTTTGTCTTCAACCATCCCCGGTTTCGCGCCGCGTATGATTTTCTGTGCTTGCGCGCCGACGGCGGAATGGGTGACCGCGTCCAAGCCGAATGGTGGACGCAGTTTCAGGAAACCGACTCCGCGGGGCGCAGGGAAATGCTGCACCAACGCACCGGTGCGCGACGACGCAAGAGAAAGCGGGGAATTGCGTCCGATCGTGGGCAATGAAAACGCCCTCTGCGATTCCTTTGCTTTTGCTCGGATACCATGCGTAGAATCTCCGTCAAACCTCACTGCGTTTGTGACTCGGCTTTCGGGGACCGGGCGGTCGGACGCGGAGACGGCGACGCCGGTCGTCCCGTGAAGCGTCGAATCGATCCGGAGGTCTTTGCGGGCTGATGCATGCAACCCCGGAAAAACAAGATGGACCGTCGGCGTGAAGTCACCGCGACGATTGCGGTCGGCGCCAATCTGGGGGACGCGGGGAAGACCGTCGCCCGTGCCTTGTCGCGGCTCGCACGCGTCGAAAACACGCGGTTGCGCGTCCGCTCGGCGTTGTACCGCAGTGCGCCCGTGGGCCCCGCCGGGCAAGCCGACTACGTCAACGCCGCCGCGGTGGTGACAACCTCGCTGTCGCCGCTCGAGCTGCTCGACGCCTTGCATGCGATCGAAGCAGAGTTCGGACGCGAACGTTGCGGCGAACGCTGGGGTCCGCGCACCTTGGACCTCGACATCGTGACCTACAACGCCCGCGAAATCGCCGAGGAGCGGCTGACCGTGCCGCACCCCGAAGCGCATCACCGCTGTTTCGTATTGGTGCCGCTCGCCGAAATCGCCCCCGACGTGTTGATTCCGGGACACGGCTTGGTCGGCGACCTTGTCGGGGAGTGCGACACCGGCGCGGTTCACAAGCTCCCCTCGGGACCGACGTGAGCGCGACGCCTTCCTACGTCGCGGTCGAAGGCCCCATCGGTGCCGGGAAGACCAGTTTGGCGCGCAAGCTCGCCGATGATTTTTCGGCGCGGCTGATACTCGAGCAGGCGGACGACAATCCGTTTCTCGATCGCTTTTACCGCGACCCGAAAACGTTGGGATTGCCGACCCAGCTGTATTTCCTGACGACCCGCGTCCAGCAGCTGCAGATCCTCCGCCAGGAGGACATCTTCTCAAGCGTCAGCGTCAGCGACTTCCTGTTGGAGAAAGATCGTCTTTTCGCCGAAATGATACTCGACGAAGAGCAGCTCAAGCTGTACGGTTTCATCTATGAAAAATTGACCGCGGACTTAGTCAAGCCGGATCTCGTGATCTACCTGCAAGCACCGGTCGAGGTGCTCATGCAGCGCATCCAGAAACGCGGACGACGCTTCGAAAGGTTGATAGAGAAGCGCTATATCGAGGATTTGATCTCGGCGTACCTTGATTTCTTTCACCACTATCAGGACGCTCCGCTTCTGGTCATCAACGTCGGTGAGATAGATTTCGTCGGGAACCGGGCGGATTACCGACGTTTGATCGAACGCATAGACGCGATGCGCAACGCGCCGGCGCGTTCGGGCAGGTACTATTACAATCCGGCGCCGTACGAGTTGACCTGATTCGTATTTTCGCCGCGGGAGACGCCATGAGTTTGCACAACGGAGACACCAGAATCACGCTTGCCTCGCTGAAAGCGATGAAGGCCGGCGGCGAGAAGATCGCGTGCCTGACCGCTTACGACGCCTCGTTCGGTCGAGTGCTCGACGAAGCCGGGGTCGAGGTGGTCTTGGTCGGCGACAGCCTCGGGATCGTGGTCCAAGGGGAAGACACGACCGTGCCGGTGAGTTTGGACGACGTGGCGTACCACTGCCGCTGCGTTGCGCGCAGCGTCCGCCGCGCGCTGATTGTTTGCGACATGCCGTTCATGAGCTATTGCACGGTTGACAAGGCGTTGAGTAACGCGGCTCGGCTGATGCAGGAAGGCGGTGCGCACGTCGTCAAGCTCGAGGCCGGCGCACATCAGGTCGAGATCGTGCGCGCGCTGGCGACCCGAGGCGTCGCGTGTTGCGCCCACGTCGGCTTGCGCCCTCAGTGGATGCACAAGCTCGGCGGCTACAAGGTACAGGCGAGAGAGGCTGCTTCGGCCGACCAATTGCTCGACGAAGCGAAAGCGCTCGTCGAGGCCGGCGCCGACCTGCTGGTGCTCGAGTGCGTCCCCGCCCGGGTCGGAGAAGGAATCAGCGCTGAAGTGGAGGTGCCGGTCATCGGCATCGGCGCCGGCGCCGGTTGCGACGGGCAGGTGCTGGTGTTGCACGACGTCATCGGAATGACTCGCCCGTCGCCGCGCTTTGCGAAGGATTTCCTGCACGGTCGAGATTCGATCCGGGACGCCGTCGCCGCCTACGTCGCCGCGGTCAAGGGTCGTACGTTTCCGGCGCCCGAGCACGTCTATACGTCCTGAACGCAAGCCGTCGCCGGTAGCCGATGCACGTCGTTCGCACCAAGGCGCAAGTGCGCAAGCACCTTGCCGAATGGCGCGCCGAGGGCGCGCGCGTCGCGTTGACGCCGACCATGGGCAACCTCCACCGAGGACATCTCGCGTTGATCGCCGCCGCCGCGGAACGCGCCGACAAGGTCGCGGTGAGCATTTTCGTCAACCCGTTGCAATTCGACCGCAAGGACGATTTTCGGGCTTACCCGCGCACCCTGGACGGCGATCTCGAACGGTTGCGCGACCGCGGCGTCTCGCTCGTGTTCGCGCCCGCCGCCGAAGAGATTTATCCGCCGGATTGCGACGCCAGCATTTTCGTCGATCCGGGCGAGCTGGCCGGAGTGCTGTGCGGCGCGAACCGCCCCGGGCACTTCACCGGGGTCGCTACCGTGATCGTGAAGTTGTTCAACCTTTTTACGCCCGACGTCGCGGTGTTCGGGGAAAAGGATTACCAGCAGCTGATCTTGATCAGACGGCTGGTCGAGCGTCTTGATTTTGACGTTCACGTCGTGGCGGTGCCGACGGTGCGCGAAGCCGACGGCTTGGCGCTGAGCTCGCGGAATTCTTATCTCGACGCCGAGCAAAGAAAGCGTGCCCCGGCGTTGTACCGGGTGCTGCGCGACGTCGCGGCGCAGGTCGAAGGCAACGGCGACGCGGCGGTACTGAACCGCTTGACCGAAAACGCCCGCGCCCGTCTTGAGTCCGCCGGGTTGCGCCCCGACTACGTTGAAATACGCAACGCGCGCGACTTGGCGCCGCTTGACGTCCGGGACCTGAAGCCGCGGGACGGCGGGGGAAAAGTCGTGCTCGCCGCGGCGTGGCTGGGCAAGGCGCGCCTGATAGACAACGTCATCGTCGAAGACGGGTGACACCGACGGAACGTGTGGTGCTAGAATCGTGCCGGTCTTCGGGGATCGTGATGGAACTGACGCTTCTCAAATCCAAGCTGCACAAGGCCCGTGTAACCCACGCCGAGGTTGACTACGACGGCTCGTGCGCGATTGACGCGGCGTTGCTCGACGCGGCGGGCATGCTCGAATACGAACGGATCGACGTTTACAACCTGCGCAACGGCGAGCGGCTGACCACGTATGCGATCGCCGCCGAGCGCGGCAGCGGCGTCGTATCGATGAACGGCGCGGCGGCGCACAAGGCGCGTCCGGGCGACCGCGTCATTATCTGCTGCTATTGCGGGCTGTCCGAACAAGCAGCGCGTCGGCATCGCCCGAAGCTGATTTACCTCGACGAATCCAACCGCGTCACGCGCACCGCCGATTCGATTCCGGTGCAAGCGGCTTAGACTCCCGAACCTTTCGGCGGCGTCTAGCCGGTGTTCCTCATCCCGCTTGCGATGCCGTTGATGCTGCGCAGCAACGGTGCCAGGTATTCGTTGCTTTCGCGCGCGTCGGCGCCGAGCGAACGGTTTGCGCCCAGTGCCTGTTTCCTGGCGCGGTGTTTTTCCAGCAGCATGATTTGAATGTAGTTGAGCGGGTCTAGGTACGGGTCGCGCTTCTGAATGGACAGCATCATCTCCGGCTGGTTCTCCAGCAGCTTGTCAAAACGGGTTACCAGCAACGTGTATTTTTCGGTGCGCCTGTATTCCGAGGCTATTTTTTCGAACACCGCGGCGCCGATCTGCGGCGACGAACACAACCGCGAGTACTCCTTGGCGACGCCCATATTGGCTTTTGCCAGCGCGATCTGAGTGTTGTCGATCAGGGTGCTGAAGAAAGGCCACTCCTTGTAGAACCTGCGCAGTTCCTCGAGCTTGTCCGGGTCGTCGGCGTGGTACGTTTCCAGTGCGTAGCCGAGCCCGTACCAGGCCGGGATGGTATGCCGCGACAGCGACCAGCCGAATACCCATGGAATCGCGCGGATCGAGTGTTTGGAGCGGTCGGTCATCTTGCGGTGCGAGGGGCGCGAGCCGATGTTCATTTCCCCGATTTCTATGACCGGCGTCGCTTCGTAGAAATAATCAAACAATCCTTCGGTGCGGTCCACCAAGTCGCGGTAATACTTTTCGCCGAGTCGGGCAAGTTCGTGCGCGAATTGCAGATGTGCCGGCCAGTCGCCGTTGGATTTGCCGGCCAAGTGGCGGCTTGCGCTGAGCAAGCCGGATACGGACATGATGAGTTCGGAAACGGCGAGCTCCGGATTGCTGTACTTGCTTGAGAGAACTTCGCCTTGCTGGGTCAGTTTGAGCCGTCCGTTGACGGTGCCGGGCGGCTGCGCCAGCACCGCTTTGTGGGTCGGCCCGCCGCCGCGCCCGATGGTGCCGCCGCGCCCGTGGAAAATGCGGTAGCGCACCCCGCGGCGTTCGGCCGTGCGCGTGATTTTGATTTGCGCCTGGTACAGGTTCCAGGCGGAAGCCAGGATTCCGCCGTCCTTGCACGAGTCGGAGTAGCCGAGCATGACTTCCTGCATGTTGCCGCTTGCTTCGAGCAGTCTTTTGTAACAGGGGTTTGCAAGCAGTTTGTCGATTACCTCGTCGACTCGTTCGAGATCTTCTATCGTCTCGAACAGCGGCGACGGCCGGACGTGGCAATAAAGATCTCCCGCGTCGTCGGTGCCTATCAGACCTTCGATCTTGCCGAGCAACATGACTTCAAGCACGTGGCTGGGAGCGTGGGTCATGGAAATCACGCAGTTGCCGACGGCTCTGGGGCCGATTTTCTCGATTGCTTCGCGGGCGCGGGCGAAGACGTCGAGCGTCCTGCAGCTTGCTTTTCTCAGGCGGGCGCGGTCGATCGCTGGCAATTTGCCGTCGAGCAGGGAGCTGAGTATTTCAACCTTGCGGTGTTCCGGCGCCCGGGCGTAGTCGCGGGCGTCTGCGCTGCAACGTTCGAGGACGTCCGCGACCGCGGAGGAAAACTTGTTCGACTCGTCGCGCAAGTCGAGCTGCGCGAGGTGGAAACCGAAGGTTTCGACCAACCGCACCAGATCCTTGAGCTCACCGTCGGCGACGTTTGCATCGTCGTGATGCTTCAGCGATTGACTCATCAAGCGCAGGTGATCGAGGAATTCATACTCCGATTTATAAGCGTGCTCGGGCGGCGCCGAGATCCTCGTGGCGGATCTGTTGATTGCGTCCAAGTGCAGCTGCAACCGATACGCCATGATTCCCAGCTGCCGTCGGTACGGTTCCTTGATGAAAAGATCGGGGGTTTCCTTGAACGCTTTCCTTCCGATCTCGCGGGTCTGTTGCATCAGGATAATGAAGTTCTCGGAGAGCTCGACCATGTTGTTCGAATGCGTCAGGACGCTGATCAGTTTCTCGAGCCGACATATATACTCCTTGAGAATCATCGTGGATTGGAGTTTGAAGGTCTTGCGCGTGACCTCGGGTGTCACATACGGATTGCCGTCGCGGTCGCCTCCGATCCACGAACCGAACTCGATGAAGCTCGGCACCGTAACCTCGCTTCCGGGGTAAACGGCGGCGACGGCTTGTTCCAGCGCCCGGTAGACTTCGGGCACCGCGTCGAACAGCGAGGTCTTGAAGTAATAAAGACCGTTGATGACTTCGGCTTCGACGGTCGGCTTGTTGAGCCGTACTTCTTCGGTTTTCCACAGAACTTGAATTTGCTGCACGAGTTTTTCGAATATCCTTTCCTTTTCTTTCTTGTTGAGTCGGATGCGGTCGAGACCGCCGACGGTCGTGAATATCTGCTGCAGCAACTGCATGACGGTGCGTCGTTGCGCTTCGGTCGGATGCGCGGTGAACACCGGACGATAGTGCAGCTGATCGAGCAGCGTCTGCAGTTGCGGCGCGCTGATGCCTTTGTCCTTGAATTGTTTCAGCGTTTCGGCGAAGGAAAAGTCGCCGAAGGTTTCCTTTCCCGGGGTTTGAGCCGCCGAGATCCTTTTCCTTTTGAGCGCCAGTTCCCGACCATCTTCGGCGACGTTCGCCAGGTTGAAGTAGATGGAAAAAGCACGAATTACCTTTTCGAGCGTCGGCAAGTCGAGGTTCTCTATATGGCGCATCAAGTCATCGCGTTTTCTCAGCACCGCGTTTCTACGCAAGCTGATGAAACCCTTGCGCAGCCTTTCGACCGATGCAAAGACCTTTTCTCCCGCTTGCTCCCTGACCACGATGCCGAGCAGGTTGCCGAACAACCGGATTCTGGCGCGCAGCTTCCGCTCCGTCGCCGCTTCCGGGCGTGTTTCTTTCGGTTCGGGGCGGGGCGGTGTTTCGCCGCTGGACGCCGGATCCGTCGCGGGGGCGTTGTCGACCGCGACGTGCGCTTCGATCCGGCTCGCGCCGACGGCGCCGCGCGTGTTCTTTTCGGTCATGTCGTTTGTCAAAGAGTGGCAGATACGGCTTTTCATTTTAGCAAACCTTGACTTTGCTTTAAGATAAGCCTTTGCCTGCGCCGATTTCACGAATGAAATGATTAACCAAAGCGCGATTTGGAAAAAACTTCAGGATCACTTCAAGCAAGTGTCCGATTTGAAGTTGCGGGACTTGTTCGCCGCCGACGCGAAACGGTTTCGAAAGTTTTCGCTTGAACGTGAAGGCTTGTTTCTCGATTACTCAAAGAACCGGATTACCGACGTCACTTTCGGTTTGTTGATGGAGCTCGCGCGCGAAGCCGAGATCGAGGCTTGGCGCGAACGATTGTTCCGCGGCGACAAGGTCAATCTCAGCGAAGCAAAGCCCGCGTTGCACGCGGCGTTGCGCGACGACGGCCACGGACCCGCCGCCGCCGCCGGCAAGAGCGACGAAGCGGCGAGCGATAGAGCTCGCATGTACGAGTTGTGCGAGGAGGTTCGAGCCGGGAGGCGCACCGGTTTCAGCGGCAAGCCGTTCCGCACCGTCGTCAACGTTGGCACCGGCGGTTCACATCTCGGCCCCGCGACGGCTTGCCGCGCGCTGGCGCATCTGGGGCGCGACGATCTGAGCGTATCCTTCGTTACCGGCGCCGACGAGCGCCGGATCGCCGAGGTGTTGAGCCGTGCCGACCCCGAGCAGACCTTGTTTGTTGTCACTTCCAAGACGTTTGCGACCCGGGAGACCTTGACCGGTGCTGAGCGCGCCAGAGACTGGATCGTCGGGCACTACGGCGCGGGCGACGCGTGGCCGGCGCATTGCTTGGCGGTTACCGCGAACGTCGAAGCTGCTTTGCGGTTCGGAGTGCCGCGCGCCAACGTGTTGACGATCCGGGACGAGGTCGGGGGACGCTTTTCCTTATGGTCGTCAGTCGGTTTTCCGCTTGCGGCGTTGGCCGGCAGCGAGCGTTTCGATGAACTGCTCGCCGGCGCGCGCAACATGGACGCGCACTTTGCCGAAGCGCCTCTCGAGTCCAATATCCCGGTGATTCTGGCGCTGTTGGACGTCTGGTACGTCAATTTCCACGGCGCCGGCAGCCGTGCGGTGCTGCCTTACGACTATGCGCTGGAACGGTTGCCGGAGTATTTGCAGCAACTGGAGATGGAGAGCAACGGCAAGTCGGTGGACCGCGACGGCCGCGTTCTCGAGTACGCGACCGCGCCGGTGGTCTGGGGCAAGGCGGGCATCGAGGGTCAGCACGCGTTCTATCAGCTGTTGCATCAAAGCAAACGCTTGGTGCCGTGCGATTTCATCGTTACCGCGAAAAACGCCGGATCGCCGGGTAACCACGGGTTCCTGCACGCCAACTTCCTGGCGCAAAGCCGCGCGTTGATGTACGGGGACGACGCCGGCGACCCGCACCGGCGCCACCCGGGCAACCAGCCGAGCAACGCGCTGGTGCTCGACGCGCTTTCACCGTTCACGCTCGGGCTGCTGCTGGCCCTGTACGAGCACAAGGTGTTCGCGCAAGCGGTGATTTGGGGCATCAACCCGTTCGACCAGTGGGGCGTCGAGCTTGGCAAGCGCATCGCCGCCGAGCTGCCGCTCGGTCGGGGCGACGAGCTCGACGGCTCGACCCGCGGCCTGATGAAGCGTCTGGGTTTCGGCTGAGCCGTGCAGGCGGTTTCCTTGTCGTTCGCGTTCGCCCGTTCTCAGTCGCGGTGGGCGAGGTTCTGCAACGCCCACTCGACGTGTTCGCGCACCAGTGGCGAGGGGTGATCGGCTTTCGCCCGCAGGGCCGCGACCGCGGCTTCGCGGTCGCCCCGGTTGTCGCAGTTGCCGAGGCCGACCGCGAGGTTTCTCAGCCAACGTTCATGGCCGAGGCGGCGGATCGCCGAACCTTCGGTGCGTTGCTTGAATTCGGCCTCGCTCCACGCGAACAGCTCGAGCAGGGTCGAAGCGTCGAGGCGGTGCCTCGGGCTGAAGTCGGGGTCGTCGGTGGTCTTGGCGAAGCGGTTCCACGGACAGAATATCTGGCAGTCGTCGCAGCCGAACACCCGGTTGCCGATTAACGGGCGCAGTTCGGGCGGGATGCTGCCTTTCAACTCGATCGTCAGGTAGGAGATGCACCGCCTCGCGTCGAGGCGGTACGGTTCGACAATCGCGCCGGTCGGGCAGACGTCGATGCAGCGGCGGCAACCGCCGCAACGGTTCGACGTCGGCGACGACGGCGGCAGCGGCAGGTCGGTGAACAGCTCGCCGAGAAGGAACCATGACCCGGCGTCGGCGTTGATCAGCACGCTGTGCTTGCCCATCCACCCGAGACCCGCGCGCTCGGCGATCGCTTTTTCGAGCACCGGTGCGCTGTCGACAAACGCGCGATAGCCGAACCGGCCGATTTCCTTTTCGATCCGCGTCGCGAGCTTCTGCAACTTACGCCGCATCAGCTTGTGGTAGTCGCGTCCGAGTGCGTAACGCGCGATATAGGCGGCGCCGTCGTCGGCAAGCGTCGCCTCGGCGTCCGCGGACTGCGCCGGCAGGTAGGACCTCCGCACCGAAATAATGCTGGCCGTGCCCGGAACGAGTTCGCGCGGGCGGGCGCGTTTTACGCCGTGACGCTCCATGTACTCCATGTCGCCGTGCATGTTCTCCCCGAGCCAGCGCAGCAGGCGGGTTTCGTGTTCGCCGAGTTCGGTGCGGCTGACGCCGCTCGCGTCGAAGCCGAGTTCTTTCGCCCACCGATCGATGCGGTCGGTGAGACCTTGCAAATCGGGATGATTCATGCGGCGCCTCTACGCGTGGATGAGCACGTGATTGCAAGCAATCGGTGCACGTCGCATTATAGAATGCCACCGATGGGCCGCCGATGGATTTATTCACCTCACAACAGACGCGGGCGATAGACGCGCTGGTCATCGAGCGCACGCCCGTGACGGGCCTCGAATTGATGCGTCGCGCGGGACGAGCTTGTTTCCAAGCGCTGGTCGCGCGCTGGCCGCGGGCGAAGTCGGTCGCGGTTTTCTGCGGCAGCGGCAACAACGGCGGCGACGGCTACGTGCTCGCGGAGCTGTTGCTCGCCGAAGGACGCCAAGTGCGGGTGCATCAACTCGGCGGCGCCGCTTCGGGCGGACCCCGGCTCGGGAAGGACGCGTCGCGGGCGAGGGAAGATTATCTCGCCGCCGGCGGCGTCACCTCGCCCCGCGATCAAGGGTCAGCCCGCCCTGACGTCGTGGTCGACGCCTTGTTCGGTACCGGCATGAACCGCCCGCTCGACGACGAAGCCCTGGCTTGGGTTGAGGCGATCAACGCGTCCGGAGCGCCGGTGCTCTCGGTGGACGTGCCTTCGGGCCTTGACGCCGACACCGGAGCGATGCGCCCGCAGGCGGTGCGCGCCCGTGCGACGGTGACTTTCATCGCGCGCAAACGTGGCATGTACACCGCGTGGGGGCGTGACTGTTGCGGCGAGATCGAGTTCGACGGCCTCGGCGCCGACCCCGGTCTGTTCAAGCAGATCGAGCCCGCGGCGCGGCTGGTCGACGTCGATGATTTGTTTCGGTGCTTGCCGCGCAGGTACAGCAACGTGTACAAAGGCGATTTCGGTCACGTGCTGGTGGTCGGCGGCGGGCCGGGAATGGCCGGTGCGGCGCGGCTTGCGGGCGAGGCGGCGTTACGCGTCGGCGCCGGCAAGGTCAGCGTCGCGGCGGCGCCGGACAACGTCGCGGCGATTGTCGCGGGCTGTCCCGCCTTGATGGTGCACGGCGTCGCCGCGGCGGACAGTGCGTTTGACGCCTTGCTCAGGCGCGTCGACGTGGTTGCGGTCGGGCCGGGACTCGGTTGCGACGACTGGGGGCGGTCTTTGTTGGCGAAAGTGCTCGAAACCCGCCTGCCCAAAGTCGTGGACGCGGACGCGCTGAACCTGCTCGCGGCGGAGCCCGCAAGCCGCGACGAGTGGATCTTGACGCCGCATCCGGGAGAAGCGGGACGGCTGCTCGGTCTTGCCGTCGCCGAGGTCGGCGCCGACCGGTTTGCCGCCGCCGAGAAGATCGCCTCGCGTTTCGGCGGCGTTTGCCTGCTGAAAGGCGCCGGGAGCGTAATCCATTCGCGCGAAGGCAGTTTGGTCTGCGCCGGCGGCAACCCGGGCATGGCAAGCGTGGGCATGGGCGACGTGTTGAGCGGCGTCGTTGCGGCGTTGCTTGCGCAAGGAGTGCCTTTGCCCGCGGCGGCGGCGTTCGGCGCCTGTGTTCACGCCGAAGCCGGCGACCGTGCCGCCGCCGGCGTTCCGCGCGGCCTGATCGCTTCCGACCTGATGCCGCATCTGCGCGCGTGCGTGAATCGATGAAGTGCTGAAGCGGTTCTCGTTTGACGCGCCCGACGCCGGCTGCACCGAGGCCGCGGGCGAGGCGTTCGCCGCGTGCACGCGGGCGCCGTTGACGCTGTGGCTGAGCGGCGAGCTCGGCGGCGGCAAGACCACTTTCAGCCGTGGCTTCATCCGCGCTTTGGGTTATCGCGGGCGGGTGAAGAGCCCGAGTTACACCTTGCTTGAGATTTACGAGGCGGGCGGGTTCGAGGTGCTGCATTTCGATTTGTACCGCCTGAGCAACGCGGACGAGTTCGAAACGCTCGGCGCGAGGGATCGTCTCGACGACCGCAGCGTCTGCCTGATAGAGTGGCCGGAGAACGCGGCCGAAGCGTTGCCCACGCCCGACGTGACGTTGCGTTTTCTGTTCGTTGACGGCGGCGCCGGTTCGGCCGACACCGAGCGCCGCATCGAGGCCGAGGCGAGGAGCGAGACCGGGCGGGCTTTGCTCGACGCGGTTGCGGCGCGGAAGCCGAACCTTCGGGTTTAGGCTGGATCGCCCTCCGCCGGAGACGGGACGCTTTCGATCGAAGCTTCGATTGTCATCCTCTTGCCCTTCACCGATAGCGGCATTCAAACTTTGCGAACCACTGCGAATGTTCGAGCCCGGGCGAGTCGTCGAAGATCAGGCGTTTTTGTATCAGCCGGCAGTGTCCGAGTTCGGCCTCTGGAATCAAGGTGTGGAACGCGTCGCCGCCGACGAGTTGGTGCGAAAGCGTCAGGTAGAACAGGTCGAGGCGACGGTTCTTGAGCGCGGACTCGAGCAGGGTCGGTCCCGCGACGAAGTAGATGCTGCGCAGGTTTTGATCGGCCAGTTTGTCGAGCAGGGCACCGACCTCGACCATCGCGCCGGTGCCCGCGGTAATCAGCCGGTAGCCTTTGTCGCGCCAACGTTCGGCCCGGGCGGGGTCGTGCTGCTCGCCGGTCGCGACGAGGACCTTGCTGCGTTCAAGGTCGGATGGTTCGGGGAAGTCGAGCCGGGCGCTGCACACCACGACCAGCGGCGGGGCAAGGCCGTTGTTGCGCCGCCACTCGCTCAGTTCGTCGTCGAGGCGGAAGACGTCGCCGAGGCGGCCGTCCGCGCGGGCGCGCAAATAAGCGCCGTGGGTGATCACGCAGTCGGCTTGCGCCAAAAGCTCGAGAAACAGGCGCAGGTCGTTGGCGTTGCTCAAATGCTCGGGCAGGCGGTCGGTGCCTCCGCGGGAGATTGCGATCCTGCCGTCGAGGCTGGTGACAAAATTGGCGTAGACCAAGGGGCCGCGCGCGTACAGGTTCTCCGCAAGATACAGTCCTTTGACCGATTCGTATTCGCGCAGGTCGGGGTGCAGTTGTATAATCCGAGCGTTCATTTCCACGCTAAGCATACACGATGACAATCAACCGCCTGCCGCCTAAACTGGTCAACCAGATCGCCGCGGGGGAGGTCATCGAACGCCCCGCTTCGGTGGTCAAGGAATTGGTGGAGAACAGTCTCGACGCCGGCGCGACGTCGATTCAAGTGCAGATCGAGCAGGGCGGCGTCGGGCGGATCCGGGTGCGCGACGACGGTGAAGGCATCGCCCGGGACGAGCTGGTGCTGGCGTTGTCGCGGCACGCGACCAGCAAGATCAAGGAGCTTCCCGACCTCGAGAACATTCGCGGCTTCGGTTTCCGCGGCGAGGCCTTGCCGAGCGTCGCGTCGGTGTCGAGGCTCAAGCTCACTTCGCGCGTCGCCGGCGCCGACACCGGCTGGGAGCTGAGCGCTTCGGGCGACGAGGATTTCGACGAGCCGACGCCGGCGGCGCACCCTTTCGGCACGACGGTCGACGTGCGTGACTTGTTCTACAACGTTCCGGCGCGGCGCAAGTTCCTGAAAACCCCGCGCACCGAGTTCGGCCACGTTCAGAAGTGGCTGCATCGTTTGGCGCTGGCGCGCGCCGACGTCGAGTTCGAGATCCTCAACGACGGCAAGTCGGTTTTCGCTTGCTCGGCCGACGCCGAACCCGGAAGCCGGCGGCGGATCGAGAAGATCCTCGGGCGACGCTTCGCCGAGCAGGCGGTTTGGTTCGAGCAGCAGCGCGGCGGGCTCAAGTTGAGCGGCTGGCTCGGCCTGCCGACCTTGTCCCGCAGCCAGCCGGACTTGCAATTCAGCTACGTCAACCTGCGTTCGGTCAAGGATCGCACCTTGACGCACGCGCTCAGGGAGGCTTACAGCGACGTGCTGTTCCACGGTCGCCACCCTTGTTACGTGCTGTATCTCGAGCTCGACCCCGCACAGGTGGACGTCAACGTGCACCCGTCCAAGCTCGAGGTGCGCTTTCGCGAGCAGCGTTTCGTGCACGACTTCGTGCGCCACGCAGTATCCGAGGTCATCGCCGGGCTTGCGCCTGACGTTGCGGTCAACCGGGCTGAGCACCATCGCCGGCTGGTCAACGAGAATCCGCAGGCGGCGCGGTCCGACGGCTGGCGCGACCTGGTTTCGCCGGCGACCGGCGCGTCCGCGCCGGTGCCCGCGTCCGTGCCCGAGAGGCGGCGCGTCGCCGACCGCGGCCCGCAAATCGCGACGGTTGCGCCCGGCGCGATGCAGGCGCCACTTGCTGCCGACGTCGAGACGCCGCCGCTCGGCTACGCGATATGCCAGCTGCACGGCATCTACCTCGTTGCGCAGAACAAGGACGGCATGGTGCTGGTGGACGTGCACGCGGCGCACGAGCGCGTCACTTACGAAAAGCTCAAGAGCGCTTACGACAAGGAAGGCATTCGATCGCAGCCTTTGTTGGTGCCCGCGAGCCTTTCGGTCACACCCGCCGAGGCCGACCTTTGCGAGCGTCACGCCGAGTCCTTGGCGAAGGTCGGTTTTGAAGCCGACCGTATCGGCGAGAATACGCTTGCGTTGCGGCGCGTGCCGTCGATGCTCGCCGAGAGCGACGTCGAGTCGCTGTTTCGGGACGTGCTCGCGGATCTGTCCGAGCACGGCACGTCGACGCGCGTCGAACGGAGCATCAACGACTTGCTTTCGACGATGGCCTGCCACGGTTCGGTGCGTGCCCACCACAAGCTCACGACCGATGAGATGAACGCGCTGCTGCGCGACATGGAAGCCACCGAACGCAGCGGGCAGTGCAACCACGGACGCCCGACCTGGGTGCAGCTGAGCGTGGAGCAGCTCGACAAACTGTTTCTGCGCGGACAATAGCTCGGATGCAGGCAGCGCCGCGCGGTGCGATCTTTCTGATGGGGCCGACCGGCAGCGGCAAGACCGAGACGTCGCTGCGCCTGTGCGAGCGTCTGCCGTGCGAAATCATCAGCGTTGACTCGACGCTGGTGTACAAGGGCATGGACGTCGGTACCGCCAAGCCTTCGCTCGAAGCGCGTCGTCGCGTGCCGCATCATCTGATCGACGTGCTCGACCCGCGTGAAATTTACTCGGCGGCGTTGTTCCGGGAGTCGGCGTCGGCGCTGGTCGGGGAGGTTCTGTCGCAAGGCAAGATCCCGCTTCTGGTCGGCGGGACGATGTTTTATTTTCACGCGCTCGAGCGTGGTCTCGACGAGGTTCCCGCGGTGGACGCCGAGGTCAAGCGTGAGCTGGTCGGGGAGGAACGCAGGCTCGGGTTGGCGACCTTGTACGACGAGCTGCGACGGGTGGACGCGGCGACCGCCGCCCGGTTGCACCCCAACGACTCGCAGCGCGTCAGGCGCGCGCTCGAGGTTTATCGTACCACCGGCCGCGCGTTCAGCGAGTTTATGTCCGGACGCGGCGACGCCAAGTTGCCGTTTCCGATCTTGAAGTTCGGTTTGGATTTCGCCGAGCGTTCGCTGTTGCATGCCGGCATAGAGCGTCGTTTCGACGCAATGCTCGACGCGGGGCTGGTCGACGAAGTCAGCCGCCTGATGTTGCGCGGCGACCTCAACCGCGACCTGCCTTCGATGCGCGCGGTGGGTTACAGCCAGACCTGGTCGTACCTGTCGGGCGAATGCACCCGTGAAGAGATGCGTGAGCGAGCGGTCAGCGCGACGCGCCAGCTCGCCAAGCGGCAGTTGACTTGGATGAGGAGCATGGACGGGGTGCGCCGACGCGAGGTTGACCGGGTCTCTCCCGAGGCGCTTGCCGCCGAATTGTCTCGCGCGGCGCTTGAATTCACGGGCGATTCTTGACCTGAGGGCGTCTTTGCTAATCTATGGGGACGGAGGGGGAGCAGCCGGCGACGGCGGCTCGGTCGGTGATTCGGCGCCCCGCAACCACGGAGAAACCACTGAAGGAGAAACGCATGTCTCAACAACCAATACTACAAGATGTGTTTCTGAATACACTCTGCAAGAACCACGAGACGGTGAACGTCTACCTTGTGAACGGAATCAGATTGCAAGGAAAGATTGAAGCCTTTGACCGGTTCGTCGTTATGGTGAAAGATTCCGTAACGCGCATGGTGTACAAGCACGCCATCTCGACCATCGCGCCGCCGCGAGCACCCGGTCGGTCGTCCAAGGAAAGCCGCGAGAAAGCGTCCGGCGGTGCCGAGGCGCAGCCGGCGGCATCCTGAGGTTGCCGCAACGATGATTCAGGCGACGCCGATTCCCGCGTTCAACGACAACTATCTGTGGTTGCTCGCGGGCGCGGGAAGCGGCCGGGCTGCGGTAGTTGACCCCGGGGACGCGACGCCGGTGCTTGCCGCGTTGCGGGAAGCCGGCGCGGCGCTCGGGGCAATCGTCGTCACCCACCACCACGCCGACCACGTCGGAGGCATCGCGGAATTGGTCGAGCGGTTTCCCGACGTCGAAGTCTATGCGCCCGTCGACGATCGCATCGTCGGTGCGACGCGGAGGGTCGGTGAAGGCGACCGGGTGTACGTCGCTTGCCTCGATTGCGACTTTGAAGTGATCGAAGTCCCGGGACACACCTCGACCCACGTCGCGTACTACGGCGACGGCAAGCTGTTTTGCGGCGACACCGTGTTCGCTTGCGGCTGCGGACGTTTGTTCGAGGGCAGCCCCGGTCAGATGCACGACTCACTCGGTAAAGTCATGGCGTTGCCCGACGACACCGAGATCTATTGCGCGCACGAGTACACCTTGGCCAACATCGCCTTCGCCAAACGAGTCGAGCCGGACAACCCGGAGCTCCTGCGAAGGGAGCGCGACGCACGACGCTTGCGTGAGCAGGGGCGCCCGACGGTGCCTTCGCTGCTGGCGCTCGAGAAACGCACCAACCCTTTCTTGCGTTTCGACGAGCCCGCGGTAATCGCCGCCGCCGAACGCCGCGCGGGACGCTCGCTGAGCGGCGGCGCCGAAGTGTTCAGCGTCGTCAGGCGCTGGAAGGATCAGACCTAGGCGTCGGGCGCCGGGGCAAGACCGGCGCGGGACGGCGCTACTTCATCCTGGCCCAACCGTCGCGCAGGCTCAGCGTACGGTTGAACACCGCGCCGGCGCTTTCGCTGTCGACGCAGAAATATCCCAGACGTTCGAACTGCCAATGCTTGCCGACGGTCGCCCGGGTGAGCGAAGGTTCGACGCGGCAGTCGTTGAGGGTAAGTAGCGACTCGGGGTTGAGATGGGCGAAGACTTCGTCGGCCGAGGGGTTTTCGACGTTGAACAAGCGGTCGTACAGGTGGATTTCGGCTTTACCGGCGTGAGCGGCCGAGACCCAGTGGAGTGTGCCTTTGACCTTGCGTCCGTCGGGCGTGTTGCCGCCGCGCGTTTGCGGGTCGTAGCTGCACAGCAGCCTGACGACGTTGCCTTCCGCGTCTTTTTCGACCTCGCGGCAGGTGACGCAGTACGCGTAGCGTAACCGCACTTCGCGCCCGGGCGCCAAGCGGAAGAACTTCTTCTCCGGCGTCTCCATGAAGTCGTCGCGCTCGATGTAGACAACGCGCGAGAAAGGCAGCTTTCTCACGCCCATCGAGGGATCGTCGGGGTGGTTGGGCGCTTCGAGCTCCTCGCTTGAGTCTTGGGGGTAGTTCTCGATCACGACCTCGAGCGGCCTGAGCACCGCCATCGCGCGCGGCGCGTTACGGTTGAGCTCGTCGCGCACGCAGGTTTCGAACAGATCCATCTCGATCCAACTGTCTTTCTTGGTGACCCCGATGCGTTCGCAGAAGTCGCGGATCGCGGCCGACGGAACGCCGCGCCGTCGCAGCCCCGATATCGTCGGCATCCGCGGGTCGTTCCAGCCTTCGACGATGCCCGCGTCGATCAGCTTTTTCAGCTTGCGCTTGCTGGTAATCGTATATTTCAGTTGCAACCGCGCGAACTCTATCTGCTGCGGGTGGTGGACGTTCAACTGCTCGAGAAACCAGTCGTACAGAGGGCGATGGTCTTCGAACTCGAGCGTGCACAACGAGTGCGTGACGCCTTCGATCGAGTCCGACAAGCAGTGGGTGAAGTCGTAGGTCGGATAGATGCACCAGGCGTCGCCGGTGTTGTGGTGGGAGGTATGGCGGATACGGTAGACCACCGGGTCGCGCATGTTGACGTTGGGCGACGCCATGTCGATCTTCGCGCGCAACACGTGTTCGCCGTCGCGGTATTCGCCGCCGCGCATTTTGGCGAACAGTTCGAGGTTTTCCTCGACGCTTCGTTCGCGGTACGGCGAGTTGACGCCCGCTTCGGTCAGAGTGCCGCGTTGCTCGCGGATCTCGTCGGCGGACAAGCTGCACACGTACGCTTTCTTGAGCTTGATCAGCTCGACCGCGTAGCCGTACAGCTGCTCGAAATAGTCCGAGGCGCGACACAACCGGTCCCACTCGAAGCCGAGCCAGCCGACGTCGCGCTTGATTGCCTCGATGTATTCGGTGCTTTCCTTTTCGGGGTTGGTGTCGTCGAACCGTAGGTTGCAAACGCCCTTGAAATCGCCTGCCAGCCCGAAGTTCAGGCACACCGCCTTGGCGTGGCCGACGTGCAGATAGCCGTTGGGTTCGGGGGGGAAGCGGGTGTGAACCTTGCCGTCGTGCTTGCCCGCTGATATATCGTCTTCGATGACGTGGCGGATGAAA
>CAYFZO010000004.1:42219-63625 GCA_964347615.1 uncultured Chromatiales bacterium
TGCCCGCTGATATATCGTCTTCGATGACGTGGCGGATGAAATTGGTCGGTGTCGGTTCACTGCTCATGGTGTCGGCCCGTGAAGAAACGCCGTTTTACGGCATACAACGCGCTTGCCCGCCGATAGATCATTTTAGACGACGCGCGGCGGGGCTTCGATGAGGCGGCGGATGAAACTGGTCGGTGTCGGCTCACTGCTCGTGGTGTCGGCCCGTGAAGAAACGCCATTTTACAGCATACAATACGCCGTCAGCACGACGGACGCGATGAAACGGACGCTGCGTGCTTGTCCGCCGATAGATCATTTTAGACGACGCGCGGCGGGCTTCGACGACGCGGCGGGTGAAATCGGTCGGTGTCGGCTCGCTGCTCATGGTATAGCCCATGAAGAAACGCCGCTTTACAGCATATACAATACGCCGTCAGCACGACGAACGCGATGAAACAGACGGTGCTATTCGATGCCGACGCAATCAAGCGGGCGCTTGACGACGACGTTGCACGCCGCGTCGCCGCGTTGGTGCTGCTTGAAGAGACCGCTTCGACGAACGACTATCTCTTGCACGGGAGCGTCGCGGACGCGGACGGCGACGACGACGCCCGGTTCTACGCGTGCATCGCCGAGACTCAGACCGCCGGTAAAGGACGGCGCGGGCGCAAGGTCTGGAGTTCGCCGAGGAACGGGAACCTTTACTTGTCGGTGATGCGAGTCAGCCCTGGGGTGGCATCGCGCTCGGCGTGGCTCGCCTTGACCGTCGCGGGCGAGGTCGTCTCGGCGCTGGCCGCGGTTTGTGCCCGGGACGACGCCGACTTCGGCGTCAAATGGCCGAACGACGTTTACTTCAGCGGCGGCAAGTTGGGTGGGGTACTCGTCGAGGCGAAAGGCGAACGTTGCGTCGTCGGCCTCGGGTTGAACCTCCATCCTCCCGCAAGCGACGAAGTCGGGTTTGCGTGGGCCGCGCTCGACGAGGTTTGCGGCGAAGCACTCGACCGCACGCGCCTCGCCGCGGCGATGATTACCGCGGTGATACGTGCTTTCGACCGCGTTGACCGCGATTCGATCGAGGCGCTGATGCGCAGCTGGCGGCGGCACGACCTGCTTTCGGGCAACGAAGTCACCGTGTCCATCGGCGAAGAGGTGCTGACGGGTATCGCCCGCGGCGTTGACAAGTACGGCGGTTTGGAGGTCGAACACGAGGACAGCGACGGGCTGCGCGTGTATTACTCGGACGAGGTGAGCGTACGGTGGTGAAACTGCTGCTCGACGTCGGCAACAGCCGGTGCAAATGCGCCGAATACGTCGCCGCCGGAGGTTTGCATTGTCATCCGCCGGTCGTCGTCGCCGAAGCGGACGCCGCCGCTGCGTGCTTACCGGAAAGCGTGCGGGGCGAGGTCGGTGCGGCGGCGGTTGCGAGCGTGCGCAACGGCGAGTTCAACCGTCGCCTGTCGGAAGCGATCGCGGCGCGTTTCAAGGTGCAGGCGGGGTTCGTCAAGACCGAGCGTACCGCCTGCGGGGTAACCACGGTCTACCGGCGCGCCGCAAGCCTCGGCGTCGATCGTTTTCTCGGGTTGATCGGCGCTTGGCGCAGGGTTGGCGGCGCCTGCGTGGTCGCCGACTGCGGCACCGCGGTGACGGTGGACGGAATCAACGCCAACGGCGTTCATCAGGGCGGGCTCATCATGCCCGGGTTGCGTCTTCTGCAGAGCAGTCTCTACCATGGCACCGATCGCCTGCCCTTGCTTGGTGAGAATAAGTCTGAGGAAAGGGGGTTTGGCGAAAACGGGGGCCCGGCCGAGGACGTCCTGTTCGCGCGCGAGACCGAGACCGCGGTCGCAAGCGGCTGTCGCAGGACGTTTGTCGTCGCGGTTCGCGCCGCAATGCGCGAGATGCAGGCGTCGCTCGGAGACGACGCGGTGCTGCTGACGACCGGCGGCGACGGCGCCCTCGCGGCGGGGGACAGCGAAGACGTGCATTATCATCCCCACCTGACGCTTGAAGGGCTCGCCGTTTTTTCCGAGAGCAATTGCGACTGATTGCGGATATGTTTAGTATGGGCTGAGATGCCGGAGTAGCACAACCGGTAGTGCAGCGCATTTGTAATGCGAAGGTTGGGGGTTCAAGTCCTCTCTCCGGCACCGGGACTTCAACGAGAATCTTGCAAACGTGGCAACGCCGAGAACGATAAGAACTTTTTTGGTCGACGGTGAGCCCGACGGGCTGAGAATCGTCGAGCTGAGCGGATGGATCGGCAAGTTGATCATCATTCCGCGAAACAAGCTCAAGGAGGTCAAGAATCGCCCGGACTGCAATAAGCCGTCGGTTTATTTTCTGGTCGGTAAGGAAGACGAGGAGACGCCGGCGGCTTATATCGGCGAGACCGAGGTCCTGTGGAGGAGATTGGACGGGCACGACGGGACAAAAGATTTTTGGGTGACCGCGGTGGCGTTCTTCAGTCACGCCGACACGCTGACGAAAGCGCACGTCAAATATCTTGAAAGTCGGTGTATCGAGATAGCTGGGTACGCCGGAAGATTCAAGCTGAAAAACAGCGGAAGCTCGTCTTTGCCGCGCTTGCCTGAAGCGCTCGCCGCCGAAGTGGAGGCGTTTCTAAGCAACATGAGATTGCTGCTCACCGCCGTCGGTTACCCGATTTTGCAGGAGGTCGTTTCCAAGGGACAGACGAGCGCTTCCGACCCGCTGCTGATATGTCGCGGCAAAGTAGCGAAAGCCGAGGGTCGGATGACAAACGACGGGTTCGTCGTCTATAAAGGCTCGACCGCGTCGGCTCGGTTTGCGCCCTCCGGCCGAGAGAAACTTCAAAGGCGGCTCGATAAACTGATCGGCGGCGGCTACCTGAAAGAAAAAGGCGAGGATCTTTATGTTTTTGTCAGGGATTGCGTTTTCAATAGCCCGACCGGTGCGGCCGCCGCTGTTTTAGGGCACTTCGCCAGCGGGTGGATAGACTGGAAAACCGAAGACGGGCGGACCTGCAGAGACGTCTACCGCTCAGCCCCCGACGGTGCCGAAGACGAAAAGAAGCCCAGGAGAGCGCAGCAACCGCAACCAAGCGGCAAAAAAACGTCCGGGAAGATTCGGGATTTGCACCCGGGCGCTTCCGGTCCGCTGCTGATATGTCGCGGCAAAGGCGCGAAAGCCGAGGGCCGGATGACAAACGACGGGTTCGTCGTCTATAAAGGCTCGACCGCGACGACCCGGCTTGCACCCTCCAACCGAGAGAAACTTCAAAAACGGCTCGATAAACTGATTGGCGGCGGCGACCTGAAAAAAAGAAGCGAGGATCTTTATGTTTTTGTCAGGGATTGCGTTTTCGACAGTCCGACCGGCGCGGGCAGCGCTGTTTTAGGGCATCTTTCCGACGGGTGGAGAGACTGGAAAACCGAAGACGGGCGAACCTGCGGAGACGTCTACCGCTTGCGCCCCGACGGTGCCGAAGACGAAAAGAAACCCAGGAGAGTGCAGCAACTACGACCAAGAGGCAGAAAAACGTCCGAGAGGGTTCGGGGTTCGCGCCCGGGTGCTTCTGACCCGCTGCTGATATGTCGCGGCAAAGGCGCGAAAGCAAGGGGGCGTAACGCAGGTGGGAGATTCATCGTCTATAAAGGCTCGACCGCGACGACCCGGCTTGCGCCCGCATACCGAGAGAAACTTCAAAGACGGCTCGATAAACTGATCGGCGGCGGCGACCTGAAAAAAAGAAGCGAGGATCTTTATGTTTTTGTCAGGGATTGCGTTTTCAACAGTCCGAGCGGCGCGGCCGCCGCTGTTTTAGGGAACTTCGTCAACGGAAAGAAGCAGTGGAAAACCGAAGACGGGCGGACCTGCGGAGACATCTACCGTTCGAGCAAGAAGATTCGGGATTCGCGCCCGGGCGCTTCCGGCCCGCTGCTGATATGCCGCGGCAAAGGCGCGGAAGCAAGGGGGCGTAACGCAGGTGGGAGATTCATCGTCTATAAAGGCTCGACCGCGACGACCCAGCTTGCACCCGCCACCCAAGAGAAACTTCAAAGACGGCTCGATAAACTGATCGACGGTGGCTACCTGAAAAAAAGAAGCAAGGATCTTTATGTTTTTGTCAGGGATTGCGTTTTCAACAGCCCGAGCGGCGCGTCCGTCGTTGTTTTAGGGCACCCATCCAGCGGAAAGAAGCAGTGGAAAACCGAAGACGGCGTGCCGTATGAGACAATCTACAGGCAGGATTGAAACACCCTGCTGCCGAGCCGCTTGATCGACGATCAAGCGGCCGATCGTCAAGATTCCCGATGACAGTTGAGACGGAAAACGTTACCAACCTAAGCGCCGCTGCGTCGCCGCGTTCGCGCCGATGGTTTACCCATCTCGCTCAATACACCGTGGTCGGTGCGGTGGCCGCCGCTTGCGATATCGCGGTCTTCACCGTTCTGGAGAGAAGCTTCGAGATCAATTACCTGATTGCCGCCTCGGCGTCCTTTATCGTCGGAACCGCGGTCAACTTCTCGATATGTTCCAGATTCGTGTTTCGCCTGCACGGGCATTCGTGGGCTGTCGCGTTGTGGCGGAAGCTGCTCTCGGGTCTCGCCGCGCTTGGGCTGAATCTCCTGGTGATGTACCTGTTGGTGGATGGGCTGGGTCTGGGTGCGATGCGTCACGAGTTTTTCCTGTTTGACGGGCTTGTCGTCTCCAGGGTCGTCGCCATCGCCGCGGGATTTTTCCTGAACTTCATTTTGACCAAATACTACGCTTTCAGGGATTATTGATTTGAAGGGCAAGGCTTTTCCAGCTGCCGGGAAAACCGGGTTTTTCGACGAGTCGAGAATTGCTTCATAAGAGCGGTTGGCGTTGTCTTCGGATAAGAAAGTCGTTTGCATAGGCGGAGGCCCGGCCGGGCTCACCGCGGCTTACCTTCTCTCAAAGAAAGGTGTTCCTGTCACCGTGGTTGAAGCCGACCCGAGCTATCTGGGGGGAATATCAAAGACCGTTTCCTACAAGGGTTTCTGTTGCGATATAGGCGGGCACAGGTTTTTCACGAAGTCCGCCGAGGTTGAGGAATTGTGGAACGAGATTCTTGACCAAGGCTTTATCAAGAGACCCAGGAAGTCGCGCATTTACTATAAGCGGAAATTTTTCGACTATCCGTTGAAGCCGGCAAACGCGCTTTTCAACCTTGGCATCCTTGAGTCCGCGCTCTGCGTTCTTTCCTACATGAAAGCGCGTCTGTTGCCGCTAAGGAATCCGACGAATTTCGAGCAGTGGGTCAGCAACAGGTTCGGAAACCGGCTCTTTTCAATCTTTTTCAAGTCATACACGGAAAAAGTGTGGGGAATGAAATGCTCGGAGATATCCGCCGATTGGGCGGCGCAACGGATCAAGGGGCTTTCCCTGTGGTCGGCGGTGAAGAACGCGCTTTTCGGAGGAAAAGGCGCCGGCGGCGGCGAGGTGATAAAGACTTTGGTTGATTCGTTCCATTATCCGCGCAAGGGGCCGGGGATGATGTGGGAAAGCGCGGGGCGCAAGATTCAGCGGCAAGGCGGCGAGATCGAAATGGGGCGGAGGGTCGTTCGGCTCCGTCGCCTGGAACGCGGCTGGGAGGTTTTTTCGCGGTCGCCGGACGGGGACGAGCGACGTCACGAGGCGGATTTTGTCGTATCGTCCGCTCCCATCAGGGAGGTTTTCGAGAACATTGAACCCGCCCCGTCCGAAGCCGCCGCCCGCGCCGCGAGCAATCTGAATTACCGGGATTTCCTGATCGTGGGCTTGATTGTGGAAGACCGGGAGATTTTTGACGACAACTGGATCTACATACACGACCCCGCCGTGAAAGTGGGCAGGATACAGAACTTCAAGTCGTGGTCTCCGGACATGGTGCCCGAAGCCGACAGGAACTGCTACGGAATGGAATATTTCTGTTTTGAAGGGGACGGCATCTGGTCGGCCGCCGACGAGGAGTTGATCAAGCTTGCGAGCGGCGAGTTGCTTGAACTCGGTCTTGCCCGCCCGGGGGACGTAACCGACGGTTTTGTCGTGCGGCAGAAAAAGGCGTACCCGGTCTATGACGACGGATACGCGGAAAACGTCGAGACCATCCGTCGTGAACTCGCCGGGAAGTACCCGGGGCTGTGCCTTGTCGGAAGAAACGGGATGCACAAATACAACAACCAGGACCACGCGATGATGACCGCGATGCTCACGGTCGAGAACGTCATTGCCGGGAAGGAAATCTACGACGTCTGGAAAGTCAATCAGGACGCCGAATACATCGAGGAACGGAAAGGTTCCGATCGGGGCGGCAGGATGACGCCGAGGAATTCCCGGGGTTTTGAATCGGAGCGTACGAGATGAGAACGTCCGGTTTCCAATCCAAGCGACGCGTATTGGGGGGATGTAAGAGGCAATCTCTTCAGGAAAGACGCAAGCTTCTTTTGGTTTTGCTATTTGCCGGGGAAGTGTGTTGAGACGTATCAGAGCTTTCGCGACTACGATCATGATCCCGTTCGGATAATCATGGAAGCTCGCCCCAAGGTGATTCACAGGCGCAGCCATGAATTTTACGACGCCATCGTGGAGCACCCTTACGTTGTCCGCAACTACGAGCAGTCTTCCGAGTATCCGTCAATCTACCTGAGGAAAGACGGTTCCTGAATGAGTTGTTTTTTCCTCCGGGTAGAGCGGAGAATCGAAGAAAACAAGGCGTCCGAGACGACCTGCGGCCGGCATCGGGTCAGCCCCCCGCCGAACCGTCCTCCAGCAGGGCCTTAACGTGCGCCGCCGCGGCACTCGCAAGCCCCGACAGCCGGTAGCCGCCTTCGAGCACCGACACCAAGCGTTTTTCACAATGCCGCGCGGCAAGCCCGGTCATCATCTTGGTCAATTCGGCAAAGCCGTCGTCGCTCACTTCGAAGCAGCCGAGAGTATCGTCCTTGCGGCTGTCGAACCCCGCCGAGATCAGCACCAAGTCGGGTTTGAACGCTTCGGCGGCCGGCAACAACCGGTCGGTGAACGCCGACAAGAGGTCCCGGTCGGTCGCGCCGCAGTCGAGGTGCACGTTGACGTTGTATCCTTTCCCTTCGCCTTTCCCGGTTCTGCGCGGGTCGCCGACGCCGGGATACGCGTACTGGTCGTGGGTCGAGAAGAACAGCACTGACGGATCGTCGTAGAAAGCGGCTTCGGTGCCGTTGCCGTGGTGGTAGTCCCAATCTGCAATCAGGATTTTTTCCAAGCCGTGGACCCGCTGGGCGTAGCGCGCTGCGACCGCGACCGTGTTATAGAAGCAAAACCCTTCCTCGCGTCCGGTGTTCAGGGCGTGGTGTCCCGGCGGACGGGTTGCGCAGAACGCGTTGTCGAGCCTGCCTTCGCAAACCGCGGCGGTCGCCGCGACTCCCGCGGAGGCCGCCGCGCTCGCCGCCTTGTGTGCTTCGGGATAGCGCCTTTTTATCGCCGCGACGTGTCCGGCGGTGTGGATGCGCAGGAGGTGCGGTTCGACGTCGTCGAACAGTTCGATCTTCTCGGTTCTCTCCAGCAAACCGTCCCGTTTCAGCCGTTCGACGACCGCGACAAGCCGATGCGGCGACTCGGGGTGCCCTTGCGCGATCCAATGTTCCAGAAAAGCCGGATCGTGTGCAATTCCTGTTCTGCGGGCGGTTCTGCGGGTTTTGGTCCGAGAGACGGGGCGCGCGTCACGGCCGGGTGGGCTTTCGCCGGCCAATCCGGCGGTGGAAACTGCGTTGCTCAGGATAAAGCCGGCGCTTGTTTCCAAGAAATCTCTTCGGTTCATGGGTTCCATTGTCGGCCTCCGTCGGCCGTTTTTCAAGACGATTTCTTTTGAATTTACGTGAGAAGACGGGCACTGAATTGAATGGATTTTCTCCGTTTTCCTCCGGGGTAGAGAGAACGTTCAAGAAAGGTAGGGCATACGAGGTGATCTAAGATCGGGGGAGAGGTCAATCCTCTGCGGCTTTCCCGACGGGGCCTTGACGTGTGCCGGTATCGTCGCCCACCGATAAACCGAGGACGAGGCTTCGGGGACGAAGCGGTCGACCGCGGGGGAAATGCCGCCGGGCAGCGGGCGAAGCGTCCGTCGGATACCGGGCTTGTCGGCGCCGCCGGGCTGTTGCTGCCTTTTCCGACGATCCAAGCCCGCCCGACGGGCCGATTCGTTGCCGCTGGTTTTCTCCACGATTTCAAATCGTTAACCCGTTCGGTCGGGCAAAGGTCCGTCGGGGGGTATAATCGCCGCCACCCGGATTTCGTTTTTCTTATTTTGATGTCTTCGACTTTCACAGTGAATTGCGTACGGCAGGCGGACGCCGTGCGCCGCGTCGCTTAACCGGGATTCATCAAGCACGACGCTATGGCCAGCTTACTGTCAAAAGAACGCATCATTGCCGAGCCGGGCTTCAATCGCTGGCGGGTTCCGCCGGCCTCGATAGCGATTCATCTGTGCATCGGTTCGGTCTATGCGTGGAGCATTTACAACCCGGCGTTGATCAAGGTGCTCGGGGTCGCCACGAGCGCGGCGGACGACTGGAGCTTGCGTGGGGTGGTGTGGATCTTCACCGTGTCAATCGTGAGTTTGGGGCTTGCCGCGGCGTTCGCGGGCAGGTGGCTCGAGACGGTCGGGCCGAGAATGGTCGGTGTGACTTCGGCGTGCTTGTGGGGCGGTGGCTACATTGTCGGCGGCTTGGGCATCGCCCTGCATCAATTGTGGCTGGTCTACCTGGGCTACGGCGTCATCGGCGGTTTCGGCCTCGGCCTCGGCTACGTCTCGCCGGTCGGCACCCTGATTCGCTGGTTTCCCGACCGGCGCGGCATGGCGACGGGCATGGCGATCATGGGGTTCGGCGGCGGCGCGATGATCGGTGCGCCGCTCAAGGAGTTCTTCATCAAGCTGTTTTATCAGGCGCCGCAGTATCTGGGGTCGGTTGACGCGGTGGATTTGATTACCCGTTCCGGTCGGCGTTTCGCCGAGGCGGGCGGCGAACTCAAGGAAGTCGTCGTCGTCAGCGCCAACGAAGTCGCGCAGATGATCGTCCCGGGACCCGAGGGGGTGTACGTGGTCGGCACCGGCTCGGTCGGCGTCGCTCAAGCTTTCTTCTCACTGGGGTTGATTTACTTTGTCATTATGATGATCGCCGCGTTCGCCTACCGCATCCCGGCGAAAGGCTGGAAACCCGAGGGCTGGGAGCCGCCGAGCAAGGAAGAGGGGGCAAGGCGTATGATCAGCCACCGCGACGTGGACATCGACCAAGCGTTGAAGACGCCTCAGTTCTATCAGCTGTGGATCGTGCTGTGCTTCAACGTGACCGCCGGTATCGGCGTTATCGGCGTCGCCAAGACGATGATGAGCGAAATCTTCGGCACCACGTTGCCGAACGTCGTGGACGGCGCGTTTGCCGCGACCTACGTCCTGATGATCAGCGTGTTCAACATGGTCGGGCGCCTGATTTGGGCCAGCACCTCGGACAAGATAGGGCGACGCAACACGTACTGGCTGTTCTTTGCGGGCGGCATCGTGCTGTATCTGTCGATTCCGCTGACCGCCTATCAGGTGACCCTGCACCCGACGGTTTTCTGGCTGGTGGTGTTTTACGCGGCGACGATGATCATATTCACTTTCTACGGCGGCGGCTTTGCAACGATTCCGGCGTATCTCGCGGATATTTTCGGCACCCGTTACGTCGGCGGCATCCACGGGCGTCTGCTGACCGCTTGGAGCGTCGCCGGGGTGCTCGGCCCGCTTGCGATCACTTCCTTGAGAAAGCACACGATGCTGTCCGAGATTCACAAGATTGTCGAGAAGATATCCCCGGAGAAGTTTCTTGAGACCTTCGGCGCCGGCGTGGAGAAGCTCGAGATCCTGGTGGAAAGCAAGACCGTGACGATTGCGAAGTTGATGGAGATCGCCCCGCCGGGCACGGTGAACCCGACGCCGTCCTTGTACAACACCACGATGTATCTGATGGCGGCGTTGCTGTTCATCGCTCTGATCAGCAACGCGCTGATGAGACCGGTGCACGAGAAGCACCATCTTGATGATTGACCCGGGCGACGATTGACCCGGGGTCGCGTCGGGCGTCTTTTCGCCCGGTGTCGAAGCCGGTTTCACAGAGTGGATCAAGTAAGCTGTTGAATTGGCGGGCTAATCCAGAAGAGCGGCAAGCCTATATCAAAAGGCATAGTAGTTATGCTATTCTCTGCTCACCTATATAAACTTCATGGAGGGAGTTAATCATGAGGATTAAGCAGTCCTTTTTGATTGCGATAGTTCTGAGTTTCGTCGCGGCGTCGGTCGCACAGGCGAACAGCATGCTGATGAAGATGGGGGAAGATCCCAAGCAGTGGGTCATGCCCACCGGAGACTACTTCAATCAGCGCTACTCAAAGCTTGACCAAATCAATACATCAAATGCCAAAGACTTGAAGGTTGCTTGGACCTTTTCGACCGGCGTACTGCGCGGTCACGAAGGCAACCCATTAGTCATTGGCGACGTTATGTACGTCCACACCCCATTCCCGAACAAAGTGTTTGCGCTTGACCTGAACAACGACGCGAGCATTATGTGGGAATACCACCCGAAGCAGGACCCGAACACGATTCCGGTCATGTGCTGCGACACCGTCAATCGCGGGGTCGCTTACGCTGACGGCAAGATATTCCTGTATCAAGCCGACGCGACGTTGGTGGCGCTTGACGCCAAGTCCGGCAAGATGATGTGGGAAGCCAGCAACGGAGACATCTCCAAAGGCGAAACCGGCACTTCCGCCCCGATGGTCGTCAAGGACAAAGTCATTGTCGGCATCAGCGGCGGTGAGTTCGGCGTGCAAGGTCATATAACCGCGTACGACATCAACTCCGGCAAGATGATGTGGCGCGGCTATTCGACGGGTCCCGACAGCCAGACCTTGATGAATGCAGACACCACCCACATGGGCAAGTCCGTGGGCAAGGATTCGGGCATCAAGACCTGGGAAGGCGACCAGTGGAAAATTGGCGGCGGCACGACCTGGGGTTGGTATTCGTATGACCCTGACTTGAACCTGATTTACTACGGCACGGGCAACCCGAGCACGTGGAATCCGGTTCAGCGCCCGGGCGACAACGCTTGGTCGATGACCATCTTTGCGCGCAACCCCGACACGGGGATGGCCAAGTGGGTCTATCAGATGACGCCTCACGACGAGTGGGACTTTGACGGCATCAACGAGATGATCCTTGCCGACATCGACGTCAAGGGCAAGATGCGCAAGACCTTGGTGCACTTCGACCGCAACGGCTTCGGCTACACGCTGGACCGTGCTACGGGCGAGCTGCTCGTGGCCGAGAAGTTCGACCCGGCGGTCAACTGGGCTACCCACGTTGACATGAAAACCGGTCGTCCGCAGGTCGTAGACAAGTACAGCACGCGTCACCAGGGTGAAGACGTGAACACGACGGGCATTTGCCCGGCCGCTTTGGGAACGAAAGACCAGCAGCCCGCTGCTTTCTCCCCGATGACCGGCATGTTCTACGTGCCCACGAACCACGTGTGCATGGACTATGAGCCGTTCAGGGTCAGCTACACGGCGGGTCAGCCTTACGTGGGCGCCACGCTGAAGATGTACCCCGCCCCGGGCGGAGACCACATGGGCAACTTCATTATCTGGGACGCCGGTAAAGGCAAGATCGTGAAGTCGATCCCTGAAAAGTTCTCCGTTTGGAGCGGTGCTTTGGCGACCGCGGGCGGCGTTGTCTTTTACGGCACGTTGGAAGGGTATCTCAAGGCGATTGACGCCAAGACGGGCGCGGAACTGTACAAGTTCAAAACCCCGTCCGGCATCATCGGCAACGTGATGACCTACGAGCACAACGGCAAGCAATACGTCGGCGTTTTGTCGGGCATCGGCGGATGGGCCGGGATCGGCATGGCTGCCGGCCTGACCAAAGACACCGACGGTCTGGGTGCAGTGGGTGGTTACCGCCATCTTGAGAACTACACCCGCCTCGGCGGCACTCTGACGGTGTTCTCTCTCTAATCTGAAGTTAAAGTAAGAGAGCTCCTTGCAATTCAGTACCCGGGGGCGCACGCAAGTGCTAACCCGGGTACTTTTTTAAGTAATCACTCAGGTATTTCCAGTTGAATTAAAACCATGAATCAGAGGAAACCAACCAAACGAACGATTATCGGCGGCTGCAGCCGCTACCTTTTTTTGGCCCTGCTGGGTTGCGCGTTCCTGGTTCCGGCGAACGCTCAGGGAAGCGGGGACAACGCCGCAAAGGCCGAAGACAAAAAGGCCGAAGACAAACCGTACAACGTCGACGACCAGGGTCGGATTGACTGGTACTCTTTCAGCGGTTATCGCCGCTATCACGCCGAATGCCACGTCTGTCACGGCCCGGCCGGGCTCGGCAGCTCGTTTGCTCCGAACCTTCTTGAATCCGTCGAGCGGTTGAGCTATGAAAAATACTTGGAGATCGTTGTCAACGGCGTGGTCAACGTCACTACGACGGCTCAGAACCGTATGCCCGCTTTTGGGACGAACATGAACGTGATGTGTTTCGTTGACGATATCTACGCCTATCTGGTCGCCAGGGCCGACGGAGTGCTCGATCAAGGACGCCCGGCGAAGAAACAGCCTAAGCCGGAAGCGGCGAAAGAGCGCGACAACTCCTGCTTGGGCGGCTGATCTTCTCAGGGGCCGGACGTGCTCGGCGAGCCTTGAGCAAGCTTCTAGACCTTGTTTTTTCCGTGGCGGCGCTCGCGTGCTTGCGTCGTGGCATCAGGTGCGGACGGCGACGTGAAACACCGCCGGTTCCCCGCGGCGCTTGCGCGCAGACGCTTAGTGTCGGTTTCCTTCTGGCCGCCGCTTTGTTTGCGGCTGCGATCCACGCCGCCGAAGAAGGCACCGAGATAGAAAAACGCGCGACTTTGCGCGTGTGCGTTGACCCGAACAACCTGCCTTACTCGAACCGCGCCGGCGAGGGGTTTGAAAACAAGATTGCCGAGTTGTTCGCCGCCGAACTCGGCATTCCTCTGACTTCCGTCTGGTTTCCGCAAAGCATGGGGTTTGTGCGCTCGACGCTGGGAACCCGACGCTGCGACCTGATTGTCGGCATATCGGCGGTCCACGAACTGGTTCTGAACACCAACCCTTATTACTCTTCGGCGTTTACATTGGTCTATCCTGCCGATGCCGGCCTTGAGTTGTCGTCGTTGTCGGACAAGGAGCTGAAGGACAAAGCCTTGCGCATCGGTTTGGTCGCCGGCACGCCGCCGACCGGGCTGTTGCTCGAGAACGGCCTGATGACGCAAGTCGCTCCTTACCATTTGATGGTGGACACGCGCGTTGATTCTCCCGCCGAGCAGATCATCAAGGATCTGCTCGCCGGCAAATTGGACGTCGCCGTGTTGTGGGGGCCGCTTGCGGGGTATCTGAACAAACGTCACGGTTCGCGGCTTAAGGTTGTGCCGTTGAGCGCCGACGAAAGCGACAAGCATCGCATGATCTACCAGATTACAATGGGGGTGCGGCGCGGCGAGATAAGATGGAAGCGTGAGTTGAACAAATTGATCCGCAAGAACCAGGAAAAAATAGACGAGCTGTTGAGGGAATACAACGTCCCTCTGGTGGAGAGACAATGAACCCGGCGGGGAGCGGAGTAAGTCATCGACGCGCGTGGACGGCGGCGTTGTTGTGGGCCTTGGCGTGGGCGGTTTGCGCCCGGGCGTCGGGCGTCGTCGAGGAGCCTGAAGGTTATCGCATGAGCGACTACAGGACGCCGGTGCCGGAAACGTTGCGCGGCGCAATCGTGGTTGACGCGCAGCAGTTGCACGCCCTGATTCAACGCGAGCCCGACGCGGTTCCGATTGACGTGCTGCCGGCGATGCGCAAGCCGCCCGATTTGCCGCCCGATCGTCTGTGGCGTCCGCCGCCGCGGTACAACCTGCCGGGCAGCGTATGGTTGCCGAACGTCGGCGACGGCGACATTTCGCCGGTGTTCGAGAAGTATTTCGTCGAGAACCTCGACCGTCTGACCGCGAAAGACAAGCGCCGCCCGCTGGTCTTCTATTGCTTGGCTGATTGTTGGATGTCGTGGAATTCGGCCAAGCGGGCGATGGCGCTGGGCTACCGGAACGTCTACTGGTTTCCGGGGGGGACCGACGAATGGGAGCTGTACGACTATCCGCTCGAACGCAGCAACCCGGTTAAAATGCCTGAATTCAAGGAGCTTGCACAATGAACAAACACAGCGACAAACACGGCGGGGTCTGGTTGGCCGCATTGGCGGTTACGGCGTTGCTTGCGTCGCCGGCAATCACGGCACAGGACGAGGACAAGTACAGCAAGGGGCAGCTGCTGCTGTTCGGCACTCAACACCTCGAGAACGTTCCTTCGCCGGGCGTGTTGCACTATGATTTTCACCAGTCAGGCCCGATAAGCGGCGACCTGAAGGATCAGGTGACGATAACGATAGACCGAATCGATGAAAACGGCGGCAAGGATTTGAGCACCGAGTTTCTCAGCGGTGCCAACCGCAGGGAGTTCGGCAACGTTCCGGGGTTTCGCTCGAATCCGCTGGTCATGTATTTCCTGCAGTGGGACGTGGAAAAGATGGGTGCCATCAGCGGGGTGTCACATCACTATTACCGCAGCCTGTTGCGCGGTGCGATGCGCACCGGTGCCCGCAGCGAAGAGGTCACCGTTCGCCACGGAGGGCGCGAGCTGAAAGGGGACAAGGTGTTCTTTGAACCGTTGACGGGCAAGAAAGGGGAGAGGAAATATAAAGACCAATTCAGCAAACGCTACGAGTTTATACTGAGCGAATCGATTCCCGGCTATCTGTACAGCGTTTCGACGCTGGTGCCGGGAGAGAAGCCCGGCGACGAACCCTTGGAGCGGACCCAAATAATTTTCAACCGCTTCGAACCGACGAAAGCGAAACCATGAGGAGGGACCCGACGCCCGTGACGACGCACGACAAAACGACGAGCTTTACGGCGATTTTGACTTTGATCTCGGCGCTGCTTTCGGCTTTCCTTGCTTCGCCGGCGTTGGCCAACGACTTTCCGACCCGTGCGCGCGCCGAGTACGTGTTCGCTTGCATGAGCAGCAACGGGGAGTCCGAAGTCATGCTTATCCAGTGCTCCTGTGCGGTGGACGTCATCGCGGAGCTGATGAGTTACGATGAATACGTTGACGCCGAAACCACGGTGAGGATGCGATTGCTGTCCGGTGATCGAACCGCGATGTTTCGCGACGTCGAGTGGGTCAGAAAGTCGGTCGAGAAGCTCAGGGCGGCGCAGGCCGAAGCCGAGATCCGCTGCTTTTGAGTTGGGAATTATGTACCTCAGCGCACAAGGACTTCGCGAACCGGTGGAGCAATCCCCGTGGACTTCCCCGGCGAGGGCAGCCCCGAGGACAGCCCCGGGGACAGCTCTGAGGACGGCTCCGGTCGGTCTCACCCAAGTCTCACCCGGGCCTTATCCGGGGCCTCATCCGGGCGATTTCAGGGGGCATCTTCGCGGGCGGCGGGAAATGTGCGTTTTTTGTTGATCTGGCGCGGTTTTTATAGTGTTTTTACATACCCTATATGTAAAAGTGTCATCAATAACCCCTTGTTTTTATGCTTTTGCGGCGTGATAATGCAGTCCTCTCCTAAGGGATATTTCGATAACCTGAAGGAGGGAATGTTAGGCTAACATTAAACGGAGGAATCAAACCATGAAAGAGTGGAAGAAACCTTTGATTACGGAAACCGCAGTTGGCATGGAAATCAACTGCTACGCTTGCGCGGAAATTTCCTAATCATTTATATCTGGCTGCGGGGCGTCATGCCCCGCAGTCATTTTATCCAACCTTATCTCGCCTCAACCCCGTCCTGACAACCCTTCTGACAACCCAGAGGCGCCCAAACGTAACTTCCCATGCGCATCATCGTTCTCGGCGCCGGTGCGGGGGGCGGCATCCCTCAATGGAACTGCAATTCTGAGCAGTGTCGTCTTGCAAGAGACGGCAGCAGTCGGATTTCACAAAGAACCCAGTCTTCGATCGCTGTCACTTCGGACGGCGAAAATTTCATCTTGCTGAACTGTTCGCCGGACCTGCGTCAGCAAATCAATCAAACCAAAGCACTGCATCCGCGCGAGGGGCTCAGGAGCAGCCCGATCAAAGCCGTGGTGCTGACCAACGGCGACGTGGATCACGTCGCCGGCCTGTTGACGATGCGCGAGAGCGAACCTTTTCGCGTCTACGCCTCCGACCGGGTGCAGGCGATTTTGTCGAACAATCCGATTTTCAACGTACTCAACCCTGAATACGTCAAGCGCAACACGTTTACCTTGGCGTCCCCCTTCGAGGCGGTCACCGTCAAAGGCGAGTCGCTGGGCCTTGAGATCGAGCCTTTCGCGGTGCCGGGCAAGGTTGCGTTGTTCATGGAAGACGAAAGCCAAGGGGAGGATTTCGGCACCCGCGAGGGTGACACCATCGGTCTGCACGTTCGCGACCTCAACCGCGGCGTCGGGTTCTATTACGTGCCCGGCTGCGCGGCTTTGACCGACGATCTCAAGAAGCGGTTCGACGGCGCCGACCTGGTGTTCTTCGACGGCACCCTGTTCCGCGACGACGAGATGATTACCGCGGGCGTCGGCCACAAGACCGGCGCGAGGATGGGGCACATCAACATGGACGGCGGAGACGGCTCTCTCGCGGGTTTTCAGGAGGTTGCGGTCAAGAGGAAGATATACATCCATATCAACAACACCAACCCGGTGCTGCTTGAGGATTCACCCGAGCGCAAGATCGTCGAGAAAGCGGGTTGGGAAGTGGCTTACGACGGTCAGCAGATCGAGCCGTGAGGATTCGGCTTGACAACGCGCTGAGCCCCGAGGATCTCGAACGCCGCCTGCGCAAGATCGGCGAGGACTACTATCACGACAAGCACCCGTTTCACCGCCTGCTGCACACCGGCAAGCTGAACAAAGGCCAGGTGCAGGCATGGGCGTTGAACCGCTATTGCTACCAAGCGGCGATCCCGATCAAGGACGCCCGGCTGATGGCGCGGCTTCCCTGCCACGACTTAAGGCGGGAATGGCGCCAGCGCGTCGCCGACCACGACGGCGACGCCGAAGGCAAGGGCGGCATCGAGCGTTGGCTCAAGCTGACCGGCGGCCTCGGTCTCGACCGCGACTACGTCACGTCGCAGGACGGTGCGCTGCCGGCCTCGCGTTTCGCGGCGGACGCCTATATCCGTTTTGTCTCGGAGATGCCGCTGCTCGACGCGATTGCGTCGTCGCTGACCGAGATATTTTCTCCGGTGATTATTGCCGAACGCATGGCCGGGATGCTTGCCAATTATGATTTTGTTACCGAGGAGCTGCTCGCTTACTTCAAGCCTCGGTTGACGCAGGCGCGGCGCGACGTGGACTTCGCGCTGCAGTACGTGCTCGACAACGCCCGCGGCGTCGAGCAGCAGGAAGGGGTGTTGAACGCCCTGCGCTTCAAGTGCGACGTGCTGTGGAGTCAACTCGACGCGCTGCATTTCTCCTACGTCGAACCCGGTTTGATCCCGCCCGATTGCTTTGTCCCGAAATGAGCGATCCCAGAGACAATACAGGCGGCAGTATGGTCGACGACGCGGGCGGCGAAGGCGGCAATGAGAGCGGGGCGCGCACCCGCCTCGTCGTGTCGCCCGATTCGACGCCGGCGTTGCCCGACCACGTCAAGCTGCACCACGACGAGGGACGGGGGCGGTGGGTGTTGCTTGCGCCGGAGCGTCTGCTGGAGCCGGACGAGGCGGCGCTTGAGACCTTGAGGATGTGCGACGGATCCACGACGGTAAGGGCTATTTCAAATCGCCTCGGTGCGTCGTACAATGCACCTGCAGATGAGATATTGAGGGACATTATCGTGATGCTGCAGGATTTGGCTGACAAGGATTTTTTACGGGTATGAGCGACAAGGACAAAAGCGTCGGCATGCCGGTTTCGATGTTGTGCGAATTGACGCACCGTTGCCCTCTGCAATGCCCGTACTGCTCCAACCCGATGGAGCTCGAGCGTTCGTCGGGAGAGTTGACCACCGAGCAGTGGATAAACGCTTTTGAGCAGGCCGTCAAGATGGGCATATTGCAAGTGCATTTCTCGGGCGGCGAGCCGGCGGTGCGCAAAGACCTCGAAGATCTTATCGCCGCCGCGAAACGGCTTAAGCTGTACAGCAACTTGATTACCTCGGGCGTGTTGATCAACGACGATCGCATGGCGCGTTTCGCCGAGCTCGGTCTCAACCACGTGCAAATCAGCATCCAGGACAGCGAAGAGGAGAACGCCAACCTGATCGGCGGCTACCACGACGGCTTTGCGCAGAAGCTGAGAGTCGCCAAGGCGGTCAAGGCGAACCGATTGCCGTTGACCGTCAACGCGCCGGTGCACAAGATGAACTTAACTCACCTCGAGTCGATCATTGACCTCGCGGTCGAGATGGGCGCCTCGCGCCTCGAAGTCGCGCACGTGCAGTATTACGGCTGGGCCTACCACAACCGCGCCGCGCTGATGCCGAAACGCGACCAGCTCGAATGGGCGACCGACGTCGTCGAGAAGGCGCGCGAGCGTCTCAAGGGGGTGCTGGTGATTGACTACGTTGTGCCCGACTATTACGCGCGTCGCCCGAAAGCGTGCATGGGCGGTTGGGCCCGACAGTTCCTGAATGTGACGCCGTCGGGCAAGGTGTTGCCGTGTCACGCCGCCGAAAGTATCACCACGCTCGAGTTCGACAACCTCAAGGATCGCAGTCTCGAGGATATCTGGCAGCATTCCTCGGCGTTCGAGAAGTTCCGCGGCACCGATTGGATGCCCGCCAAATGCCGCGGTTGCGAGCGCCGCGAGATAGATTGGGCCGGTTGCCGTTGCCAAGCGTTTGCGATTACCGGCGACGCGGCGAACATGGATCCGGCGTGTGAGTTCTCGGATCACCACGAGCAATTGGTCGGCATCGCGACGCTTGAATCAGGCAAGGAAGGCGAGCAATTCGACTACCGCCGCATCGGTTTCAAGGTGCCGGTCAAGGCGGTCCATGCCCGGTGACGACCCGGGTGCCTCTCCCCGGGTCCACCACCGAATCGCGGTCACCCCGCCGCATCAGCTCTCGGTAAAGGAGTACGGCGTCGAGAACGGCGTGCCGGCGGTCTTTCTGCACGGCGGGCCGGGAAGCGGCTGCCGCCCGGCGTTGTGCCGCCTGTTCGACCTCGAGCGGTTTCGCGTCGTCGCGCCCGACCAGCGCGGCGCCGGCGACAGCACGCCGAAAGCCTGCCTCGAACACAACACGACCCAGGACTTGATTGCCGACTTGGAGACGGTGCGCGAGCGCCTCGGCATCGAACGTTGGCTGGTGGTCGGTGGTTCCTGGGGGGCGTTGCTCGCGGTCGCTTATGCCGAAGCCCGGCCCGAACGGGTCTCGGGCGTCGTCGTGCGTTCGTTGTTCCTCGGCGGCGCCGACGATTTGCAGCGAGCGTTCATCACCTTGCCTCGGGCAATCTATCCGGAACTCTACGCGGCGTTCATCGCACATCTGCCTGAAGACGAGAGGGCCGCGCCGCTCGCGGCTTACTACCGCCGTATTCTCGACCCCGACCCGGCGACGTCGTTGCCCGCGGCTTACGTTTGGCACGATTATGAGCGCGCCTTATCGGTGTTGCGCCCCGCGGCCTTTCCCGACCTCGCAGCCGTGGCCCGCGCGGTGCTCGACGGCGACCGTCCGCGCCCGGCGACGCCGCGCATGGAAGCGCATTATTTTTCTCATGATTGTTTCCTGCGCCGCGGGCAGTTGCTCGACGACGCCGGACGGCTCGGCGAGGTGCCCGGCGTCATCGTGCAATCGCGCTATGACCTGCTGTGCCCGATGCGGTCGGCATACGCTTTGTCGCAGCGTTGGCCACGGAGTTCGATCACGGTGGTCGACGGCGCCGGGCACGGCCAATCCGAGCCGGGCGTCGAAAGTGCGCTGGTGCAGGCGGTGAAATCGCTTGCCGATACATTGTGAAGCACGTCGCCCGAGGGTTCCTGCGATGATTGCTTCGAGATTTATATACAATAGCCCTTTGACTTTTAGGCTTGCAAATCTCTTGTTTTCCGTCGTGCGTGGAACTGCCGCCAAATCTCATCCGGCCTGTGCCCCGACCTTCGGGAACGGGGCTGCCGGGCGCGGGGGCGACTATATCGATCGGGGCGTGAAGCCCCAGATCGCCCCGAATCGCCCCGGATCACCTTGAAGGCTTTTGCAGACTGATGCGCGTAATTCCCGATATATTCATCCGATCGTTGCTCGCCGCGTTTGTTTGTGTCGCCGCGTCCGCGGCGTTCGCCGCACCGTTTGATTACCGCGAGCAGGTGCTCAAGGCCGGCGGCGGGAGTTGGACCTTGAGCCTGCCCGTCGGCTACGTGCTCGAGCTGCTCGTCGAGATGGACGGCCCTCGGCTGATGACGTTTGACCGCGACGGTGCGTTGCTCGTCGGCTCCAGGGCGGGGCGGGTCTACCGCCTCGAGCCGCCGTATTCGCGCGCCGCCGTCCACGCCAAGTTGGGCGATTACCCGCACGACGTCGCGTTGCGTGACGGAACCCTGTTCGTCGCCAGGACCGGCGGCGTTTACCGCACGTCGTATAAGCCCGACGCCTCGAAGCCTTTGGACGAAAGCGATTTCGAGCTGGTCGCACGGTTGCCTTCGGGCGGCGGTCACTCAAGCCGCAGCGTCGGGGTCGGGCCGGACAAGCGCGTTTACGCGAGCGTCGGCATCAGCGGCAATTGCAGCAACCAGTATCTGGACGCAGGCTACCCTTTCCGTCAGCGCCGCGGCGGGTTGCTGGTGCTGGTCGAGCCGGGTGCGGGAAAGCAGGCGTACTGGCAGCCTTACGCGACGGGTCTGCGCAACCCGGTCGGCTTCGATTGGCATCCGCACACCGGCGTTCTGTACGCGAGCAACCACGGGCCGGATCATCACGGCTACGATCAGCCGCCGGAGTATTTCGCGCGCCTTGAAGCCGGATCGTTCCACGGGATGCCGTGGTTTCAATTCGACGGGCGCGAGGTCAAGCGCGACCGCTGCATCGGCAAGCAGCCTCCGCGCGAAGACGCGAGAGCACCGGTCGCAACGTTCCCGGCGCGCAACGGGCCGATGGGGGTGGCTTTCGCCGAACGCGACGCGGGCGTAGTGAGGGCAGGCGACGCGGTCGTCGCGCTGCACGGCTCGTGGGCGACGCGCCCGCACGGCGGTGCCCATGGCGCAAGGTCGAGCCGCAGACCGCCGTGGGTTGCGTTGCTGCGATTTGACGGCGACAAGGTCGGCAAGCCGGTCGCGTTGATCGAAGGCTTTCAGGACGCTGCGGGGAGGCGCTTTGCGAGGCCGATCGGCGTCGCGTTCGGCCCCGATAATGCCTTGTATTTCAC
>CAYFZO010000004.1:63725-106529 GCA_964347615.1 uncultured Chromatiales bacterium
CGACAAGGCCGGCAAGCCGGTCGCGTTGATTGAAGGCTTTCAGGACGCCGCGGGGAGGTGCTTTGCGAGGCCGATCGGCGTCGCGTTCGGCCCCGATAATGCCTTGTATTTCACCAGCGACGGCGGCGCGGTCGAAGGGTTGTTCTGCCTGTCGCGTTCGAGATAAGTTCCAAGACCAGTGCCAAACGCCGGGCTGTCGCATTGATTGCCGCACTGATTGCCGCAAGTCGTCGTGGATCGTGCTGCTGCGATTTGACGACGACAAGGCCGGCAAGCCGGTCGCGTTGATTGAAGGCTTTCAGGACGCCGCGGGGCGGCGCTTTGCGAGACCGGCCGGCGTCGCGTTCGGCCCCGCGTTCGGCCCCGCGTTCGGATATGACAACGCCTTGTATTTCACCAGCGACGGCGGTGCGGTCGAAGGGCTGTTCCGCCTGTCGCGTTCGAGATAAGCTTCAAGACTGCGCCGATGTATCGAGCGTACGCTTTTTCGCCGAGGCTGTCCCAGGACGTTCAGATAGCTTGATTATCGAACGGGACTAGCCAACTTTTGCCGTCGGCGAACGTGATCAGTTCAAAGTTCCTCGAGGATCCGCGCGCGTTTCCTGCGGTATTCCTGTTCGGTGATCAGGCCTTCGTCGCGCAATTCCCTGAGCTGCCTGAGGCGGGCTTTGGGCGAGCCGCTCACTGCCGGTCTTCGCTTGGCTGAACCGCCCGGGCGTGATACTGCGTCGGTTTCGGCTGCGGCGAGCGTGCGCGGTTCGATGACGATCCAGTCTATGCGTTTCCTGCCGTCCAGGGTTCTGACGTTGCTGACGCCCGGCATCTCGACGACGCGCAGCTTCAGTGCGGCCGCTCTGCCGCGGTTGCCCGGCTCGGGTGGGTTGACGTAGCCTTTTTCCTGTCCGTAAAGCCAGCGTTTTTTGACGTTCTTGTGGATTTTGCCGAAGATGACGTTCAAGCGACGGTCGCGCCAGAACACGCGGGCCGAGACAAAGACCTGCTTGCCGATGATCTTGCCGAACAGCGGCGCGGTGTCCACGCTGCGGAAGACGACGTCCTCGTCGGGCCCGACGCTGCGCAAGCCTTCGGCGACGTAGCGCGCAAGACGCCGTGCGGTCGCGGGCGTGAACAGAGGCAGCGCGGCCCGGTCCTCGTCGTCTTCACCCAGGACGTCTCGGGGCTGTTTCTTGGCGGGTTCGACCCTGAGCCGGGTCATGGCTTTACCCAACAGATCCGGCTCTATCTTGAACGGATGATCGTTGGCGCGGCCGCCGTGCGGTGCGGTCTTGACGTATTCGCCGCCGTTCTCCCACAGCGTTTCGCCGCCCGCGGCGGCGGCGCAGAGCAAAGCCGGCAACAACGCGAGGCGCGGCAGCAAGCGTAGGGTGTTTTCAGCGGTCTGGATATCGGTAGCAGGCACAGGGTTGGGCACGGAGTCGGGCACGTCGGGTTTCGCCTGACATTATACAGAGGCGGGCAGGTTTGAGCGGGGCGGATAAAAAACGGGCGCGGTCAAAAACCGCGCCCTTCGTAAAAGCGATATCGATCTATCAGAAGAACATGATCGCGCCGATCGCGAGACTTTCTTCCTCGGTCTCGTTGCCGTTGTGGGCTTCGGACTCGGTCTCGGTGTATTCGACCACCAAGTTCAAGGCTTCGCCGACCGGATGATAGGCGCCGATGATCCACGACTCGTTGGTCTCAACGAGGTTGTAGGTGGGATCACGAGCCAGTTGCGCTTTATCCCAGCTCGTTTCGTCGAGATTGCTCTCGCCGACGCTTGCGCCGAGCAAGGTGCCCATCGGCGTACGGAAGCGCGCTTGGACGTAATAGCCGTCGGCATCGCGCTCCTTGCCGGTGAGGTCGATGCCGTCAAGCAGGAACGACGTCGTGCCGATGCCTTCGCCGTCGTAGTAATAGCCGACGAGGTCGAAGCTGCCGAACGCGATCTTGCCGCCGATGTCATAACCGTCGGCTTCCGGGCTGTTGTCGAACGGGTTGTTGGGATCGTTGCGCTTGGGAGCTTTGAAGTCCACTTCCTGATGGATGAAGCTCGCCCACAGGCTGAGCGAGCCGTCGTCGAACGCGGTGTTGTAGTTGACCTTGCCTTCAAACCCGAACGTGTCTTTTTCCTGTCCCCCTTCGGCAGTGTCCGTTAAGCTGAAAGTAGTTCCTGGATTATTAGCTATGGATCCAGCACCCCACGGTTGCACCAGTGCCGCGGTGAGCGTCAGGCCGTTGAAGTTCGGCGACGTGTATTGCACCTGCGCTTTCCAGTCGGCATACGGATAACCGACGCCGATGCGACCGAGCGTGGTGTGCCCCTTGGGGTTGGACGCGCCCGAACCGACGCCGAGCAGCGTCATGTCGTTCAGGATTGCGTCGCCGCCGAAAACGCCGAGGTCGCGTCCGATCTTGAACGTGCCGACGTCATCGCGGCCGAGCGTCAGAAAGGTCTGACGGAAGTTGACGCTGCTTTGACCCAGCGCGCCGTCAAGTGCTCCGGTCAGTCCGCTGTTGGTGTTGCTGCCCGGCTGAAAGCTGATGTGCACCGCGGTGCGCCAGCCTTCCTCGGTCATCGTCGCCGCCGAGAAGTTCAGCCACGACGGCAGCAGACCGTCGCGGACGTCGTTGTAATCGTCGTCACCGCCGCAAGCCCAGCCGTGGGCGACGCCGCCGCCTCTTTTGGTCTTGCAATCGCCGTTCATCACGAACGCGTTGACGTTACCGCTGAAGTCCACTTCCCAGGCTCCCATCCGCATCATGGACAGCCCCTCGAAAGCGTCTCCATACGCAGTTGAGGTTCCGAATACCGTGGCGCCTAAGCACACCAGTAAAGGTAAGATTTTTCTTTTCATTTTTGTCCTCGCTTTTTCAGTTGTTGCTGAAAATTTGGTTTGATGTGTTGGTGGCGTTTGGGAAGAGAGTAGTCAATTCAGCACCCGCAGGTACCACCATTGGGGGGGATTATAGAGGGAAGTTCCTAAAAAATAAAGCATTTTCACAACAAAGGGTAGGCATTTTTGCAACAAGCAGTAACTTATTGATGTAAAAGAACCTTTAATCTGAACAACAAGGTTTTGCTTAGTGATTCCGGTGTTGGCAGATGGCCTCTGGTCGCGTTCTGCGGTGTGAGAAAGGGGAAATTAGACGCATAAATCCCACAAGTGATCGACGAACACGTGGCAAAAATAGGGACGTGAAGACACACCACTACCGGCGGGCGAAGCAGATGCGTTATGAAGACGCACAAGAAATTGTTGCACGCTCGTACCGACTGGTGCCACAAGGTCTCGCGCGAGATCGCTGACAAGTACGACGTCGCCCTTGCCGTTGTTTACTTATCCGAGAACATCCGGAAACCGCCGCAACATTTCGCCGTGCAGGCGTTCGACGTCTTCAGCCCGGCGTCCTAGGTGACGCCCCGGGTGTTTGCTTTGGCCGCCGTCCTGCGCACCGTCGCGGGCAGGTTGCAGCGCCAGGTCGGCAAGCAGCGTCGCCGGGCGTTGCGACAGAATCAGCAAGCGGTCGGAAAGAAACAAGGCTTCGCGCAGGTTGTGCGTGACAAACAACACCGTGCGCGGGCAGGTTTGCAGCTGCGACAGCAGCAGCTTGCGCAGATGAACGGCGGTGCGTTCGTCGATTGACGAGAACGGTTCGTCCATGATCAGCAGCGGCGCCTCGACCGCGAACGCCCGTGCCAGCGCGGCGCGTTGAGCCATGCCCGCCGACAACGACAGCGGGTAATTGTCGGCGGCGTGCGAAAGCCCCATGTCGTCGAGCAGCGCCGTGATTCGCTTTTGCTGCTCGTCCGGCGCCGATTCGGTCGACATCGCCAGCCGGACGTTCTGGCGCACCGTGCGCCACGGCAGCAGGCAGGGTTCCTGAAACGCGTACGCCAGTTCGAGTTCGCCGTCGCGCGGCTTGGGCAGTGATATCCTGCCTTCGTAATCATGGTCGAGGCCGGCGATCAGCTTCAGCAGGGTGGTTTTGCCGCAGCCCGAAGGTCCGGTCAACGCGACCAGCTCGCCGCGCCGAACCTCGAACGCGACGTCGTGCAGCACCTGCGTTTCGTTGCCGTCGTGGCGGGTGAAGCGCTTGTTCTTGATTTCGACGCGCACCGGTTGTCCGTTGTTGCCGACGCCGCCGGCGTTTTCGCTCGCGGTCATTTGCGCCACTTGTTCACGTGCGCCTCGAAAGGCTGGATCAGAAACAGTTCGACGAATTGCATGATGATTACGAAAGTCAGCCCCCAGGCGATGATTGACGCGATGTCGAACAGTTGGAAGTACAGATGCAGCTGAAAGCCGACGCCGTTGCTGCGTCCGAGCAGTTCGACGACGAGCACGATTTTCCAGATCAGCGCAACGCCCGAGCGCGTCGCCGCCGCGATGTACGGCGCCAGTTCGGGGATAACGACGTGGCGCAGCCGTTTCCAGCGGCTGAAGCGGAACACCGTCGCCATCTGTTGCAGCTTGCGATCCATCGAGCGTGCGCCCTCGCGGATGGTAACCACGACGTTCGGGATCTTATTGACCGCGACCGCGGTAATCGCCGCGATTTCGGTCAACCCCATCCAGATGTAAGCGAGGATCATGACGACCAGCGCCGGTATGTTCAGGAAGAACAGCAGCCACGGATCGAGCGCCTTGTCTACTTGCTTGAAGCCGCCCATCAGCAAGCCGATGGTGACGCCGATTGCCATCGAGATCGTGAAGCTCGCGGCGACCCGCCACAAGGTAAAGCCGGTATGGACGAAGAGTTCGCCGTCGGCGGCCTCGCGCATGATGACCGCGAGCACGTCGAGCGGAGAAGGCAAGGACTCGGCGCCGACCGCAAGCGAGCCGAGATACCACAGCAGGATCAGAGCCGAAATCGAGACGATGGGGGCGAACGAGAAGCGCTTGGCGTTCATGGTGCGTGCCGCAGCGGGCGTGCGTCGGAAAACGCTATTTCCAGAAAGTTCCTTCGTCGAGCTCGGGGTGGCCGCCGGTGAGCTTGTCGCCGCCGACCTCGGACAGAATCCGCATCAGTTGCTTTGCGCTTTCAAGGTCGGCGTCGCTCCACGGTTTCGGTATACCTTTGCGGTAGCGGTCGCGCAAGGCGAGGAACGTGGCCTCGTCTTCGACGCGCATTTGCGGGCGCAAGCGTTCCCATTCGGCGTCGTCGCGCAGCAGTTTCTCGCGCGCCTCGCCGACCGCCGCCGCGAACCTGGCGACGACGCCGGGACGACGCTGTTCGAGTTCTTCCCTGAACACGTAGCCGACCATCGGGGTCTCTTTGCGTCCGGTCAGGTCGCCGCTGACGTCGCTCATCTCGACCAGGCGGCGGTAGCCTTGTGCCTCAAGGCGCGCGCTGTAGTGCCAGAAGTTCAACGTCGCGTCGAGTCCGCCGCGTTCGATTTGACCGTTGAGCAGCGGCGGTGCCGCGTATTGCACCTCGAACGCGTCGAGCGGATCCAAGCCGTATTTTTTCTGCGCCCACGCCCGCAGCAACAGCCAGCTCTTGTCGTACGCGCCGCCGGCGACGCCGACGCGCAAGCCGCGCAGGTCGCGCAGGTCTTTCATCTTGGCGTCGGGCGGCGCCATGATTGCGCCGAGCGCCGACGAGTAAGGGATGAATTTGTAGGGTTTGCCCGCGCTGCGCTCACGCGACACCCACAGCCAGTCGGTGACGATCACGTCGGCTTCTTTGCCCTGGAACACGATATGGGCGGCTTGTTTGTTCGCAAACGACGTGATTTCGATTGCAACGCCGTGCTTGCGGTCGAACCGGTGGTGCATCATGGTGTCGAGTTCCCAGTTGACCGTGCCGAATTTCAAGGTGCCGACGCGGATCGTCTCGAGCGCGTGCAGGGGCGCGACCAAGAGCCAGCTTAGGGCCAAGGCGGACAACAGGGCGGGCAACAGAGCGAGCGGTTTTTTACTGAGCATTTTGCAAACGGGCAACGGGTCGTCGGGCATCGCGGTCATTATACTCACCTCGTTGCGGCGGGCGGGTTTTGTCGCCAACCTGACAATGCAGCATTCTAATATTGTTTATCGCCGCGGCTTATAGACCATCATCAAGGACTCAACGGACGGCGTGCAAGGGGTTAGAATAGGCGCCGTCATGAACTTTGCCATCATGAATTTTGAGATCAACAGCGCTCGTTCTTTTTCCGCCCGGCGCCGGTTTCGGGCTTGCCGCTGCATTGTTTGGGGCGGCCTGCTCGCGGGCGGGTTGGCCGGCGCGGCTTGGGCGCAACCGCCGCCCGCGCCCGGCACGCCCGAAGGCTGGCCGTGCATTCAGCGTTATCAACCCGCGGTTTCGGCCGGCGCGTTCTGGTCGCACGAACTGCTCGAGGACGTCGACTGGGACGAAGTGCCGCGGCTCAGGCACTTGGCCGACGCCGTCACCGAACGCGCGATGCCGCTCGAGGAAGCGCGCGCGCGAGTCCGCGCGTTTCTCGAAGCACAAGAGAAAGCCGGGGAGGATTTACGGCAAACCGCAAACCTGCTGGTAACCGCACTTGACGAGTTTATCAATCGCAAACGCGACCGCGTCATCGAAGGCATCGGACGTTTCAGCGCGCGCCAGCAGATGATGATCAGCCGCATAGAGACCCAAGCAAAAAAGATCGAGGAGCTGAAAGCCACTGCCGAGCCCGACGCGGAGGCGCTCGAAGATCTCGAGGCGCGCCAGAAGTGGGACGTGCGCGTGTTCGACGAGCGCGAGGACCTGATTGGTCACCTATGCGAGCAGCCGGTGTTGCTGGAGCAGAAGTTCTTTGCCTTAGGGCGCGACGTCGCGGCTTTTCTTGAACCGCGCGAAGACCCCCCTCGCTAAGCCGCGTCTCCTTTCTTATCGGGGAGGAGTTTAGGTCTTCCGTAAAGGGCTTCGGAGGCGCCGCGCGGGCTTACTCGATGCTGAGGCCCGAAGAGACGAAGCTGGCGGCGTCGGTGCAGTCCAGGCGGCTGAACCCGACCAGCAAGGTGTTGAAGGTTTGCGTCTTCACCGCTACCCGGTTTTGGTGCAGCCAGTCGTATTGGATTGCGAGCAGCCGGTGTTGCTGGAGCAGAGGTTCCTTGCCTTAGGGCGCGACGTCGCGGCTTTTCTTGAACCGCGCGAAGTCCCCCCTCGCTAAGCCGCGTCTCCTTTCTTATCGGGGAGGAGTTTAGGTCTTCCGTAAAGGGCTTCGGAGGCGCCGCGCGGGCTTACTCGATGCTGAGGCCCGAAGAGACGAAGCTGGCGGCGTCGGTGCAGTCCAGGCGGCTGAACCCGACCAGCAAGGTGTTGAAGGTTTGCGTCTTCACCGCTACCCGGTTTTGGTGCAGCCAGTCGTATTGGATGCCGTACGCCTGCCACTCGCGCGCTTTCCACGTTGCGCAGTCGTTGTGCAGGCGCGGCGAGTCGCGGTGATGCTGGACGTGGTGCACGAGTTCGTGCAGCAGGACGCCGCGGTCGTACATGTTTCCCAAGACGTCGCTGTCGAGCGTCATGTAGACGACGTTGTCCCGGTATGAAAACCACCCGCGGACGTTGCTGCAATGCTCGCCGCAGGCGCGCATCGCTATTTCCTCTTGCGGCATGAATTTGACTTCGGGGTTGGGGATCGCGCCGGTAACGCCCAACGTCGCTTGGATATACAGGACCAAGGCGGTGATGGTCTCTTGAAGCAAAGCGCCGGAATGCATGGCTCAGCTCCTGGTCTACGGCGGTCGACTTATTACACCGATGAGACCGGCCACTCCGACTCAAAGGTTTTCTTGCGCGAGTCCATTATCCTGACCGACAACAGATCGTCGCTTCCGCGGGGGACGTAATGAAAGCCGAAGCTAGGGTTTTCGCTGAAAGAGATGTCGCCGGTGACCGCGAAGATCAGCTCGCCGTTGCGGTTCTTGACTTCGACGTCTGCGACGTAGTGAGGCGGAATGTAGAGCAGGGTGATCTGGTCTTTCTGCAGGCCCGAGTAACTCGGGTGCAGCACCGAAAGGTGGAATTTACGCGCGCCGTCCGCGGTCTTCCCTTCGTTGAGCAGCGTGGTCTTGCCCATTGCCAGCTTCGCCAACGGGTCGGTGTTTGTCGGCGGTGCCGAGCAGCCGCCCGAGGCTTTGACGAAAGTCGAGTCCATGTACAAGCGGCCGTCGCTGGCTTCCGAGATTACGCGCACCTCGCTGTAAGCGTTCACGCGGATACGGGTGTTGACGTCGGCAACGCCGCTTTCCGGCGTCAGCGTGAACACGCCCGCGACCGGGGAAGGGTTTTCGTCCACGACAAGATAGTGTTTTTTCAGGAAGCGTTCGGGAGTCTGCGGAAACGCCGCCGCGATTTTCACCGTGACGTCGCCGCCGTTCGGCGGGCGCACCGGCGCGATGATCTCGACGACGCCGTCGCCGGGAAGAATCTCCTTGTCTTGGAACAGGTGTTCGCGGATGGCGTCCCACGCGGGAGGCTCGTTCTTGTTGTGGTTGTTTGCGACCGACGTTCGGGTGAAAGCCAGCGCGGCTCCCGCAGCGGCGACCGAAGTCAGAAATTTGCGACGCGTGACAGCGTGTCTCATGTCAATCACTCCTCCGCTTGGTTGGACGTTGTGGTTTCAGGTATTCAATGGAATATAGCATGATTTGGGAATGATAATAAATTGTATGAATTCAGAACATTTATGAAACAAAAGGCCCCGCTTTCAAACAGCCGTTCCGAATGATTTCAGCCGAGGCGATGCTTCGGGCGATGCTTCGGGCGATGCTTCGGGCGCCGCGCCCCGCAAGCGGTTTTGACCGATAAAAGCCCGGTAAACCGCGCCCGTCCGCCGCCATGCTCGCCCATGCTCGCCCGCGTTCGTCCGCTCGTTACGTCCGTTCGTTCCCGGTGGCGTTGCTCGCGTCGGCGGATGTGGCATATTAAGAGGCGTCCAAGCGAACCCGGGGCAAACCCGGGGTAAGTTCGGGGTAAGCTCAGGGCAAACCACAGTCGGCGGCTCGCCGCCGGGAGGAAACCGTGCCGATTCCTGACTTCATCAAGGAAGACAAGTACATTTATCTGACGATCATCGCCGCCGTCGTGTTTTTCGGCGGCTTGTTCACTTACTACGACAGGAAAACTCCGAACCTGGTCGGCGAATGGCGGGGGCTCAACCAAACGGTTTCCGAGCTCAAGGGGTTCAAGGAATGGGAAAAGACGGTGTACATCACCGAACAAAAAGACCGTCGTTTTCGCGGCCACTTCGAATACAGCGAGGGGCGCAAGGACTTTTTCGGCGTGATTTACCCCGACAACCGCCGCTTCACTTGGGTCGCAAGCGACAGCAAAGGATATAATTTCGGTCGCATTCATCGGCGCAACAAAATCAGCGCGTGTTACGTCGAAGCGTGGGAAGAAGCCACCGCGGGTTGCGCGATCTTGAGGAGAGACTGACGATTTCACCGTTCACCGGGCTGGTACATCACGGCCGTCGATAAACCCTTAAACAACAGCCATCAAGTAATGGAGGATCAAAAATGCGTTCCATCACATCAAGCGTCGCCGTTGCCTTATCGTTCGCACTCTTCGGCGCGGTCGCGACGGTCAACGCCGAAACCGCGGCCAACGCTGCAACGGCAGCCAACGCCGAGACCGCGGCCAACGCTGCAAAGGCAGCCAACGCCCAAACCGCGGCGGGCGCCGCGGCGGGTAACGCTGAGGCCGGCGGCAAGACCTTTATCAAATGCGGGGTCTGTCACGCCGTTGAAAAGGACGTTTCCAAGATAGGGCCGAGTCTTTACGGCGTTGTCGGACGCAAGGCCGGTACGCTCGAGAGCTACCCCAATTATTCAGACCAGATGAAAGCGTCGGGCGTGGTGTGGGACGAAAACACCATCGCCGAGTTCGTCAAGAACCCGAGGACGTTCATCAAGAATACGCGAATGTTGTTTATCGGCTTGAAGAACGATCAGGAAATCGCAAACTTGGTCGCCTATCTCAAGTCCATCAAGTAGGCGTCGCCTAGTCGTCGTCTGGCAACGCCGCCGCTGCTCGGGGCGCCCGGCGGCCGTTTCCGGGTGCGCCGGGAGAGTCGTTGCCCCGGAAGGGTCGCCCCTAAGGGGTCGCCCATGCTGGGTTTCTTCGCCGGGCTTCTTCGCCGGGCTTCTTCGCCAGGCTTCTTCGCCAGGCTTCTTCGCCAGGCTTCTTCGCCAGGCTTCTTCGCCGGGTCTACTTCTGTCGCCGTCCGCCGAGCAGTTGCTGCGACGGCGAATATCCGTACACCGCCAACCCAATCAGCAGCGCGGTTGCTGCGACGACGATCGTCATCGCTTCGCCGTTGAATGCCGAGTACAGCGAGAAGCGGATCAATTCGACCGCGTGAGTGAACGGGTTGTACAGGCATATATTGTAAAGCAGGACGCTGGACTCCCTGATTCTCCACAGCGGATACAACGCCGACGAGGTGAAGAACATCGGGAAGATCACGAAGTTCATGATACCCGCGAAGTTTTCGAGTTGCTTGATCAGCGACGACAGGAACAACCCCATCGCGCCGAGCATCAAGCCGGTCACCAGCAACACCGGCAGCAGGGTGAGGTAGCCGCCGAGCGGCGGGCGCACCTCCCAAAACCACGCGATCAGCAGGAACACGTAGACCTGCAAGATTGAAATCAGCGCGCCCGAAAGCAGCTTGCTGACCAGCAGGAACCACCGTGGCAACGGGCTGGTCAGCAGTATCCTCATGCTGCCCATCTCGCGGTCGTAGACCATCGACAGCGAGGTTTGCATGCTGCTGAACAGCTGAATCATGCCGATCAGTCCGGGCGTGATGTATTCCTCGTACAGCACGTAGGTTTCGTAAGGCGGAATGATCGAGACTCCGAGCACCGAGCGGAATCCCGCGGCGAAGATGAACAGCCACACCAGCGGTCTGACCAGCGCCGCGATGAAACGTTCGCGTTGCTGCAGAAAGCGCAACACCTCGCGGTGCGCTATCGCCGACAGGCAACGGCAGAAAGCGCCCGCGCCGAGTCTGCGCTCAATCGGTTTTGCGCCGCCGGCTTCCATCACAGCAGAGGGATCAATCGTTGTCTCACGCGCGACGGGTCGGTCTCGCCCGTGATTTCGCCGGTGGCGCCCTGCGCGACCAGCTCACCCGCTTTCAAGAGCAGCAACTTGTCGCCGGGCTCGACCTCCTCGAGCAGGTGCGTCGTCCACAACGTCGACAGCCCTTCGGCGCACAGCGCGCGCACGTGCTTGAGGATCACGCCGCGGCTGCGTATGTCAAGGCCGAAAGTCGGTTCGTCGAGTACCAGCAGTTCGGGTTCTTGCATCAGCGCGCGCACGATTTCGACGCGTCGTGCCTGGCCGCCGCTGAGCGTGCGGATCTTATCGTTGAAGTGACCGAGCATATCGAGCCGTTCGAGTTCCTCGCTTGCGCGGCGTTTCGCCTGCGCCGACGGTATGCCGTGCAGTCCGGCGAAGTATTTGAGGTTCTGCCACACCGTCAAGTCCACGTCGAGCGAGCGTTGCTGGAACACGACGCCGAGGTGTCCGAGCGCCTTGGTCGGCTGCTTTCTGAGGTCCCGGCCGTTGACCAGAATCTTTCCGTCGCCGCTGTGGTACAGACCGGTGATCAGCGAGAATAAAGTGGTCTTTCCGGCGCCGTTGTGCCCGAGCAAAACCGTGAACTCGCCGCGCGCAATCGAGAAGTCCAGCGATTTCAGCGCCTGGAACTTTCCGTACGAGTGGCTGAGGTTTTTCGCTTCGAGGGCGAGGGGAGGCGCGGCGTTTGCAGTCATGCGCGAGACACCGTCGGTTCAAAGCTCCCTGACCGCGACGCCCCACGGGTAGCGGCCTACCGGAATCGACTTGAGTACGCGCAGTTTTTCGGTGTCGATCACCGAAACGTCGTTGCTGACGCCGTTGGTCGAATACAGGCGGCTGCCGTCGGCGTTGAAGGCAAGTTGCCATACGCGCTGGCCGACCAACAGGTATTTTTCGACCTCGTAGGTCTTGGCGTCGATGACCGCAACCCGGCTCGCCGGACCGAGTGCGACGAAAGCCCGCGAGTCGTCGTTGTTGATGCGCACGCCGACCGGTTGAATCGCCTCGGGCTTGATGCCCGGAAGCTTGAACGAGATGTCCTTGACGATCTCGCGCGTGGCGTTCTCGATCACGTGCACCGTGCCGCCGACCTCGGCCGAAACCCAGACGTATTTGCCGTCGCGGGTGAACTCGGCGAAGCGCGGGCGCGACCCGACCAGCACGTTGTCGGTAACCTTGCTGGTCAAGGTGTCTATGAAGTGCGCCATGTTAGTTGTCTCCGAGGTATTGACCAGGGTCTTGCCGTCGGGGCTGATGCCCAACCCTTCGGGCTCGACTCCGACCGGAATCTCGCCTTTGATTTTGCGCGTCTCGAGATCCACGATGGTGATGAGGTTGTCGTCCTCGTTGGCGACGTACAGCGTCTTGCCGTCGGGCGACAGGATCATCAGCTCGGGGTCGGGTCCCGACGGCAACTTGCTCGAGATCTTGAGCGTGTCGAGGTCGAGGACCTGAATCTGATCGTCGTCGCTCGCGCAGATGTACAGCAGCTTCTGATCCTTGCTGAGCGCGATGCCCCTGGGGCGTTGTCCGACCTTGATCACGTCGGTGACCTCGAGCGATTCGCCGTCGATGACGCTGAGGGTGTTGTCTTTCTCGTTCGTCACGTAGACCACGTGCGGCGCGGCTCCGGCCACGGTCGGGGCCGCGGTTGAGGCGACGCCGGTGCCCAGCAGCGCGGCGGCGAGAAACAAGGGTGAAAGCTTGGTTTTCATCGTGCTGTTTCCTCCAGTTGACATGAAGTTTCCTGCTTGTCGTAGCCCAAGGTGTCGAGCGTCGAACGTTCGTGCAGGAATTGGCGTTGCGGCGACACCGACACCAGCGACTTGGGAGAAGTCAGCAGTATCGGTTGACGCAGTTGCAGGTTCCACGGGCGAAACGACATTTTCTGCCCTTTGTAGCCCGCAAATTCAAAGCGCTTGCCGCGGACGTAGCTTGCGATGCGTTCACCGTCGGCCGAGTTCGTGCGGGTAACCGCTTCGCCGATGATGCGCACCGCCGACCACGTGGCGTAATCCTTTTCCGACATCTTGTGCCCGAAGTTTCTGAAGAAGCGGCTTTGTATCTGTGCCGCTCCCCATTGCTCGTGGCTGCGGTGCCAAGCGACCGGGGTCAGTCCCTGGGTGCCGGCGACCAAGCGCGGCGTCCAGGTGCGGTAGATCAGGTATTCGCCGAATTCGCCGATGACGTCGGCGACGATGAGCACGTCGTAATCAACGTCCTGGGTGAACAGCGGGACGATCGAGGCCGCGGTGCGGCGCATGTCGGGGCCGTATTCCCACGGCTTCTCGGCGACGATCTTGCCGCCGAACTTCTTCGCCGCGCGGCGCACCGCCGCGGCGAAGTTGACGTCGTCGTCCCTGCGTCCGACGACCAGCAGCCACCGGTTCCACTTCTTGGCGATCAGGTACTGCGCGAGCGCGTCGGCGCGCATCGAATGGCTCGGCGCGACGTGCAGCACGTTGCGGCGGCAATCGGTGGTACGCAGGCGGTCGTCGCCGGCACCGACGTTGTAGAACCACGATTGCTTGCCTTGTTCGGAGTCGGCCATCGCAAGCAGATCGGCGGCGCCGACGTCGAGGATGAAGTGTCGCGTGCCGTTGGAGAATTCCTTCTCGAACGCTTCCTGCACGTCGTCGTCGGGAGCGAGGATGAAGTTGTCGAGCGCGTAGCGGTGGCCGAGAAATTGGCCGGTGGTATTGTTGTCCTTGATGCCTTGCTTTCCGCCGCGCACGCCGTCGTCTTCGGGCGGCAGCTCGAGGTTCGACAGTTTCGGCGGCACTTCGGCGGCGTGCTTGACGTAGGCCATTTTGACCGTCTGTTCGGTTCTGGCGCCGGTGCGGGTTGCGTCCGCGGAAGCCGCAAATGCAACGAGCAAGGCAGCGAACGCGAGGGTTGCAACGATATAGCGGGTTCGGTTGTCGGTGTCTTCGAACATGGCGTTGTATCCGTGCGGTCGTGAGTCACCGCCCGCGTCGTCCGCCGGGACGACGCTTCAAGCGGATGAGGCAATGATACTATAAGCGCGTTGTTGCGATAAAGGTTGCTCGACGTGACGGACTTCAAAAATTTGACCGGTAAAAATTTGACCGGTAAAAGTTTGACCGGCAAGAATTTGACCGGCGAAAACGAAGTGTACCCGGTGCACGCGTTGCTGATGCAGTGGCTGATTTTTGCCACGGTGCTCGCGGTCTCCCTGTGGATTGCTTGGGATCATCAACTGGTGCAGGACGTGGTGCGCACCGACCCGACCGGGCTTTCCCTGGTCATCGCTGCAATCTTTTTCGGCGGCACCGCACACTGCGCGGCGCGCAGCTTGTTCTTGTCTTCGCAACTGAACGAACTCGGCGTTCTCATCTCCGGTGCGGACGACCTGCGTTTCGCCGACGGCCAGCTGTGTTTCGGCGAACGTCCGGTGAAGCATTCCCTGGTCAGCGACTACGTCGCCGGCGTTTGGCAACGGAAGATTTCCGCCGCCGGCGACGCGGCGCGTCTCGAGGACGTGTTGATCGAGAAAGCGACCGGTACCCACGAGACCGGGTGGTTCTTCGCCGCCCTGCTGATCAAGCTCGGGTTGCTCGGCACGGTCGTCGGTTTCATCCTGATGCTGACCTCGGTGTCGGGTTCCTTGTCTTTCGATCCTTCCCAAGTGCACGTGCTGTTCGCCGAAATGACGCGCGGCATGAGGGTCGCGTTGGATACCACGTTGGTCGGACTGCTCGGCACCATGCTGCTCGGTTTTCAATACCTGATGCTCGACCGCGGCGCCGACCGCTTACTGGCGAGCACGGTGAATTTCACCGAGTCCCTGTGCAGCAACAGACCCGCGCGCGGCGCGTAGACGAAACAAGGACGATGGCGTTCATGCGGAAAAAACGGGCGAGCGAGATAGACCCGTTCACCGATTTGCTGTTCAACGCGTTGTTGATTTTCACTTTCCTGTTTCTGGTCACGATCATGTTTCTGAATCCTCCGGCGAAAACCGGCGCGGTTGAGTTGAAAGCCGAGTACATCGTGACGGTGAAGTGGCCGGACAACGTCCCCGACGACGTCGATACCTGGGTCGAGGATCCCGACGGGCGGATCGTCTGGTTCAGGAACACCGAGGATGGGTTCATGCACCTTGACCGGGACGACCGAGGTCTCGCCAACGACGTGCTGGAGGTTGACGGTCGACAGGTCATCAACCCGATCAACCAGGAAATCGTGACGTTTCGCCGGGTGGTGCCCGGGGAATACGTCGTGAATCTCCACTACTACAAGTCGAACACCAACCAGCCGGTGACCGCCGAAGTCAGCTTCGCCCGGGTCAACCCGGTGCTTGAGATTCTGTACTACGCAAAGGTCAAGCTTGAGTCGGTGGGCGACGAACGCACCGCGGTGCGTTTCCGCGTGACCTCGGACGGCAGCGTCGCCGACGTCAACACCTTGCACAAGTCCTTGGTCAACGTGGGGACCGGATGAGCGGCGCGACCTTCGGCATCACCGTCGCTTACGTTGCGCTTGCGGTGTTGCTGCTGAGCTTGAACGTCTATTCGCGCTGGCCGGCGTGGATCAAGCTGAGCGCCATCGTTCTCACCGGCGCGCTTTACTACGTGACCTATCTGTCGCTTGAAGGCTTGAGCGGGTGGCCCGTGCGTGGGTCTTTGCCGAAGGAGTTCGTGATGCTGTCGGGGTACGTCAAGGAACCCAGCAAGGCCAGCGGCGACAAGGGGGAGGTGTACCTGTGGGTGTTGTCGCTCGAGAAAGAGCGCGTGAGTTCCGCGCCGCGCGGCTACCACCTGCCTTATTCTCCGCTGTTGCACCGTGAAATCGAAGAAGCCGGCAAACGTCTGCGCCGGGGCATCAAGCAGCTGGGTAAGACCGAAACGATCAAGACCCAGGCGCAAGAGGGGGATCAAACTTGGATCGACGAGCACGTCGAGCGCATCGTGATTTACGACCTGCCCGACCCCGAATTGCCCGAGAAGTGAACGTCGCGCGTCATTTCGCCGTCGTCGCGGCGTGCGTCTTGCTGGCGGCGTGCGGGAACGAGCCTCCTCAGGGGTATTTTCCCCTCGAACGAGGTCTGTCCTGGTGGTATGAAGTCGAAAGAGTCACCCCGAAGGAACGCCGCGAAAGCCGGTTGCAGATCACCAATCTCGGTGAGCGCGAGTTCGAAGGCAGGGTTTATTCCGTGCGCAAGACCAACACCGGCAATTTTTATTATCTGCAACGGCACGACGACGGCATCGTGCGGGTGTCGAAGCGCACCATCGACGAGCCGCGCCCGCGTCCGGGAATGCAGAAGCGCTACGTGATCAAGTACCCCGTCAAGGTCGGAACCGATTGGTCGTACCAAGTCGAGCCGCATCTGCTCGAGCGTCCGTTTGAGACCAAAAGGAGGACGCTCAAGCGGTGGATAGATTACGAGATGGAATGGCGCATCGAAGCGACCGACGCGAAAGTCGAGACGCCGGCGGGACGTTTCGAGGGATGCTTGCACCTGCGCGGGACGGCGACGATCGAAGTGCCCCGCGCGCTGAGCATCGCTAGGGACAAGGTGACCTTCACCACCGACGAGTGGTACGCGCCGGACGTCGGTCTGGTGCGTCTTGAGCACCAGGAGCTGGAAAATTCGGACCAGCTCTTCGGCGGATCAATTACAATGGCGCTGTCCGAGTTCGAGTATTGAAAGAAGCGGGGATGAACGGGCAGAGCGCAATCGTCGGCGTCGTGGCCGGCATGGTTTTCACGGTGCAGGCGTTCGCCGCCGAGACCGGCGCCGTGATGAGCAGGGAGCAGGCGCAGGGATACATTGCGCGGGCTTTCTCGAACGTCGAGGTCAGCGAGGTCAGGCGCGCGGCGATTCCCGGCGTGTACGAGGTGATTTCCGAAGGGAACGTGTATTACCTGAGCGGCGACGGCGGATTCATGCTCGCCGGCACGCCGTACGAATTGAAGCGCAACGCGGCGCTGAGCGAACGGGTTCGCAACGCCGCCGACGCGCTCAAGCCCACGCCGATTCCCGGGGTCTACGAGCTGGTTTTCGGCGGCAAAGTCCATTACCTGAGCAAGGACGGCGGTTTCGCGCTGGTCGGCGTACTCTACGACTTGAAGTCGGACCTTAACTTGACCGAGCAAGTGCACAATGAGATGCGCCGCGACGCCGTCGCGCAGATAGAAGACGCCGGAGTCATCGTCTATTCGCCGCCGCGGCACCGTTACACGGTCAACGTTTTTTCCGACCCCGACTGCCCTTATTGCCGGAAGTTTCACAGCCAGATCGACGAGTACGCTCAGCTCGGCATCCGCGTCAGGTATCTGCTGACGCCGCTGCTCGGTGCGCAGGCACGTGCGCAGGCGATCGGCGTGTGGTGTTCGCAAGACCGTCGCGCGGCGCTGGACCGCGCCAAGCGCGGCGAGCCGGTCGAGCGCGGCGACTGCAAGCACCCGATCGACGACAACCTTGCGCTCGGCGAACTGGTCGGGCTCTACGCGACGCCGACGGTGCTGCTCGAGAACGGCAAACTGATTACCGGCTACCGCCCGCCGGTCGAGTTGCTGCAGATCATCAAGGAAGAGGGGATACAACCCCGCACCTGATCCTGCGTTCGCCTCCACGTTCGCCTCCGTTACGGCCAGCTTGGCCAACCTGGGCTGTACGCGACGCCGCCGGTGCTGCTCGAGAACGGCAAACCGATTACCGGCTATCGCCCGCCGGTCGAGTGGCTGCAAGTCATCAAGGAAGAGGGGATGAACCCCGCACCTGACCCTGCGTTCGTCTCCGCTACGGCCAAGGCTCGGCATCCGCGCCAAGTATTTGCCAATGCCTATTTGCCGATGCCTATTTGCTGGGGCCTATTTGCTGACGCCGCTGCTCGGCGCGCAGGCACGTGGCGTTCGCAAGACCGGCTTCAGGTCCGTGCGGCCACGGACGCGTCGACCCACAGCCGGTACCACGGGCTCTTCAGGCGGTCGGCGCACGAGGCGAGTTGCCTCTCGTAAGTGCGCATGCGCTTCTGAACTTTCCTGGCCACCGGCGGAAGCCATGATTTTTTGAGATAGCTTTTTTTACGGTAGCCGTTCCAGCCCTCGTGGTAGGCGAGGTAGAGGTTGTAAGCGTCGTTCGGCGAGATGCCGAGCGTCTTGACGCTTTTGTTGTTGTACCACCCCATGAAGTCCACAGCGTCGGCGAAGCTGTTGCGGCGCACGAACCACCTGCCGGTCTCTTTCTTGTATTGCTTCCAAGCGGCGTCGGTCGCCTGCGCGTAACCGTACGCCGACGTCGGTCTTTTCCACGGGATGAAACCGAACAGCTTTTTACGCTCGGGTCTGGCGTTGGCCTTGAACGAGGATTCCTGATGAATGAAAGCCAGGGTCAACGCGACCGGCATGTTCCAGCGTTTCTGCGCTTTGATTGCGGCGTGGTACCAAGCGCCGCGGTCTTCGAGAATCGCACAAGCGTTGCTGACGTCGGGCGGCGGCGGCGACGCGCAGCCTGTGGCGAGCAAGGCCGCCGCCGGAAGCAAGAGGTACAAGCCTCGGCGCGTTGCGGCTTTTCCGAGGCTGCGTGCAAGCCCGACGCGGGTTGTCTTCGGCGGCGTCACGGTTGCACGTTGCAGATGTACAGCCTGAAGTTCTGGGCGCCGTCGGTGATTTCACCCGAGGCCGCGACGGTGTCGGCACCGACCTCAACCGCCAGCTCGCGCGCTTTCGTCAGCAGTTCCCCCTTGATCCTCTCGTCTTTGTCGCCCGGCAGGAAATCTCTTCCCGCCGACACTTTTGCGGTGCCGAGATGCCGGCATTTGACGGCGTCCGTGAGCGTCGTGGCCTGCACTGCTTCGCTCTCGAGGCTTGGCTGCGGCCCGCACCCCGCCGCCGCCGCAATCAACGCCGCGGACAGCAACGCGACCGGCCGTACCGAAATGGTTTTCCCGATTCTTTTCGCCGCCGAGCTCATGTTTTCGCGCTTTGCGTCACGTGCGCAACCGCGGCTTGCAACGGAATCATTTCCGCTTGCTTGCTGCGTCTCGCCTTGTATTCGAGCCGGTCGTCCTTCAGGGTGCGTTCGCTGACGACGAGGCGGTGCGGGATACCGAGCAGGTCGGCGTCGGCGAACATCACGCCGGGGCGAAGGTCGCGGTCGTCCAGCAGCACCTCGACGCCGGCGGCTTCAAGTTCGTCGTGGAGGCGTTCGGCCGCTTGCCTGACCGCGTTTGAACGCTTGGCGTGCACCGGCGTAATGACGACTTGAAAGGGTGCCATCGGCGCCGGCCAGACGATGCCGTCGTCGTCGTGGTTCTGCTCGATTGCCGCGGCGACGACGCGGGATACGCCGATGCCGTAACAGCCCATCGTGACGATTTTCGACTCGCCGTTTTCATCCAGCACCTCAACCTTCATCACCTCGCTGTATTTTCTGCCAAGTTTGAAGATGTGCCCGACCTCGATGCCGCGCTTGATCTTCACTACGCCGTGCCCGTCGGGGCAGGGTTCGCCGTCTTCGACGTTCCTCAGGTCGGCGACCGCCGGTTCCGGCGCGTCGCGCCCCCAGTTGACACCGGTGTAATGCAAGCCTTCGCGGTTGGCGCCGCAGACGAAGTCACTCAGCGCCGCCGCGTCGCGGTCGGCGACGACCTTGACCGACTTGTCGAGACCGACCGGGCCGAGCGATCCCGGCGGGCAGCCGACGACCTTCAATATCTGCTTCTCGTCGGCGAACGCGAAAGGCTCCGCGATCCACGGATGCTTCTGCGCTTTCGCCGCGTTCAGCACGTGGTCTCCGCGCAGGAACAGGGCGACGACGTCGCCGTTTGCGCCCTGGACGAACAAGGCTTTGAGACACTTCGCAGCCGACGTCTTGAGCAGGGCGGCGAGCGCCTCGATGGTGGTGACGTCCGGCGTGTCCGTGGGTTCGATCGCTTGCGTCGGCGGCGGGCGTTCGCCCGCGGGCGGCGCCGGCACGAGTTCGACGTTCGCCGCGTAATCACCGTCGCTCGAGAAAGCAATTGCATCTTCGCCGGCTTCGGCGAGGACGTGGAACTCGTGCGACGCGCTGCCGCCGATCGTGCCGGTATCGGCGGCGACCGCGCGGTATTCGACGCCGAGCCTGTCGAAGACGCGGGAGTAGGCGTCGAACATCGCACGGTAGGTTTCGTCGAGCGACTCGTCGTCCAGGTGGAAGGAGTAAGCGTCTTTCATCAGGAACTCCCGCGCGCGCATGACGCCGAAGCGCGGCCTGATCTCGTCGCGGAACTTGGTCTGGATCTGGTAGTAGTTCACCGGCAGTTGGCGGTAGCTCGTCAGCTCGTTGCGCGCGAGGTGCGTAATCACTTCCTCGTGCGTCGGGCCGAAGACGAAGTCACGCTCGTGGCGGTCATTGAAACGCAGCAGCTCGGGGCCGTAAGCGTCCCAGCGTCCCGATTCGCGCCACAGTTCGGCGGGTTGAACCGCCGGCATCAGCAACTCGATCGCGCCTGCCGCCTCCATTTCCTCGCGCACCACCGCTTCGACTTTCCTCAGCACGCGCAGCCCCGTCGGCATCCACAGGTACAACCCGGCAGCGACGCGACGGATCATGCCCGCGCGCAGCATCAGGCGGTGGCTTGTGATTTCCGCGTCCGCGGGCACTTCCCTGGTGGTTGCGATCGGGAATTGAGAGACGCGCATGTCGTTGGTGGCTTTTCAGCGGTGCTTCGATGATTTTTCCGGCGGCGCGCGGGCGCGGTTCGTCTTTGCGCCGTGATTCGGCGTATTCTAGCAGGACGCTTCCCCGCGGTTTTGCGGTCCGGCGCGTCCGGCGCCGACTTTCCCGAGCTCGGCGTCGTCCGGTGCTGGTAAGATTTCGGAATTATATGCCTGAACCCGCATAATGATTCACAAGCACGTCATGAAATAACGCCATGGAAGTTCATGGAACAATCCGCCGCCGCGTGCTTCCTCGGGCTGAGGCAAGAGCAAGGAAGTTGTTCGGGTCGGCCGGTGCCCGTCGTTTCGCCCGTCGTCTTATATGGAACCGGTATTTGCGGGCGAAACTGATGCACCGGAAGACAAGCGAGAAACTGCTGCACGCCCGTTCGGACCGGTGTCGTCAGCTGTCTCGTGAGTCGGCGAACAAGCATGACGTCGCCTATTCGGAAGACCCGAACGCCAAGGGCGTGACCGCCTGCGCGAAAGGCACGGCGGAAGCCCCGGACAAGCACGTCGCGCAGGAAGCCGGTTTGAACCGGGAGATACCGGATCCGGGCTGGCATAAGTTCGAGCGGTGCTTGGGCTACAGGATGAGGGTCGAAAAGGTGCCGGCGGCTTACGCGAGCCGGCGCCGCAACGCTTGCGGTTGTATGGCAAAGGCGAATCGCAAGACGCAAAGCGATTTCGAGAGCCGCTCATGCGGTCATCGGGACAATGCGGTGGTCGATGCCGCATGAACGTCTTGTCCGGGCATGGGACCTCCGGGAACGGGGCAACCGGACGCGGAGGCGGCGACGTCGGTCGGCCTGCGAAGTGTCAAACTGAGGCAGAAGCCCTTGTAGATTTTTGTATATAATTCCCTGCAACGCCCTCCTCTGACCCGTCATCAGGAAACAACCGCAGTGAGTTTGATTCAAAGCTGGTGGACACGGCACCTATCCGACCCGCAAGTCGTCTTGTTGCTGTTGTTCCTGATTCTCGGCGTCGCGGTGGTGACCGTGGCCGGAGACATCCTGGCGCCGGTCATCACGGGCTTGGTCATCGCTTACGTGCTCGACGGCGGCATGTCGTTCCTGAAACAATGCGGTATGCCCCGTGCCTTGTCGCTGCTTCTGATTTACCTCGGATTCGTCGCCGTCGTGGCGGTCGCCATATTCGGCATCTCGCCGCTGCTGTCGACGCAGATTTCTTTGTTCCTGCAAGATCTCCCGGGAATCATCGCGCGCGGTCAAAGCGCGTTGATGCAGCTGCCCGACCGTTATCCCGGGTACATCGAACACGATCACGTGCGGCAGGTGATCGCCAGCCTCAAGAGCGAGATCACTTCCCTGGCGCAGAATCTGTTAAGCGTGTCTTTGGCTTCGGTCGCCGGGTTCATCACGCTTTTGGTCTACGTGGTGCTGGTGCCGCTGCTGATTTTCTTCTTTCTCAAGGATAAGGATCGCCTGATCGCTTGGTTTACGCAACTGTTGCCGAAGAAGGAAGATCAAGCTTTGACCAGGGCGGTTTGGGTCGAGGTCAACAGCGGCATCGCGGGCTATATCCGCGGCAAGTTGATCGAAATCGTCGTCGTGTGGGGCGTCAGTTGGCTGGTGTTTGAGTTGCTGGGGCTGAATTACGCGCCGTTGCTGTCGTTTCTCGTCGGCGTTTCGGTCGTGGTGCCTTACATCGGCGCCGCGGTGGTCACGATTCCGGTCGCGATGGTCGCCTACGCCCAGTGGGCTTTCGATAGCCAGTTCATGTACGTGATGATCGCTTACGTCGTGTTGCAGTTTCTCGACGGCAACGTTCTGGTGCCCCTGCTGTTTTCCGAGATCGTCAACCTGCATCCGGTCGCCATAATCATTGCGGTGCTGGTGTTCGGCGGCATCTGGGGTATCTGGGGCGTGTTTTTCGCAATCCCGCTCGCGACTCTGGTCAACGCGGTGCTCAAGGCGTGGCCCCGCTCCGGCGTCGCTCCCGCGGGCGGTGCGAATTGACGTGCGAGCCGCGTGAAAATACGATGAGTCCATGAGCAAGGTCGAAGTCGGCAAAAAGGTTCCCGATTTTTCGCTGCCGGCCACCGGCGGCGGCGATTTCAAGCTCTCCGACCTCAGGGGCAGGCGCCTGGTCCTGTATTTCTATCCGCGCGACAACACCCCGGGATGCACCCGGGAAGGGCAGGACTTCCGCGACGTGATCGCTTCGTTCAAGCGCCGCAAGACCGCCGTTTTCGGCGTCTCCCGCGACACCCTGAGCGCGCACGACAAGTTCAAGGCCAAGCAGAAGTTTCCGTTCGAGCTGCTCGCGGATCCCGAAGAGGAAGTCTGCAAGCTGTTCGACGTGATGAAGACCAAGAACATGTACGGGAAAAAAGTGCGCGGCATCGAGCGCAGCACCTTCTTGATCGATGAGAAAGGTGTGCTTCGGCGTGAATGGCGCAAGGTCAAGGTTGCGGGCCACGTCGAGGAAGTGCTCGACGCGGTGAAATCCCTGTAAGCCGCGTTGACAAGCGCGTTTCCGACGATGAGGTGACAGTGTTTCACGGCAGCATGGTGGCGGTTGTGACGCCGATGGCCGCGGGCGGCGAGCTTGACTACCCGGCGTTCGCCCGGCTCATCGAGTTCCACCTTGAAAACGGCACCGACGCACTCGTGCCCGCGGGAACGACCGGCGAGTCGGCGACGCTGAACTTCGACGAACACTGCGAAGTCGTGCGCAAGGCGGTCGAGACGGTCCGCGGGCGGGTGCCGGTCATCGCCGGCACCGGCGCGAATTCGACCTCCGAAGCGCTCGAGCTGACGAAACGCGCGCGTGAGTGCGGTGCCGACGCTTGCCTGCTGGTCACCCCGTACTACAACAAGCCGACGCAGGAAGGGTTGTACCGGCACTACAAGCTGATCGCCGAGAGCGTGGACGTTCCGCAGATTCTGTACAACGTCCCCGGGCGCACCGCCTGCGATATGCTTCCCGACACCGTCGCCCGCCTGAGCAAGCTCAAGAACGTCGTCGGCATCAAGGAAGCGTCGGGGTCGCTCGAACGCAGCTACGAGATCATGCGCGCCTGCGGCGACGATTTTTCGGTGTACAGCGGCGAAGATCCGGTTGCCGCCGAGATGATGCTGAACGGCGGGCGCGGGGTGATTTCGGTTACCGCCAACGTCGCGCCGGCGAAGATGCACCGGACCTGCAAGGCCGCGCTCGCGGGAGACCGCGAGACCGCGTTGCGTCTGGATAAGGAACTGCAAGGCTTGCACCGGGAATTGTTCGTCGAATCGAACCCGATTCCGGCGAAGTGGGCGCTGCACGAGATGGGGTTGATTCCCGCGGGCATCCGCTTGCCCCTGACGCCGCTGTCCGAGCGCTACCACGACCGCGTACGCGCGGCGATGAAACAAGCCGGCGTCGTTTGAAAGCGATGTTCAACGCGAAGGCTCCGACGGCGGTTGTTGCGTTGGCGCTGTGCCTCCACGGATGCAGCGTCGAAGGCGAGTCCATCATGGACGAACTCGAGCTGCCGGTTTTCGGCGGCGACAGCGGCAGCGATAACGAAGCCCTCGAAGTGCCGCCCGACCTCGACCCCCCGGAGACCAGGGACGTCTATAACGTCGCCGCCATGCGTCAAGGCGCGACCGCCGCGGCCCAAGTGCTGCCGCCGCGTCTCGATATGCGTCTGCGCAGCGAGGACAACCTGAGCTGGCTCGCGGTCGGGGCGACCCCCGACGGCCTGTGGCCCCATCTGATTTCCTTCTGGACCGACAACGGGTTTGAGATCGTTGATGAAAGCGCGTTGCACGGATACATCGAAACCGCCTGGCGCGAACAGAGGCTGAACTTCGGCGCCGGACTCCGCGTGCGCGACGCGTTCCGGATGCGCGTCGAACGCGCTCCGGACGCCGTGACCAACGTTTATCTCGCCAATCGTAAAGCGACGTTCAGCGGCGGCGAGTGGCAGCTCGCTTTCAGCGACCGGGAGACCGAAGTCGAGATCCTGTACGACCTGAGCGACTATCTGGCGTCACTGAGCGAAAGCGGGCGCGTCGAGACGTCGCCGCTTGAGAACGTCAGGTTTGAGATCGAGGTCAAGAACTTCAGCGGTGCCCCCGCGCTGGTCATCGGTCGGCCGTACAGCCGCGTGTGGCGTGGTCTCGGCGTCGCCCTCGACCGCGCGGGACTCAGCGTGCACCGGGTTGACCGCAGCCGCGGCGTCTACTTGATTCGCTACCGTCCGGCGGGAGCGGACGTCGGAACGCAACTGCTGCAGGTGCACCTGCTGTCGCAAGGCGGCAAGACCCTGGTGACGGTGCACCCGAACCGCCGTCGCGGTGCCGCGTTGCCTTACGAAGTCGCACAAGGCGTGTTAAATCGAATAGTACGGGCGTATAAGATCCGTGCATAGATAGGGTCTTATACTATGGCGCTACATATCTTCCAATTCACAAACCTGTAACCGGAGGAACAACGTGATCAGAGGATTTTTCAAAAAACTTGTTTTCGCAATCATTCCGCTGCTGATTACCGCCGCTGCATACGCCGATATGCACGGCAAAGGCAAGCTGAGCGTTTCCCGCGACGTCGTCGTCAACCAAGCCCCCGACAAGGTGTGGCGGATGGTCGGCGGTTTCTTCACCGTGGACGAATGGCACCCGGCGGTTGATAAAATTATCGTCAAGGAAGGCGGCATGGTGCGCGTTCTGGTGCTGGGCGACGGTGCCGAGGTTTATGAAAGGCTGCTCCACTACAAAGACGGCAGTTCGTACACCTACAGCCTGTTCAAGGGGCCGTGGCCGATTGCCGATTACGTGGGCACGATCAAGGTCGAACCGTCCGGCGGCAACGCGACCAGGGTCACTTGGTCCTCGACCTTCAACGCCGAGGACGCCGACGAGATGGTCAAGACCTTCGCCGGCGTGTACGACGCGGGATTGCAGAATCTGGCGAAGATGATGGAGTGAAGGGGGAGCGGAAAGTCCTTGCCGAACAGCCGGGTCGATCCGGTCGCTCCCGTCCCTGTGACGTTTCAGGGACGTTCGTGTAACGTCCGAGCGGTGAACTGGCTCCCCGGGACGGGCTCGAACCGCCGACCTAGTGGTTAACAGCCACCCGCTCTACCAACTGAGCTACCGGGGAACGCGGCAGGGGGGCTATCTTAATGTCGCGGTCGGGGGCGGTCAATCGGCGCCTCCGCCAGGCGGATTTTGGGCGGCCTGTCGAGGGCGGCCGGGCAACCGGTGCGGCAGGCCGTCAAGTGACGTTCTGGCGGCGTTCTGCGCGCGCTGCTTCTCAACCCGCTGATTTCAGCGCGTCGCGTATCCGGGCGATGCCGGTTTCGATGCTTTTGAGGTCGGTGCTGAACGACATCCTGATGTATCCGGTCATGCCGAACGCGATTCCCGGCACGGTCGCGACGCAGAGTTCCTTCAGCAAGTACTCGGCGAGTTCAAGGTCGTTTTTGACGGTCGGGTGCGCCTCGATCGCCGCCGAGAAGTCCGGGAACACGTAAAAGCTGCCGGCGGAGGGGCGGCATTCGACGCCGTCTATCTCCTGCAGCATCTCGTAGATGCACGCGTGCCTTTCCTCAAACGAGCGGTTGAGTTCCTTGACGAAGTCCTGCGGGCCTTCGAGCGCGGCGCGGGCGGCTTCTTGCGAGACCGAGCACGGGTTGGAGGTGCTGTGCGACTGAATCTTCTTCATCGCGTCGATGACCTCGGCGGGGCCGCAAGCGTAGCCGATGCGCCAGCCGGTCATCGAGTAGGCTTTGGAGACGCCGTTGACGACGACGCTGCGCTGGTAAAGGGCGGGGCAGGCGTTGACGACGTTGGAGAACGCGTGCCCGCTGAAGGTCAGATGTTCGTAGATGTCGTCGCTGACGATGGTGATTTTCGGACGTTCGAGCAGCACTTCCGCCAGCGCACGCAGTTCCTGTTCTTCGTAGACCGCGCCCGACGGGTTGTTCGGGCTGTTCAGGAGCAGCAGCCGGGTGTCGGCGGTCAGCGCGCGCCGCAGGTCGTCGGCGTCGATTTTCAGCTTGCGGCGGTCTTTGGGTGTGACGAACACCGGCTTGCCGCCGGAGAGCTTGATCATCTCCGGGTAGGATACCCAGAACGGGACCGGAACGATCACTTCGTCGCCCTCGTTGAGCAGTGCTTGGCATAAGTTGTACAGGCTGTGCTTGGCGCCGCACGACGCCAACACTTGGGTCTCGGCGTCGTAGTCGAGCCGATTTTCGCGTTTCATCTTGTCGGCGATCGCTTTTTTCAGCGCGGCGGTACCGCCGACCGGCGTGTATTTGGTGCGGCCTTCGGTGATTGCAGCGATGCCGGCCTGCTTGACGTGTTCGGGCGTGTCGAAGTCGGGTTGCCCGGCGGCGAGGTTGATGACGTCCTTGCCTTCGGCGCGGATTTTCGCGGCCAACGCACCGATACTGAGCGTCTGGGAGGGGCTGACGTTCCCCACGCGGTTTGAAAGGTCAACGGGCAATTTTGCAGGCGGCTACGGGTTTCAGGGCGGGCTTATCTTATCACCTCTGCGTCTCGTCTTGTTTTTCCGCTCGATGGTCGGAGAGCCGGACCGCCGGCGAGTACGCCGCGTTTTCAGTTCGCTTCAGGCACCTTTCTGAACTTCATCATTCTCCGTACAAGCTTTCTTGACTTTCCTTTGAGAATAAAGACGACGGTCTCATAATTTCCCAAGCCTCGGATCAACATAAGGAAAAGACGCAAGGACTTCTCCAATTTCGTTTCCCTGTAGCTGCGTCTGGCGACCGCTTCTTCGGCGATCCTTTGAACTCTTTCGTACGTATCCGCGGTGATTCTGTATATCAGGGAGTCGGGCAGGATCGCGGGTGCGGCGACGTATTCCTCATACAGCGCCGGGTCGTTGTCTATTTCCTTGACTTTTTCCATGACTTCGTCGAAAGAGTCGAAGTCATGGCAGTTGATGAAGCGTTTCGGGTTGACGTATTCGGCTATTTGAGGGCAGCCCCAGTAGATCGGGACGTTTCCCGCCGCCAAGCAGTGGAATATCTTTTCTGAGACGTAGTGATCAAGAGAATGGTTTTCGAAAGCAATCCCGAATTTATAAGGGAATTATATACGATTTGCCCCAAGGACTCTCGTATCAATTTGACGCTTCGTAGCCCGACCAATGTCGCCAGCTCCACGTCCAGTTGCCCCATTCCCGGAGGCCAAGATATTCAACGCGGCGTTCACATCCGCATTGTCCCGATGACCGCATGAGCGGCACTCGAATTCACTTTGAGTCTTGCGGTTCGCCTTTTCAGTATGTCCGCAAGCGCTGCAACGCTGACTTGTATACCGCGCCGGTACCTTCTCTACACTCATCTTGTAACTCAGGCAACGCTCAAATATGCTCCACCCCGTATCCAGTATTGATTTGTTCAGCCCTGACTTCGCCTTGACGTTCTTACCCGGTGCGTCCTTTGTCCCCCTTGCGCTCGCAGTCATGTGCTTGATTTTCAGGTCTTCCAAATACGCGACGTCGTACTTGTTCGCTATCTCACGAGATACCTTGTGGCACCAGTCCAACCGAGCGTGCAATAACTTCTTGTGCGCCCGCTGATGCCTGCAACGGGCTTGCATATAACGGCGAGACGGGTCGCGCCTCTCCTTGCGGTCGCCCTTGTCCCGACGAGACATCATTCGTTGATAGCGGCGGCGACGTGCCTCATAAAGCATCATGCTGCGGCGGGCATGGATCATTCCGTCCGACGTCGCCAACTGTCCGCAATTGCGGTCAATTCCGACCGCCCTGATTTCGTGCGGCAACGACGCCTCCGGTTGCTCTATCTTGTAAACGATATACGCATACCAACGACCAGCCTCATGCTTCAGAGTGCCGCTGGCCGGCTTCCCGTCCGGGTACGGGTTGCTCCCGACCAGTTTCAGCTGACCGATCTTCTGTACGTGAAGCCAGTCGCCTTTCAACTTGAACGTGCCCGTCGGCAAAGGGATAAAAGGTTCACTCTCATACTTGCCCTTGAACCGGGGCAAACCGCCCTTGCCCTTGTAAAACTGCTTGTAGGTCGTTTCAATCTGCGGCAGGACACCGCGGGTGATATGACAAGAATGCTCCTTGAGCCACGGCGTGGAGTCCCGTAGCCATTTGAATACCCTAGCCGTAGGTGGCTTGCCGCGCTTGTTGTCAATCCGATTGAAGTACGGGTTGCACTCGCCATAATAAACATACTCGTCTCGCAACTTGCCGACAAAGTGATTCCATACGAAACGGCAGGCACCCGCTTGTCCGAACAACTTGTCCGATTTTGACTTCGTGCGCGGGTGTACGCGGTAACGGATTGTGCGGTGTGTCTTCACGTCCTTATTTTACCATCTGCCCATCAAACCCTTGCGGATTAAAGCCTTGGGCAAATCGTATATAAGTCCCATTTATAACCCCTCATCACCCGGAGTTTATCCTCCATGCCGGGCAGTCTTCGGGGTGTATCGCCTTTCCCGTTGTAATACCTGAACCAGTCGAGCCTGTCAGGTTCCGGCCGAGGCGGTATTCTCGGCATATTGTTGAGAACCCTGCCGTAACTGTCCACTCTTTTGTACTTCGTCAAGGCTCGGGAAAAATCCTGTCGTTTGATTATTCTCCTGTTCTCGTAAATGAAATGGCAGAATTTTGTGACTTTTCGGAGTGGGTCCAGGCGAGGAGCATGCCATTCCCTGTTCGCGTTCTCCAGGGGATTAAACCCCATGTCCAACAGGCTTGAAAAATGAAGTATCTGGCAATTCCTGTCGCTCGTCGGTCGGAAACCGAAAGTGTAGTCTGCATTTTCGTTTGGATGCTTCTGCAGCTGTGGTTCGTTGTTCCAGAAGCAGATTAAAGGGCGGAAACCGAATTTTTCTCGGACCAGAAACGAATAATAACGATAATAAGGCGAAGGAGATTTTCTGCCCCTATAGGGCACGAAAACGATATCCGCAGCGGTCGGGTCGGGGATGAGTTTCCACCCGGGCAGAAAAAAGGACGAGAAAGCTTCGATATTCAATAAGATCCAGTGGAGCCCGTTTTTCCCGCGTATCTCTCTTTCCGGTAAAAAAAGTCGGTGATAGCGCAAGACTTTCCGTTGCTTTTGTTCCATTGTTTTTTCCGTCACCTTAGTGCGGTGTGTCTTGCCGAAGCCGTCTCTTCACGTGGTTCGAATCCGCAAAATCAACTCGTCGCGCCCGAGCCGTGAGAGTACTATAATGGCAGCCGGCACGTGCGTTCACGACCCGCACGGCGGCTTGAAGCCCGGCGAAGTCGCCGCGGGCCTCGAACCAAGCGCCGCGACGGCCGGGAGCGCAGGAGCCGCCTTTATGACGGGCTTATCGTATCGGGCTGAGCGACAACTCGAATCGAAACGAGGACAATCTTGAAGACACACGAGCATGGAACGGCACTTTCACCTTGAGGCGGGGTTTGCGCCCGCCGGCGATCAGCCCGAAGCGGTAGACCGGTTGGTCGAAGGACTGCAGGATGGCCTTTCGCACCTCACGCTGCTCGGCGTGACCGGCTCCGGCAAGACTTTCACCGTCGCCAACGTAGTTGACCGCGTCCAGCGCCCGACCATCGTCCTGGCACCGAACAAGACCTTGGCGGCGCAGTTGTACGGCGAGATGAAAGAGTTCTTTCCGCGGGCGGCGGTCGAGTATTTCGTGTCTTACTACGACTATTACCAGCCCGAGGCTTACGTGCCGAGCAGCGACACTTTCATCGAGAAAGACGCGTCGGTGAACGATCACATCGAGCAGATGCGGTTGTCGGCGACCAAGGCGTTGTTCGAGCGCAAGGACACCATCATCGTCGCGACGGTGTCGTCGATTTACGGTCTGGGCAACCCGCGCAAGTACATGAACATGGTCATCCATCTCGACCGCGGCGACCGTCTCGACCGGCGCAAGTTGCTCAAGCGTCTCGCCGACCTGCAGTACAGGCGCAACGACGTCGAGTTGCGTCGCGGCACTTTCCGCGCGCACGGCGACGTGGTGGACGTGCATCCCGCCGAGTCCGACCGCGAGGGGGTGAGGGTCGAATTCTTCGACGACGAGGTCGAATCGCTCAGCTATTTCGACCCGCTGACCGGCGACGTGTTGCGCCGGGTGCCGCGCGTGACGATTTATCCCAAATCCCACTACGTGATGCCGCGCGAGACGGTGCTTTACGCAATCGAGGAAATCAAGAAGGAGCTCAAGCACAGGCTCGAGGAGTTGAACCGCTTGAACAAACTGGTCGAGGCTCAGCGCCTCGAACAGCGCACGATCTTCGATTTGGAAATGCTGACCGAGCTCGGCTACTGCACCGGCATCGAGAATTACTCGCGTTACTTCAGCGGGCGCGAACCGGGCGAACCGCCGCACTGTCTGCTGGATTACCTGCCCGATAACGCGCTGATGGTCATGGACGAAAGCCACGTGTCGGTGCCGCAGTTCGGCGGCATGTACCGTGGCGACCGCTCGCGCAAGGAAACCTTGGTCGAGCACGGTTTCAGGCTGCCGTCGGCGCTTGACAACCGCCCGTTGAAATTCGAGGAGTTCGAGGCGTTGTCGCCGCAGACGATTTTCGTCTCGGCGACTCCCGGGCAGTACGAACGCGAGCGCAGCGGCGTCGTCGCGGACCAAGTCGTGCGCCCGACCGGGCTGCTCGACCCCGAGGTCGAGGTCAGGCCGGCTTCGACCCAAGTGGACGACGTGCTGTCGGAGATCCACCGGCGGGTCGCGCTCGGCGAACGGGTTCTGATCACGACGCTGACCAAGCGCATGGCCGAGGATCTGACCGATTACTTGCTGGAGCACGAGGTCAAGGTTCGTTACCTGCATTCGGACGTCGACACGGTCGAGCGCGTCGAGATTATCCGTGACCTGAGGATGGGCACGTTCGACGTGCTCGTCGGCATCAACCTGCTGCGCGAGGGGCTCGACATCCCGGAAGTGTCCCTGGTCGCGGTATTCGACGCCGACAAGGAAGGGTTCTTGCGTTCGGAGACTTCGCTGGTGCAGACCATCGGCCGCGCCGCCCGTCATTTGCGCGGCAAGGCGATTTTGTACGCCGACGAAACCACGCGCTCGATGCAAGCGGCGATCAAGGAGACCGACCGCCGTCGCGCCAAGCAGACGGCGTTCAACAAGCGTCACGGGATTACGCCGAAGGGCATCGAGAAAGCGGTCGTCGACGTCATGGAAGGCGCGTACGCCGGCGGAGTCAAGGGTCGGGACAAGCGCGCCCGGCGCCGGGTCGCCGAGCGCAGGCCGCGTGAGGTGCCGGTTCTCCCGTTCGAGGAGATGGTGCGGCGGATAAGGCGGCTCGAGGAGCGGATGCACCGCCACGCGCGCAACCTCGAGTTCGAGGAAGCCGCGCGGTTGCGTGACGAAGCTGCCGCGTTGAGAAGGCAGGCGTTCGGAGAGAGCGACTTGGCGTCGCTCCGGGACGCGATATGAAACCGTTCATTTTGTATAATCGCCTCCGCCTCATAGGCGCGTAGCTCAGTTGGTTAGAGCATCACCTTGACATGGTGGGGGTCGTTGGTTCGAATCCAATCGCGCCTATACCGTTGTTTACCGAGAGCGTTGATGCCGACAATCACCCTTCCCGACGGTTCGAAGAAGACGTTCGACCACCCGGTTACCGTGATGCAGGTCGCCGAATCCATCGGCGCCGGGCTGGCGAAAGCGGCACTCGCCGGCGAAGTCAACGGTCGTCTGGTTGACGCGTGCGTCGAGATCGACGCCGACGCCGACCTCAGGATCATTACCGGCAAGGACCGGGAGGGCGTCGAAATCATCCGCCACTCGTTCGCTCACCTCGTCGGTCACGCGGTCAAGCAGATCTACCCCGAAGCGCGCATGGCGATCGGGCCGGTCATCGAGGACGGCTTCTACTATGACGTTGCCAGCGACCGGCCGTTCACCCAGGACGACGTCGAGGCGATCCAGGAAAGGATGAACGAGCTGGTGCGCAAGGACTACGACGTGGTGCGCGAAGTGGTGACCCGGGATCAGGCGGTCGAGGTCTTCAAGCAGCGCAACGAAGACTACAAGGTACGGATCGCCGAGGAGATCCCGGACGGCGAGACCATCGCCCTCTACCACCACCAGGAGTACGTCGATATGTGCCGCGGCCCGCACGTGCCGAACACCCGTCATCTGCGGGCGTTCAAGCTGACCAAGCTGGCGGGCGCTTACTGGCGCGGCGACCACAACAACGAGATGTTGCAACGTATCTACGGCACCGCTTGGGCCGACAACAAGCAGCTGAACGCCTACCTCGAACGTCTGGCGGAAGCCGAAAAGCGCGACCACCGCCGCCTCGGGCGGCAGATGGACCTGTTTCATTTTCAGCAGGAAGCGCCCGGCATGGTGTTCTGGCACGAGAACGGCTGGACGCTTTACCGCCTGGTCGAGAACTACGTCCGCGCGATGACCGAGCGCGGGGGGTACCGGGAAGTCGAGACGCCGCAGATGCTGGACCGCAGTCTGTGGGAGCGCTCGGGACATTGGGACAAATTCGGCGACATGATCTTCTCGACCGAGTCGGAGAAGCGCGACTACGCGATCAAGCCGATGAACTGCCCCGCGCACGTGCAGATATTCAATCAGCAGCTGCGCAGCTACCGCGATCTGCCCTATCGCGTCGCCGAATTCGGCGTGGTTCACCGCAACGAGCCTTCGGGCACCTTGCACGGCCTGATGCGCGCGCGGCGCTTCACTCAGGACGACGCCCACGTCTTCTGCGAAGAAGATCAGTTGCAGGAAGAAATCGTCGGGTTGATTCGCGTGACTTTCGAGGTCTACCGGGATTTCGGCTTCGACGAAGTATCGGTCGCGTTTTCGACGCGGCCGGAACGGCGGGTCGGCGACGACGCTTTGTGGGACAAGGCCGAAGCGGCTTTGCAGCGCGCGCTTGCCCGCAGCGGTCTGGAGTACAAGGAGAACCCGGGCGAAGGCGCGTTTTACGGACCGAAGATCGAGTTCACGCTGAAAGACAGCCTCGGGCGCGAATGGCAGTGCGGCACCGTGCAGGTGGACTTCTCGATGCCCGCGAGCTTGGGTGCCGAGTACGTCGCCGAAGACGGCACGCGGCGCACGCCGGTCATGATCCATCGGGCGATACTGGGGTCGCTCGAACGTTTCATCGGCATCCTGATCGAGCATTACGCGGGGCGGTTGCCGCTGTGGCTGGCGCCGGTGCAAGCGGTGGTGCTGAACATCAGCGAGGCGCAATCGGACAAGGTCCGCGATTTCGTCCGGACGCTTGACGAGCGGGGGCTGAGGGTGGTTTCCGACTTGAAAAACGAGAAGATAGGCTATAAGATTCGCGAGCACACGTTGGCTCGTGTGCCGTATTTACTGGTCGTCGGCGACCGAGAAGTCAAGGAGAACGCCGTTGCCGTGCGCAAGCAGAGCGGCGAAGACCTCGGCGCGATGCCGCTTGTTGATTTCCTGAAACACATTGAGCCGGAACTGAAGCCGGCGCGACCTTAGGAGGTATCTGATTCGCACAATAAGGAGAAACCGCCTGAATGAGGAGATTACGTATCCTCAAGTTCGTCTGATCGGCAAAGACGGTGAAAACCATGGAGTCGTGCCGATAGACGACGCAAAACGGGTTGCGCATGAAAACGATCTTGATCTCGTCGTGTTGGCGCCGGACGCCGACCCGCCGGTGTGCAAGACCATGGATTTCGGCAAGTTCAAGTTCAGTCAGGACAAAAAAGCTCAGCAAACCCGCAGGAAGCAGAAAAACATTCAGGTCAAGGAGGTCAAGTTCAGGCCCGGAACCGACGCCGCCGATTACCAGACCAAGCTGAAGAGTTTGATGAGGTTCTTGAGCGACGGGGACAAGACGAAAGTGACCATTCGTTTTCGGGGGCGCGAGATGGCGCACCAGGACCGGGGGCTGATGATGCTTCAGCGCGTTGAGAACGATCTCCGGGATTACGGTTTCGTCGAGCAGCATCCCAAGTCGGAAGGACGGCAGATGGTGATGGTGCTGGCGCCGCTGAAGAGATAGTGCGACGGGCGATAAGAGTAAGACCATGCCGAAAATGAAAACAAATCGCGGCGCCGCAAAACGTTTCCGCAAGACCGCCTCGGGGATGTTCCGCAAGCGTCATTCGTACGCGAGCCACATCCTCACCAAGAAGAGTTCCAAGCGCAAGCGCGGTTTGCGTTCACCTTCACTGATACACGGCAACGACTCCCGGCAGGTGAGCAAGCTGTTGCCGTACGCCTGACCGGGCGGGAGCGTTTCGATGCCCAGGGTGAAACACGGCGGCGACGCCCGCGTACGGCGCAAGAAAGTCAAGAAGCAGGCAAAGGGTTACTACGGCGCGCGCAGCAGGCTGTTTCGCGTCGCCAAGCAAGCCGTCGTCAAGGCCGGACAGTACGCCTACCGCGACCGCCGCCGCCGCAAGCGGGAGTTCCGTGCCTTGTGGATCATCCGCATCAACGCCGCGGCACGCGGTTTCGGTCTGTCGTACAGCCGCATGATGAACGGTCTCGCCAAACAGGGCATCGAGTTGGACCGCAAGATCCTCGCCGATCTTGCGGTGCACGATTTGGACGCGTTCGGCAAGCTGGCCGAGAAAGCCAAAGCCGCCTCCTAAGCTCGCGCGCTTCCCGACTGCCGCAACGACGTTGAAGCGGCGAAAAGCAGGACCGGCCTTGCTTGGTTGCAGGCGTTGCAAGCGGAACACCCGTGAATAGAGCGTTTGAGTCCGGCACAGATGAGTGATGCGCTTCAAACACTGACGCGACGTGCGCTGGAAGAGGTTTCCGTCGCCGGCGACCTCGAAGCGCTCGAGCGGTTGCGCGTGCGCTACCTCGGGCGCAAGGGGCTTGTGACCGAACGCCTGAAGTCGCTCGGCGCCTTGCCGTCGGAGCAGCGGCGCGAAGCCGGGCGCGCCGTCAACCAGGCCAAGCAGGCCCTGGAACAAGCGTTCGCGTCGCGCAAGCGCGAGCTGGAGGAATCGGCGGCGACGCGGCGCGCGGCGCAGGAGCGTATCGACGTCGGCCTGCCCGGCAGGAGCGGGGATTGCGGCGCCTTGCATCCGGTGACGCTGACCCTGCGTCGAATTCGCCGCTTTTTCCTGCGCGTCGGTTTCGAGGTCGCCGAAGGTCCCGAAATCGAGGACGACTTCCATAATTTCGAGGCGCTGAACGTTCCCCCCCATCATCCGGCGCGCGCGATGCACGATACCTTTTACCTCGAGGACGGGCGCCTGCTGCGCACCCACACCTCGCCGGTGCAGATTCGCGTCATGAAAGAGCGTCCGCCGCCGTTGCGCGTGATTGCGCCGGGGCGCGTGTACCGTTGCGACTCCGATGTGACGCACACTCCGATGTTCCATCAAGTCGAGGGCTTGGCCGTCGATGAGAACGCGTCGTTCGCCGACCTCAAGGGCATCGTCGAGACTTTCCTGCGTTCGTTCTTCGACGACGAGCAATTGCACGTTCGTTTCCGCCCCTCGTATTTTCCGTTCACCGAGCCGTCGGCCGAGGTGGACGTCCGCGACGTCCGCGGCGAATGGCTGGAGGTCATGGGGTGCGGCATGGTGCACCCGAACGTGTTGCGCGCGGTCGGCTGCGACGCCGAGCGTTGGAGCGGTTACGCCTTCGGTCTCGGGATCGAGCGGATGGCGATGTTGCGTTACGGCGTTCCCGATTTGCGCTTGTTTTTCGAGAACGACCTGCGGTTTCTGAGGCAGTTCAGGCGTTGAGGCCGTGAAGTTCTGTTCGTCGTGGATCGAGGAATGGCTGGGGGAGCCGGTCGAGCCGGAGGCGTTGGCGCGGACGCTGACGATGGCGGGGCTTGAGGTGGCCAAGCTCACCCCCGCGGCGGTGCCGTTGTCCGGCGTCGTCGTCGGACACGTACGCCACGTCGCCGCGCATCCGAACGCCGAGCGGCTTAAGGTGTGCGAGGTCGACGCGGGCGGAACGAAACCGCTGAAGGTCGTGTGCGGCGCGGACAACGTGCGTGAAGGCACGTTTGCGCCGTTCGCGCCGGTGGGTGCTTGGGTCAACGGCCTTGAGATCGGCGAGGCCGAGATCCGCGGCGTGGTTTCGCGGGGGATGCTGTGTTCCGCGGCCGAGCTCGGCCTTGAGGAAACTTCGGAAAGCGTGCTCGATCTCGACGGTTCGGTTGCCGCGGGCACCGACCTGGTCGAGTACCTGAAGCTCGACGATACGGTGTTCGAGCTGGACTTGACGCCGAATCGCGCCGATTGTTTCAGCGTACTCGGCATCGCGCGCGAGCTCGCGGCGATACGCGGTTTTCACCTGGAGCCTCCGCGTCAGGACGCGGTGGCGGCGACGCGCGAGCGGCGTTTTCCGGTGCAGGTCGCCGAGCCGCGGGCTTGTCCGCGTTATCTCGCCCGGGTCGTCGAGAACGTCGACTCCGCGGCCGAGACGCCGCTGTGGATGAAGGAGCGCCTGCGTCGCAGCGGCGTTCGCGCGGTGCACCCGGTGGTGGACGTGATGAACTACGTGATGCTCGAGCTCGGGCAACCGTTGCACGCGTTCGATCTTGACAAGCTCGAGGAGCGCGTCGAGGTGCGCTACGCGCGCGGCGGGGAAAGCATCGAGGTCATCGGCGGCGCGCGGCTTGAGCTCGACGAGGGCAGCTTGCTGATCGCCGACGCGCGCGGGCCGGTTGCGCTTGCGGGCATCATCGGCGGGGCCGCCGGCGCGGTATCCGGGTCCACGCAAAACCTGCTCGTCGAATGCGCGTTCTTCTCGCCGCGGGCGATCGCGGGCAGGGCGCGTTCGTACGGCCTGCACACCGAGGCTTCGCTGCGGTTTGAACGCGGCGTCGACGCAAGCCTGCAGAGGTACGCCGTCGAACGCGCGTGCGAGCTGCTCGAACGGATTACCGGCGGCGAATTCGGTGAAGTCGAGGAAGTCGCGACGCCCGCGCCCGCGCCCGACCCGATCGAATTGCGTTACGACGCGCTGGTGCGTCGGCTCGGCGTCGAGGTTGACCGCAACCTGACGTCGAAGATACTGACCCACCTGGGTTGCCGGATGAGGGCCTGCAAGGGAGGGTGGCATTGCACGCCGCCGTCGTATCGTTTCGACCTCGAGATCGAAGAGGATCTGATCGAGGAGGTCGGGCGGATCTACGGCTACGACAAGATCGGCTGCGGCGAGAGCAGCGTCGCGGTGCAAGCCGGCGAGCCGCTCGAGACCGTCCGCGAACGCAACGACCGGTGGAGCGATCGCTTGGTTGAACGGGGCTACTTTGAAGTGGTCACTTACAGTTTCGTCGATCCCGTGCTTCTGGCCGAGTTCGACGAGGCACCTGCGCTTGCGCTCAGCAACGCGCTGTCGCCCGCGACCTCGGTGATGCGCACTTCGTTGTGGCCGGGCCTGTTGAAGACCTTGCAGCACAACTTGAACCGCCAGCGGGAAAGGGTGCGGATCTTCGAGACCGGGCGCTGCTTCACGGAGCGGGGCGAGCGCCTGATGATCTCGGGCCTGATGTACGGCGACGTGCATCCCGAGCAATGGAGCGAGTCGTCCCGCAGCTGTGACTTCTACGATTTGAAAGGCGACGTCGAGAGCCTGTTTGCGGAAAACGCACCGTCGCCCTCGTATCACCGCTCGACGCGTCGCGGTTTGCATCCGGGCCAGGCGGCGGACCTCGTCCTCGGCGAAGAACCGATCGGCTGCCTCGGCGCCTTGAGTCCGTCGCTCGCGCAGCGTCTCGGCGTCGCACACGACGTGTTCTTGTTCGAGATCGACCTCGACGCGTTGCCGCCGTCCGGCGTCGCGCGGTTCGAGGCGATATCGCCGTATCCGTCGGTGCGCCGCGACGTTTCGGTCACGGTCCCGTCCGACGTCGGCGCCGAGCAGATTGCAGCCTGCATCCGGGGGCTTGGCATGGATTTGCTGCGTGAAATCAGGTTTTTTGACGTCTACGAGGACGAGAAAATCGAAGAAGGGAAGAAAAGCATGGCCTTAGGCTTGATTTTTCAGGACGTTTCCAGCACCCTAAACGACGCGGTTTGCGCGGAACTGGTGGACCAGGCGGTCGCCGCGCTGTCCCGGTCCCTGAAAATCAATCTAAGGAGCTGACAAGGAGTTAACAATGGGCGCAGTCACAAAGGCGGAACTCGCCGAGAACCTGTTCAACGAACTCGGGTTGAACAAGCGGGAGGCAAAAGAGTTTGTCGAGGACTTTTTTGAGGAGATCTGCAGCACGCTCGAGTCGGGAAAGGGCGTCAAACTGTCGGGTTTCGGCAACTTCGTGTTACGCCAGAAAGCCCCGCGTCCCGGCAGGAACCCGAGAACGGGTGAAGAAGTAACGGTGTCGGCGCGCCGGGTCGTCATATTTCGTCCCGGGCAGAAGCTCAAGGAAAGAGTGGAAGCCTGCGCCACCGTGCCGCCGTCCGTACGTGAAGAATGAATTTCCTCCAATCCCCGAGAAGCGTTACTTCACGATAGGGGAGGTCAGTCGGCTTTGCGGCGTCGCGCAACACGTTCTCCGCTACTGGGAGAAGGTCTTCCCCGAATTGAAACCGGCCAAGCGCCGCGGCGCCCGGCGCTATTACCGCCGCCAGGACATCTATCTCATCCGCCAGATCCATGATTTGCTGCACCGTCAGGGCTACACCATAAGCGGCGCCCGCAATCAATTGTCCCGAGGCGGAAGCGAAGTCAAGAGAATGTACAGCGAACAGCTGATTTCTCAGCTGAGATCCGAGCTCGAGGAGGTGGCCACGTTACTCAAGGAATGATCCGAGAGAGCGGCGTTTCTTTCCGTATTCTTGACGTGGCGGGTAGAATTGACGTGAGTGCACGATTTTCGGTCGGGGCGTGGCGCAGCCTGGTAGCGCACCGCAATGGGGTTGCGGTGGTCGGAGGTTCAAATCCTCTCGCCCCGACCAGCTTGTTGCTCTTGTTCACGGTCTCATCGTTGCGATGAAATTTGAAGACGTGCGCCGGATGGATCTTCCCTGAGGTCGGTGCCGAAGCGGAACAAGCCTCATGGGTTTCAATCTGGAGACGATCCTTACGCTCTCGACGCTGGTTACCGGCGGCGTTTTGCTGGGTTACAGACTGTCGCGCGGCCCGCGCAAGCCGCAGGTCAAGCGCCCGTGGCCGGTCGAGCTGTCCCACGCCTTTTTCCCCGTGTTCCTGATCGTGCTGGTGTTCCGCTCGTTTTTCTTCGAGCCTTTTCGGATCCCTTCGGGTTCGATGCTGCCGACTTTGGAGATCGGCGACTTCATATTGGTCAAGAAATTTTCCTACGGCTTGCGCCTGCCGATGCTGCGTCTCAAGTTCTGGGAGACCGGCGAGCCCGGACGCGGTGACGTCGTGGTGTTTCGTTTCCCCAGTGATCCGTCGCAGAACTACATCAAGAGACTGGTCGGTCTGCCCGGAGACTACGTCGCTTACGAGGACAGCAGGTTGTTTATCAACGGCGACGAAATCGAAGCGGTGAACTTCGACCCGGGCGAAGGAAACTATTCCGCGTCGCTCGACGGATCATCCGGCTGGAGCTACGCGCGTGAAAGCCTCGACGGCGTCGAGCATCAGATCCTGCTCCACAAAGGCGCCCACGCTTACTTCGACGGCGAATGGAAAGTCCCCGACGGGCATTACTTCATGGTGGGGGACAACCGGGACAACAGCAACGACAGCCGTCTGTGGGGGTTCGTGCCTCAAGCCAATCTGGTGGGACGTGCCGGCTGGATCTGGTTGCACTGGAATTGGAACACCAACGACTTTGACGTCTCGCGCATCGGGCGCAAGATCCTCTGATGGGGGCGGGGACGGGGACGGGGATGCGTGACCTTCGTGCGATTCTCGGTCGCGCCCTGCTCGAAGAGCCGTTGATGCAGCAGGCGCTGACCCACCGCAGCGCCGCGCGCGACCACAACGAGCGCGTCGAGTTCCTGGGCGACGCGGTGCTCGGTCTGCTCGTCTCCGAGTTTCTTTACCGACGTCATCCGTCCTTTACCGAAGGCGAGCTGACCAGGTTGCGGTCGCATCTGGTCAGGGAGAAGACCCTGGCCGAGATCGCGCGCGAGATCGACTTGGCGTCGTTGGTCGTCGTCGGGCGGGGCGAATCCAAGAGCGGCGGGCGGGCGCGCGACGCCTTGCTCGCGGACACGTTCGAGGCGGTGGTCGGCGCGTTGTATTTGCTGCGGGGCGTTGACCGGGCCGCTGAGTTCGTCACCGAGACTTTCGGCGGACGGATCGAGGAGGTTCCGTCGCCGGAGGCCCTGAAGGATCCGAAGAGTCGCCTGCAGGAGTATCTGCAAGCGCAAGGGGGGGCCTTGCCGCGCTACGAACTGCACGAAAAAGCCGAAGGCGGCGGGTTTCGCGTCGTGTGCCGGGTCGAAACACCGGACGTCGAGTTCTCTGCGGAGGCGACGTCGAGGCGTGAGGCCGAGCAGCAAGCCGCCGCCGGCGCGCTCGAACGGATCCGGGCAACGCGCCGCTGAAGACGTGGAAGACGGAAGCAAGCGTTGCGGGTTCGTCGCGTTGACCGGGCGGCCGAACGTCGGCAAGTCCACGCTGTTCAACCGCTTGATCGGGGCGCATCTTTCACCGGTGACCCGCAAGCCGCAGACCACGCGCTACAACGTTCGCGGTGTATTGAGCGAGCCTTTGCACCAATTGATATTCGTTGACACGCCCGGGCTGCATCGCCGCGCGCGCCATTCCCTGGACCGCGTGATGAACAAGAACGCGCTGCGCGCCCTCGACGCCGTCGACGCCGTGGCGATGATGGTTGCGTACGACCGCTGGTTACCCGAAGACGATACCGTGCTTGAAGCGGTCAAGGCTTGTGGCAGACCGGCTTTTCTCCTGTTGAACAAGGTGGACCGCGCGCGCGACAAGAGCACCTTGCTCGCGTTGATCGAGGCGTCGGCGCGCAAGCACGATTTCAAGGATATCTTCCCTCTGTCGGCTCTGCGCGACGCCGATTTCGATGGTTTGACGAAAGCTTTGAGTCGATGCTTGCCCGTGAGGGACTTCATCTTCGAACCAGACCGCCTGACCGACCGCAGCGAACGCTTTTACGCCGCCGAACTGGTGCGTGAGCAGTTGATGCTCGAGCTGCACCAGGAGCTTCCATACGCCGCGCACGTCGAAGTCGAGCGGTTTGAGGAGCGAGCACCGGTATCGCGGGTGTCGGCGGTCATCTTCGTCGAGAAGGAAAACCACCGGGCGATCGTCATCGGTCGCGGCGGCGCACGTCTCAAGCGCGTCGGCACGCGCGCGCGTCGGGAGATCGAACGCCTGACCGGCAGGCGCGTGTTCCTGCAGTTATGGGTCAAGACCAAGAGCGCGTGGCGGCACGACCCGGCGGTGGTCAACGCCTATTTCAGCGACGGGGAAGCAGGGTGACGACCTTCGACAAGGAGCTGCGTACTGCATCGTCGTCCCTATCAGGAATTGAACAGCCCGGTGCAGTTCCTGACACCGGGGCAGAGGCAGGCTACGGGCGGTCGTGCGCCGGTCGTCGAAGATGCCGGGCAAGAACGTGCAGCCTTTTATTCCGGTGCCGTTGAATTGAGGTGGGGAATTGCGGCGATGAATCGGTTCATCATTGAATTCGCAGAGAGGGTGACCGATCATCTTTAATTGACGGATACACGGAATTTTTTACACTCTCATTCGGTGCGGGTTCACCGTGCGTCAACCGGGGTGAACACCGGCTTCCCGGCACTTCGGATTGCTTTCCCGTCCACGACGACAGCGCCGTCGAACGAGCGTCCGAAAGTAAGGGACGACGTGCGCAGTAGTCGCTGGGTGCCGTTCCATTCTAAGCACGTCAGGGCGGAAACGCCCGTTTTCAGCCGGGATTCATCGCTTATCGGCTGTTTGCTACCGTCCGTACTTTCCACCGATCGCTTTCCTTCGATTAGGAGGCAGAGTTGGAATCTCCTATAATTCCAACCATAAGAGGTATTTGCCATGAAGGAACCTATCTATCGCGCTTTCAAAGCGGCCAGGGTCGAAGAGTCTCTGGCGTATGAGGCTGCGGACAGCATTCCCGACGACGTCGTGAGCCGGGGTGAACTGCTTGAAGAAGTGGTGAACCGCTTCGAAGTGAAGTTTGACGAGACCAAGGCAGCGATTGCCG